>NHDP01000007.1 GCA_002170595.1 Alphaproteobacteria bacterium TMED62
GAGTAGGTCGCTGCCAGGTTTTTTAAGTGCCATTAAACATTTATACATTTTTCATTCATACAAAACAGCGCGGGGTGGAGCAGCCCGGTAGCTCGTCAGGCTCATAACCTGAAGGTCGCAGGTTCAAATCCTGCCCCCGCAACCAAAAATCCTTTATGTTGAAAAAATTTAAAATAATACAGATATCTTTAATACTATTTCCTATAATAACTTTCTTTTTGGGATATAATTCTTATAAGGTTATTGCTTGGAACTATGATATTTTTTATCTTCATTCAAGTTTGTTAATTATCTTAGCTTTTGTTTTATTAATTTTTAATAAAATAGTAATGTTAAAGGTTACTTCTAAGCATTTTGAACTTTTATGTATAGCAATTATTTCGTGTTTTGTACTTGGGCTAGTTTTAATAACTATACACGAAAATTTATTGTATACTAGGTGGTTAGACTTAGGATTATTTCCATCAAACGATGCGGTAGATTACGTTCAACAAGCTTCTAAATATTTGCTAGAAGATAAATTTTATTCAGATAAAGGAAGAATCATTTTTCCTATAGTATATGCTGGATTATTAGCAGAATTTGATTTGAATGTAAAAACTGTACAACTTTTTATAACTTTTTTTACAGCAATAATTACATTTTTGTGTTCTTCTTTAATTCACCAAAAATATGGCTTTTTCTGTTCAATAATTTTTGCAAGTTTATCTACTGACTTTTTAATCGAACATGTAGGAGGAGCTAGTACAGAAAACTTAGGTTATATATTAGGAGGTATAGCTTTCATATTTTATTTTAAATTTATTAACATAAAAAGCAATAAATTAATAAATTTCATAATATTTTTTTTATTTTTAATTTTGGGTTATCTTATCAGGCCAAGCATTCCATTTATCTTGCCTATTCTATGTATATGGGCTTTTATTTTTATAAGAAAATATTCTATTATAGAATCATATAAGTTAGTATTAGCATCAATTATTTCTTTGCTTTTTATAATAGTTACAAATCAAATATTACTTGAAAATAAAGCACCGAATACGGCCAAAGAGTTTGGGAATGTTTATGACTCTTGGTATGCAACTCATGAGTTAGGTAAGTATTACTTAAATGATAAATATGATAGTTTGCCTGGCACCTTATGGACAAAAATATTTAAAGATTATCCTAACATTAAAAATTTAAAAGGTAATGAATCAATAAAAGCAAAAAGAAATATAATTATCAATACTTTTATTTTAAACCCAGAAAATTACGTTGTTGGCTCATTTCTACAAATCTATAATTTTTTTAATAAATCTAAAATATATATAGAGAGATTTGATCATTCTTCAGGATTTTTATTTATAGAATTCAATTATTATAGAATAATTATTTTAACCCTATTTGTCATTGGAGGTGTATTATCTCTAATTTTATTTCTCAAATATAGAGTAAAATATTATCTTTTAATTTTTTTAATTTTCCTAGCAACACTATTATCTCAACCTTTGATATTTGGAGGAGAGGCAAGAACTATAGCTACAGTAATATTTTTTGTAAATTTAGTTATAATATTTGCTATAAATACTTTGAATAAAAATATTTTTAATAATAAGCAAAACAGCGCAAATGAGAAAATAAATTTTGAAAATGTATATTCACTAAATTTTTTATCGATACTTAGTTTTTTAACTTTTCTTTTTTTCTTTTTTATTTTTTTAAAAGCTTATAATAATAATTATACCTACCTTAAAAAAAAAGAATTTCAATTAGATTTAATTTGCAAGGAAGGTGCTGCTTTAAATCCTATAATTTTTAACAGTAATAGTGGTTTTTTTGTGAATACTTATCAAAAAGAACTAAAAGCAAAATATAAAGACTTTAGCAAGATTTTAGACTTATATTCTGATAAATCAGTTATTTTAAAAAAAATTGGATTAGATAATACTTTTTCTATGTCAAAAGAAGAAATAAATAAAAGAAACTCTTTTAGAATATTAGACAGCTTGATTAAAATACATAATGGAAGAATATTTCAATTATCTGAAAGAGAAAAATTACTATATAATACACTGACAACACAGTTTCTTACAGAGGAAGCTTTCTATATTAAACCTATTAATTATAAAAACAAAACCTTGGATGAAATTATTTTGATAAAACACGATTTAGTAAAAGAGGGTCTAAATACTATAGTTATATGTAAGTAGCTTAAATTGAATTTTTTTCATTTACATTTATAATCTAAAAGATGATTTCTGATTTACCACTTTCTGGTTTAAAAATTATTGACTTAACTAATATTATTATGGGTCCATACACAACCCAATTGTTAGGTGATTTAGGTGCAGATGTTATTAAAGTAGAAGATATTAAAGGAGATATGACCCGCAGTATAGGAATACAAAAATCTCCAGATATGGCATCTATGTACTTAGGAGTGAACAGAAATAAAAGAAGTATTACATTAGATTTGAAACAAAATATATCAAAGAAAGTTTTATGGAAATTAATTAAGAGATCTGATGTCTTGATTCATAACATGAGACCCCAAAAAATTAATCGTTTAGGCTTTACTCCAACCAAAGTAAAAAAAAAGAATAAAAAAATTATTTTTGTAGGATTATATGGTTATGGAAAATTAGGAGCATATACAGGACAACCAGCATTTGACGATATTATTCAAGGCCAATCTGGATTAGCTAGTCTTTATAAAATAGGGAAAAAAGAACCTTTATTTGTTCCTTCGGTTATCGCAGATAAAACTATTGGCTTGCTTGCTAGTACAGCCCTTTTGTCGGCTTATATTAAAGTGTTAAGAAAAGGAGAAGGTAGTTGTGTTGAAATTTCAATGTTTGAAGGAATGGCTTCTTATGTTTTATTAGAGCATCAATATGGTCAAATGTTTTCTCCTAGTAAAGGAACAGCAGGATACCCTAGATTATTATCGAAAAATAGAAAACCTTATAGAACTAAAGATGGGTATATATGTATCTTACCTTATACTGATAAGCAATGGTTAAATTTCTTTGAAATAATTGATAGGAAAGATTTAAAAAATGATAAAAGATTTTCTAATATTAAAGAAAGATCAAAAGATATAAATTTACTCTATAAGTTAATTAAAGAAAGTGTTAAAGAAAAAACTAATCAGCAGTTGTGTAAGGTTTTAAAAAAAAATGATATTCCTCATGGCGTTGTTAATACTTTAGAAAATTTACAAAAAGATAAACATTTAAAAAAAGTAAACTTTTTTAGAAAGATAAGGCATCCCACAGAAGGCAATCTAGTATCACCAGATACAGGCATAAAAATTAATAGTATGTCACTTCCAATCAGAAAGCATCAGCCTTCTTTAGGAGAAAATAGTACAGAAATATTAGAAGAAATTGGTTATAGTAGTGATGAAATAAAAAAAATTTTAAATATCAATAAAAAGTAGCTGATTTTATTGAATAATTGTTCTAATTTTAAGTATGGAATTTAGATACTTAGGAAAATCTGATTTAAAGGTTTCTTCTTATTGCTTAGGCACAATGACTTATGGTGAAACGACCAAAGAGTCTGACGCTCACCTACAAATTAATGAGGCAATTTCTGCTGGTATCAATTTTATAGATACTGCTGAAATGTATCCCACATGTCCAATAAGAAAAGAAACTAGTGGCAGAACTGAGGAAATAATTGGAAATTGGATTAATGATAATAAACTAAAAAGAAAAGAAATTATTCTAGCTACCAAAGTAGTAGGAAATGGATTCAAGTATATAAGAGATGGAGGCCCTATTACACAGAAAGTAATTAAAGTAGCATTACAGGATAGCTTAAAAAGACTTAAAACTGATTACGTGGATTTATATCAATTACACTGGCCTAATAGAGGGTCTTATCATTTTAGATCTTATTGGAACTATATACCAGTAAAACAAGATAATAATAAAATTAAAGATGAAAATTTAGGTATCATTAATGCACTAGTTGAACTAAAAAAAGAAGGATTAGTTAGGGCAATTGGTGTATCTAATGAAACTTGTTGGGGAGTAATGAAGCTAAATGAAATTATAAAAGAGACACAAAATTTGTGCATTGCATCAATACAAAACGAATATAGTTTAATGTGTAGACTTTTTGATAATGATTTTAATGAATTATCAATAAATGAAAATATACCTTTATTGGCTTACTCACCATTAGCTAGAGGATTACTTACAGGTAAGTATATTGGTAACAAAATTCCAAAAGGTTCTAGACTATCTAGGGATGATAAAATTAGAAAAATAGTTAATGAAAACTCTGATCTTGCTGTTTCTGCCTATTCTAGACTTGCTCAGAAATATAATATTGATCCCATACATATGTCTCTAGCTTTCTGCAATGAGAGACCATTTATGGGGTCAGTTATTTTTGGTGCAACGAACATTTTACAACTAAAAAAAATTTTAGTAGGAATTAATTTAAAACTTAATTCTGAAATAAACTCTGAAATACAAGCTTTATATAAAAAGTTCCCTTTAACTTTTTAATGTTAAGACAGGGTTTTTTCTTTTTGGAAAGCAAGTTTTACAAATAAAACATTTTGTTCCATCACAGCTTCTTGCACTACAAAACTCTCTACCATAAAAAATAATTTGTAAATGTAGTTTATTCCACTTTTCCTGAGGGAATAGTTTTTTAAGATCTTTTTCAGTTTGTCTAACATTTTTTCCAGAAGTTAAACTCCATCTTTGTGCTAACCTGTGAATGTGAGTATCAACAGGAAATGCAGGAATACCATAACCTTGTGAAATTACAACACTTGCAGTTTTATGGCCTACACCAGGTAATCTTTCCAGTTCTTCGAGAGTTTTTGGAACCTTTCCATTATATTTTTTTTCAATAATTCTAGATAAATTGTATATAGATTTTGACTTTTGAGGACCTAATCCACAAGGACGAATTATTTTATAAATCTCATTGATATTTAGATTGAGCATTTTTTTAGAGCTATTGGCTTTTTTAAACAAATTAGGGGTAATTTTATTTACTCTTTCATCCGTGCATTGCGCACTTAACAAAACTGCTATCAATAGTTCATAAAGATTAGAATGTTTCAATGGAGTAGGTGTTTTAGGATAAAGTCTATTAAGCTCTTTAATTATAAAAACTATTCTTTCAGATTTTTTCATAAACTATCAACTATTTCTAATAATTTAACGTATTAATATGTATGTTAGTAATTATATATACTATATTAATAAGCTATATGTTTTTTTTTACCACATGTATAGCGCCGGTAATAAATGTCAGTTTAAATAAACAAAATGCCTCTAAATTATTAAGAAGGATATTTCCTAAAAATTTTAAGTTTGGTTTAGCTGTATCTGTAATTGCAATACTAATTTCTATTTTTGAAAAAAATCTAACTAGTTTTTTTTTATCATTAGTTTTATTTATTTTTTTCCTAATTAATTTATATTATGTTATGCCAAAAATAAATGATATTGCAGATGAAGATAAAAAAAAAAATACATATTCTAAAAAATTTAAAAAACTACATTTTTTGTCTGTAAGTGTGTATTTATTGCAAATGATACTTTCGATTTTAGGAATTATAATATGTTATTAATGTTTATGACCTTTGTTTCCTATAATTACTTTAAATTTAATAGGTATTACAAGATCTTTTTTAAAGATTAGTTTAGCATCTAACATTTCATTATTTTTTAAATTTTTATTAATATCAAAAAACATAAAATGATAAGATTTTGGCTTAAATTCTAAATTTTCACCAGATTTAATGATTAAGTTTTTTTTAATAGGACGCATTTTATAAACTTCTTTTTTTAATAAAACTTCGTGTATCTCTTGTATTTGAGAAATTTCTGACTTTAAACCAATTAACTCAATTTTTTTATTAGAATTATTTGTTATTATCATATATCCTGCTCCCACTCTTGCATCTTCTTTTACAATTTTTAAAATAGGATGAAATATTTCGACATTATTTTTATTGTAATCATGACTGTGTAAAGCAGAAATAGAAATTGAAAATAAAAAAATATGAATTAAAAATTTAAACATGATATTACTATATATATGTTTATAAACAAAGTTAATACTTTTATTATAATTATTTTAAATATATTTACTAGTTCAGTGAAAGCAGATGAAATTTTGATTGATAACTTCATTAATAAAAATCAAAAAAACTGGGAATTTATTTCAGATCAAGTTATGGGGGGAGTATCATTTGGTGATTACAAGATAATATCTGAAGAAAATGTAAGCTTTATAAGATTAACAGGTTTTGTAAGTTTAGAAAATAATGGAGGTTTTATTCAGGTAAGAAAAAAAATTACCCACGTGAATAATAAAAAATTTAAAGGTATAAAGTTTAAATGTAGAGGAAATAATACTGATTATTTTATTCATATAAGAACAAGTTTTACTTTGTTGCCTTGGCAGTATTATCAAGGTAAATTTTATACAAATAGTAACTGGCAGGAAATAAGATTAGATCTTTCAGAGTTTTCAAGTTCAGGCACTTTGCTGCCTAAAAATATTAAATCAAAACATATTAAGTCTATTGCAATTGTGGCATTTGGTAAGAAACATAGAGTTAATCTAGATGTAAGTAATATCGCTTTCTATTAAACATTATTATGAAGAAAACTGATTTTAAATTTTTATATACTTTTAGAGTAAGATATGCAGAAGTTGATGCTCAAGGTATTGTATTTAATGCACATTATTTAACCTATTTTGATTGTGTAATTACAGAATATTATAGAACGCTAAAATATAATTACGCTTTAGAAGTTAAAAAATATAAAAAAGATTTTCATGTAATTAAAACTATTTTAGAATATAAAAAACCTTTATTATTCGACCAATTAATAGAAGCAGGAATAAATACATCAAAAATTGGTTATTCTAGTATTACATTTGATATAGGTTTATTTGAAAAAGATAAAAAAAAATTATTAGCTCTTGGTAAAATTACACAAGTTTATACTGACCAAGTAAATATGCAATCAACAAAATTATCAAAAAATTTTGTTAATAAGATTAAAAAGTTTGAAAATATTTGAAATTTAACAATAATAATTCTTTAAAATAATTTATAAAAAATTAATGTTACGTAATATAGCAATCATAGCACATGTTGATCATGGAAAAACAACTTTAATTGATTCTTTAATGAAACAAACGGGTATTTTTAGGAAAAATCAAGTTATATCAGATAGGCTTATGGATAGTGGTGACTTAGAAAAAGAGAGAGGCATAACTATTTTAGCAAAACCTACTTCAATAATTTGGAAGGAAACTAGAATAAACATAATAGATACACCAGGGCATTCAGATTTTGGAGGAGAGGTTGAAAGAGTGTTAGGTATGACTGATGGTGTAGTTTTACTAGTTGATGCTGCCGAAGGACCTATGCCTCAAACAAAATTTGTTCTAGGTAAAGCTTTGGCACAAGGGTTAATGCCTATAGTAGTAGTTAATAAAGTTGATAGGTCTGATAGTAGAAGTGAAGAAGTAGTAAACGAAGTTTTTGACCTGTTTGTGGATTTAGATGCTGATGAAAAACAATTAGATTTTCCAGTGCTTTATTCGTCAGGAAGAGATGGATGGTGTGTAAATGATTTAAGTAATTCAAGACAAGACCTTTCTCCTCTATTGGATCTAATCCTTATTCATATTAAAGCCCCAAAACTAAATAATAATAAACCTTTTGCAATGCTAGCAACTTTGCTAGCCTCAGATCCTTATTTGGGAAGATGTTTAATAGGAAGAGTTGAACAAGGCAAAGTGTCCGTTAATGCTAATGTTAAAACAATAGATTTAAAAGGCAATGAAGTAGAAAAAGGAAGATTGACAAAACTATTCATATATGAAGGCACAGAAAAAGTACCTGTTAATCAAGTTCAAGCAGGAGATATTATATGTATTGCAGGTTTAAACAAAAGTTCGGTAGCTGATACTATTTGTGATGATAATATTAACAGTCCTATAAATGCTACTGCGATAGATCCTCCAACAATGGCAGTTACTATTACTGTAAATAGTTCACCGTTTGCTGGAACTGAAGGTAAATTAGTCACATCAACAAAAATTAGGGAAAGACTTTTAGCTGAAGCTGAGTCAAATGTAGCAATTACATTTAATGAAAATTCTAATAAAGATGCATTTGAAATAGGAGGAAGAGGTGAATTACAAATAGGTATACTAATTGAGACTATGAGAAGAGAGGGTTTTGAATTAAGTATATCTAGCCCCAGGGTGTTATTGAAAAAAAATGAGAAAGGTGAAATTCTTGAACCGATTGAAGAAGTGATAATTGATGTTGATGAGCAATATTCAAGTTCTACTATTGATTCAATTAATAAGAGAAAAGGTGAAATGATAGAAATGAAATCTATGGGAAAGTCTAAAACCAGACTTTTATTTAAGGTGCCATCTAGAGGTTTGATTGGTTATCATGGACAGTTTTTAACAGAAACTAGAGGAACAGGTGTCTTGAATAGAATATTTTACTCTTATGATATTTTTAAAGGAATCATAAAGAGTAGAAGAAATGGAGTGCTTATAGCGACAGAACAAGGTAACGCTATTGCATATGCTTTATTTAATATACAAGAAAGAGGTAAACTTTTTATTGGTCCGCAAGCTAAAGTATATCAGGGTATGGTTATTGGAGAAAATAGTAGGGAAAATGACCTAGAAGTAAATGTATTAAAAGGAAAAAAGCTTACTAATATTAGAGCCTCTGGCACAGATGAAGCAGTTAAACTTAGTCCTCCCCTTAAAATGTCATTAGAAGAAATGATGTCTTTTATAAAAGAAGACGAGTTATTAGAAATCACGCCTAAAAATCTAAGGTTAAGAAAAAAGTTTTTAGATTCTGTAGAAAGAAAAAGAAGTTCTAAACTTTAGTTTTTGTCATCTTTAAAATAAAAGAGTAGTCAAAAGCAGTTTCCTCAATCCCCGAGTCTCTTCCCGATTTGCCTCCATGACCGCCTTTCATTTCAGTTTTAAGTAATAACAAATTTTTATCTTTTTTAAACTGCCTTAATTTTGCTACATACTTAGTCGGTTCGTCAAAAAGAACTCTATTATCAAATAGACTTGTTGTGACTAATATATGAGGATATTTTTGTCTTTTAATATTGTTATAAGGAGAATAGGACTTGATATAATCAAAATGTTTTTTATATTTTTTAGCATTACCAAATTCTTTAAACTCTCCCACTGTTAATGGAAGAGAATGGTCTAAATTTGTTGTAAGAGAGTCAACAAAAGGAACGGCCATAACTACTGACGAGAAGAGTTTAGGTTTCATATTTAAAACAGCCCCCATAAGTAAGCCCCCAGCACTACCGCCCATTCCAATAATATTTCCTTCTTTTGTGTATTTATCAGAAATAAGCTTTTCAGCACATTGTATATAATCTTCAAATGTATTTTTTTTCTTTAACATTTTTCCATTCTTCCACCATTGCATACCACATTCCATTCCTCCCCTAATATGAGCATTTGCCCAAATAATACCTCTATCTATTAAACTATATTTTGAAGAAGAAAAACCATTTCCTAAAGAGTAGCCATAAGAGCCATAGCCGTATAGTAACACCCTAGCTTTACCATTAATTTTAGTATTCTTATGTCTGATTATAGTTATTGGAATTTTTATTCCATCTTTAGATTTTGCATGTATTCTTTCAGTTATGTAGTTACCTTCATTAAAACCAGAAGGTATTTTCTGAACTTTAACAATTTTTTTTATTTTATTTTTAAGGTTGTATAAGTAAGTTTTATTTGGAGATTTTGGTGATGAATAATTGATATAAATAAGATCAGTATCCTTATCCTTTTGATAAGTTGACATAGAAATTGATTTAATCTTATCTTCAAAAAAATTAATTTCCTCAATTTTTTGACTAATTAAATTTTTTAAAAAAATTTTTTGATTAGCATCTTTTGTTTCAGACCATAAAAACCAGTTTTTTAAAATTATGTAGCCTCCAATTATTGTATTTTTTTTAGGATTAATATAGTCTTCTGCTTTACTTAAATTATTGTGTTTATAACGTTCAATTTTAAAATCTAATGCCTGATCATTAGTATGATTATAAAAAAAGCCATTCCAAGAATTTAGAGAGTAAGTAATGTTCTCTTTATAATCTTTAAAAAGTTTCAACTTTAGATTTTTTAAATTGGCATCTAATAAAAAACACTTATTTGTTGAATGATCTCCTGAGGATATAATAAAATACTTTTCGTCGGAGGTATTATGAATGCTAACAGTAAACCTATCTATTTTTTCCTTATAAATTTCCTTATCTGACTTTTGACTTTTTCCAATTTCATGTAAAAAAATTGACTTAGATCTATGTAGTGAATCTAGTTTAACATAAAAAATATATTTATCATCATTTGAAAACAATATATTTCCGTTAGTCTCTATTATTACATCCTTTAAATTTTTTTTATCAGCTAACCTTCTTATGTGAATATCATAGTATTCTGAGCCTTTTAAATCTAATGAATAGGCTAGAAGTTTATCATTATGGCTTACAGAAAAATCTCCTACACCAAAGTAAGAAGGTTTAAGCTTTTTATATTCAGAATCACCATTCCAAATTTGCTCAACCTTTCCTGTTTTTAAGTGTTTTCTTAACTTTATAGAATAATTTCCTTTTTCGGTTGTTTTTGACCAGTATGAATATTTTTGGTCAATAAAAGGGAGACTTTTATCTGCTAATTTGATTCTTCCTTTAATTTCCTTAAATAGTAACTTTTGCATACTTTTAGTTTCACTCATCATTTTATTAGCATAAGAGTTTTCTTTAATAAGGTAGTTCTTTACATCTTTGTCTAAAAGATTAGCATCTGATAAAACATCTAAAATATTATTTTGATGAACCCAGCTGTAGTAATCAGTTAATTTATATCCATGAAAATATTTTACAGATTTTTTTTTTTTTAATATTGGAGGTTGCATCAATTATGTCTTTCTATTTAAAGTGAACTTATAAACAATGTAATCGTATAAATAATAGTAAAAATATGAATAACACTAAACTATTTATAATTTTAGGTAATCAACTTTTTAATCCTAAACTGTACTTTCAAAAAATTCAACAATATGATTTTTTTATGTGTGAAGATTTTGAGTTATGTAGCTATGTTAGGCATCACAAACTAAAAATTTTACATGTATTATCATCAATGCGATTGTATAGAGATGAACTCAGAAAGTTAGGTTTAGAAGTGCATTATCATGGAATAGAATTAAAAAGTTTTTATGATGATTATTTATTAAAATTAAAAAAAATCTTATCTAAAAAAAAATATAAAAAAATAGTATTCTTTGAAATTGAAGATAAGTTTTTTGAAAAAAAAATATTTAGCTTAAAAGGTTTAGTAGAAATAGAAGTATTAAAATCTCCAATGTTTTTATTTGATAGAAAAGAATTTCATGAAACTATAAAGGAAAAGAAAAAGCCTCTTATGGCTAATTTTTATAAGCTAAGTAGAAAAAAATTTAATATACTTTTAGAAAAAGATAAACCATTAGGTGGCAAATGGAGTTACGATGAAGATAATAGAAAAAAACTTCCTAAAGGTATTAAAATTCCTAAAACAACTTTTAGTTCAAGTAATAAATATACAAAAAAACTATCTTTGACTATCAATAAGGTTTTTAAAAATAATGTAGGGGCAACTAATAATTTTTGGTTGCACTCTGATAGAAAAGGAGCTTTAAACTTTTTAGATGAATTTTTAGAAACAAAGTTTTCTTTATTTGGAGATTATGAGGATGCTCTTAGCTCAACTCATGACTTTCTTTTTCATAGTGCATTAAGCCCTATTTTAAATTTAGGACTAATTACTCCAAAAGAGTTATTAGTTAGACTTAAGAAATATGAAAATAAAGTCAATATAAATTCATATGAGGGTTTTATAAGACAAATAATTGGTTGGAGAGAGTTTATTAGAGGAACCTATCAAAATTACGATAATATTTTTATAAATAATAACTATTTTAATAATAATAGAAAAATGAAAAAAAGTTGGTATGAAGGAAAAACTGGTATACTTCCGTTAGATAATGCAATAATAAAAGCTATTAAGTACGGATGGAACCATCATATCGAAAGATTAATGGTGATAGCTAATATTATGAATTTAGCAAGAATAAATCCTAAAGAGGTATATAGCTGGTTTATGGAATTTTACGTTGACTCTTATGATTGGGTTATGGTTCCTAATGTTTTTGGTATGGGGCTTTATAGTGATGGAGGAGTGTTTGCAACAAAACCATATATATGTGCGTCAAGTTATATACTAAAAATGTCAGATTATAAAAAGGGTGAGTGGACTGATATTTTAGATGGCTTATACTGGAAGTTTATAGACGAAAATAGGCAAAAATTAAAGTCAAACCCTAGAATAGGTATTATGACAAAAATGATTGACACCATGGATATTAAAAGAAAAAATAGAATTTATCTGGCAGCTAATAATTTTTTAAAAGAACATACTAATTTAAAAATATCATGAAAAAGAATCTACCTGAAAAAATATGTAAAGTTTGTCTGAGGCCATTCAAGTGGAGAAAAAAATGGAGACTTAATTGGGAAAAGGTAGTTTATTGTTCTAAGAAATGTCAATCTAATAGAAATGTAATATGAAGATATATATTTTTTTTAAAAAGAATTTAAAATTTTTTATTATATCTATTTTTTTATTAACCTTCCTGTCATCTATATATAGTATTTATATGAATATAAATTTTTTTTCTATTTCGAAAATTCATGACTTATACTTACAATTAAGTGAAAAAGTATTAGCAAATTATTTAACTTATTATGCAATTTTTTTTATATTATATTTCTTAGTTTCTGTTTTAGCATTACCTATTGCAGGTATATTATCTTTAATAATCGGAGCTTTGTTTGGGTTAGTTCCAGGTATCATTTTGGCTTCATTTGCGTCTTCTTTAGGCGCTTTAGTTTGCTTTTTGACGGCAAGGTATTTATTTAAAAATTTTATTGAAAAAAAATTTGAAAAATCTTTAAAAGTTATTAACAAAGGAATAGATAAGGATGGTGTGTATTATCTTTTTTTTGTTAGAATGACACCTATTTTTCCTTTTTTTTTAATTAACTTATTATTTTCTGTTACAAAAATTAATGCATATCATTTTTATTTTGTATCACAGCTAGGCATGTTTTTGAGCACCCTTTTATTTATAAATGCGGGTACACAATTAACAAAAATATACTCTTTTGAAGATATATTAAATAAATATGTTGTAATTTCATTAATTTTAATTGCTTTAGTACCTATTGTGTTTAAAAAGATTTATACTTATTATAAATATTAAATTATGAAAATATCGAAAAAAAATTTCATACGTAAAAAAAAAATAATTAATGGATGGATCCATATTGACTCTATTTCTGCTGTTAAAATTATGGCAAAAAATAAATTTGATGCTATTACTATTGATTTGCAACATGGCATGTTTGGCTTTGAAAAATGCAAAGACATTCTTCAAATTATTTCGAAATATGAAGTTATGCCTTTAGTAAGAATACCTTCTAATGACATAGGTATAATTAATAAGGTAATAGATGCAGGTGCTTATGGAGTTATTTGTCCGTTAGTCAATAATCAAATAGATGTAGAGAATTTTACAAATTCTTGTTTTTATCCCCCAAAAGGAATTAGAAGTTTTGGACCTACTTTAGTGAATATTGATAATCAAAACTATTTTGAAAAAAGTAATAATGAAATTTTAGCAATTTCAATGATAGAAACTAAAGAATCATTAGAGAATCTAGATCATATTTTAAAAAATAAAAATTTAGATATGATTTATGTAGGACCTTATGATTTATCTATAAGCTATGGCTTTAAGCCTGATAAAGTTTTTAGAGAAAAAAAAATGATGCATTTTTATGAACATATTTTAAGAAAGGCAAAAAAATACAAAAAAAAATCAGCAATTCATTGTTCAGGCTCGGATACAGGGAGTTTTTTCCTTAAAATGGGATTTGATATGGTAACTATTTCTACAGATTTAAACCTGTTAAACAAAGCTTTGGTAGAAGAGCTAAGTAAGATTAAATAAGTTATAAATTTTTCTAATATATATTATAGATATTTCTTATAAATATCAATTGACAGAAATAAACTTACTCATATATAAATAAGTACTTTAATAATTAAATTAGTAAACAACTTTGGGAGATAATATGAAACATTTAATTACTATACTTACTTGTTTATTTTTTGCATTAAGTGCAGTATTTAGCCTTCAAGCTAAAGACGATGATGATGTAATTAATAAATTAAGTAGTTTTAAGGCATCTGGTGCAGACTACAGTTGGGATAGAGTTGCACAAGACACTAAATATGCAGGTAATATTAAGAAAAATATAATATCAAAATTAAAGTTACCTGCTAACTTTAAAGTTGAATTATTTGCAGTTGTTCCTGATGCTAGAAATATGGCAGTTAGTAGAAACAAAGGTGCTGTATGGATTGGAACTAGAAAAGACAGAGTTTGGCAAGCTACAGATAGAGATATGGATAACGTAGCTGATACTGTTGAAAGATTTGCACCGAACATTAAGTTTGATATACCTAATGGTCCTTGTTACAGTGCAGATGGACACCTATATATAGCAGAAAGAAACAGAGTTTTATGGTTTCCTGCAGCTGAGTACTTCATGGAAAGTCCAGATACTGTAGCTATTCCTATTATAAATCAGGGTGAATTAATACCGGAAGCTGAAGAATCATATAATCATACTGGAAGAGTATGTGCGATTGGCCCAGATAATAAACTTTATGTGAGCATGGGACAGCCTTTTAATGTATCACCTCCAGATAAGCAAAAGCTTTATAATGAAGTTGGTATAGGCGGAATGATTAGTTTTAACAGATTTCCTGGTGAATTAGATAGAAAAACTGTTGCAACTGGAATTAGAAACTCTGGTGGACATGCTTTTAATCCTAAAGACGGAACACTTTGGTTTACCGATAACCAAGTTGATGGAATGGGAGATGAAACACCTCCAGGAGAGCTTAATAAAATGCCTAAAATGGGAATGTGGTATGGCCATCCTTATTACGGTGGTGGAAACGTGAGAACTGATGATTATAAAAATGATAAAATTCCACAGGACTTAGCATCTAGATATGTAAAGCCTCAAGTAGATATGAAAGCTCATGCTGCAGATTTAGGTATGATGTTTTATAATGCTGATATGTTCCCGAAAAAATATGATAATGCAATTTTTAGTGCACAACACGGTTCATGGAATGCAGTGGTGCCTAGAGGAGCACAAGTTATGGTTACATACTTAGATGACAAAGGAAATGCAAAAAAGACCGAACCATTTATGACTGGTTGTATGACAGAGAGAGGAACCTACATTTGTAGACCTGTTGATGTACAGCAGTATATTGATGGATCAATATTGGTTTCTGATGATAAAGCTGGCGCAGTATATAGAATTACTTACGCATCAGCTGATTAGTAGAGATACTTTTCTATTTAAAGTGAGTTAGTAATTACTAACTCACTTTTCTTTATAAAATGAAAAAAAATACTTTTGTCTTAATATTTATTTTATCCTTATTAGCAAATCAAAGTTTAGTGGATGATGCTATAAAGAAAGGCAAGACTATTGCTGAAAATATTTGTTCCGTGTGTCATGGAGTAAATGGACAGGCAAACTCAGGAGGTAACTCTGTATTAGTTCCTCATTTAACTGCTCAAAATGAATTTTATTTAATTGAAAAGTTAAAAGATTATAAAAGTAAGAAATTAGAACATCATCAGATGTCACTTATAGCAGATATGCTTTCTATAGAGGATATTAATAATGTATCTAAATGGTACTCTAAGATTAAAATAGTAATAGAAGAGTTTGAATAAAATAATTATGTCTGAACTTCTTTACCAGGTTAGGGTTGATGTAATTGAAGAAGTTGCTTCAGAAGTAAGAAAGAGAAACTATAAAAAATTGAATAAAAAAATTAGTTCTATTCTAGAAGAAGTGAAGGCTGATTTAGTTTGTCAATATGATGCTTTTAAAAATTTTGTATTAGAATGCGAAGAACAGAATGAGGTAAATAACCCTTTATATAAATGGACTAAGGATACTATTGAAAATAATTTAAAAAAGCAAAAGTATTTAAGGTCATTTACAGTTTATGTAGAGGGAGAACAATTGTATGAAAAAAAAATAGCTGATTTTTTAGAACATGAAATAAAGAATTTAAATGAAAGAAAAATTATTAAAATAAATAAATATAATTCTGATCCAAAAAATAATCCCCAACCACCAAAAAAATATTTCTAATTTATTTTATTATTGTAAAAATAGTTTCTAAAAAAATTTACTTTTTCCATTCTAGCTATAATATAATCACTGTTAACATTAATTTTATTATCTTTTTTATCTTGATCTGTATGTTTTTTTATTTTTTCTTTAACTAGAGATAAAGGTTTTTGTTGTTGAATTGAATTTTTGTAGTCTTCGCTATTCTCTTTATAATCAATTACCTGAATAAAACTGAATTTATTTTCTTTTTGCAAAGAAGTCAAAGTATTAAATACTTTTAATGAATATTTTTTTCTTTTTTTTTTTCTATAAGAATGATAGTAGCCAATTGCAGACTCCCAAGAGCCAAATTTAGCATGAAGAGAATTTATCATTTTTGCTGCCCATTGCACGTTTTTATCTGGGTCAAACGCGTCATTAAAATTTTTAAAAGCATTAGGGTGGTACATATAGTTAACTTGCATACATCCTAAGTCAATATTTTTTTTCCCATTCTTTATGTATTTTTTTACATAGCTTATTGCTGACTTTTTATTCTGAAAGAATTTACCTTCTCCTCTTTTATTTATAGTCCAAGGCCAGGATATAAACTCACCATTTTTTATTTTTTTTCCAGATTCAGTTAGTGCAACAGACACTAATAAATTATTTGGAATACCATAAATATTCTCGTATTTTTTACTAGCTATAATACAATCATATTTGCTAGCTGGTAAGGAACTTACTAGCAAGTAAAAAAATAAAAATATCTTCAGAATTTTCATTAAAATTATTTTGCAATCCATATGCCATAACTATGTTTGACTCTGTTAATTTTTATAATTAATATATAAATATGTTAGGCCTTATGTCAGACCAACAACTATTAATTTCTTCACTTATTGAACATAGTGGTAAGTATCATGGTAATACAGAGATTGTAGATTCTATAGGTGAAGGAAAAGTTTTTAAAACTAACTATAGAGTGACTTTATTAAGAGTAAAAAAATTAGCAAATAGTCTCATAAATCTTAACGTAAAAATTGGCGATAGAATAGGAACATTAGCGTGGAGTAATTTAAGNCATTTAGAACTTTATTATGGAGTATCAGGTATTGGAGCTATTTGTCATACAATAAATCCTAGGCTATTTAAAGAACAAATCATTTTTATCATTAATGATGCTAAAGATAAATTATTATTTGTGGATTTAGACTTTTTAGATTTAATATATGATATATGTGATAGTTTAAATACAGTGGAGTATATCATAATATTAGGGCATACTAAGAATATACCTAGTAAAATTAAGATAGCAAAAAAAATAATTTTCTATGATGATTTAATTGAGAAAAGTAATAGTCTAAAAGTTTGGCCATTATTTTCAGAAAATACTGCTTCTTCTTTGTGTTATACTTCAGGGACAACAGGTAATCCAAAAGGTGTACTATATTCTCATAGATCTACTTTAATTCATACTATAGCGGCTGCTAATCCTGACTCATTTAATTTATCAAGTTTGGATGTTATAATGCCAATAGCTCCAATGTTCCATGCAAATGCTTGGGGGATACCTTATGTGGCCAATATGGTAGGTGCAAAACTAGTTCTTCCAGGAAGGCATTTAGATGGAAAAAGTATTTATTATTTGCTTGAAAAAGAAAAAGTTACATTTACAGCTGCAGTTCCTACAGTTTGGTTAGCTTTATTTCAATACCTAGAAAAAACAAAAAAGAAGTTAAATTTTTTAAAAAGTTGTATGATTGGAGGATCAGCTTGTCCTAAGATTATGATAGAAAATTTTGAAGAAAAACATAATGTGCACGTAATTCATGCATGGGGGATGACTGAAACTTCTCCTTTAGGTACTGTTAACAGACCTTTAAATAAACATGAAAAGTTTACAAAAAATCAAAGATACGATTTAGCAACTAAGCAAGGAAGACCTGTTTATGGAGTAGATATTAAAATTGAAGATGATAAGGGTAATGAGTTGCCCAAAGATGGAAATGCAACTGGCAATTTATGGGTAAAGGGACCATGGATATGTAAAGGTTATATGAATATAATTGATAGTGAAGCACACAAAGAAGATGGATGGTTTTTAACAGGAGATGTAGCAAATATTGATCAAGATGGATATATGCAAATTACAGATAGGGTAAAAGATGTAATCAAATCTGGAGGAGAATGGATTAGTACTATTGAGGTAGAAAATATTGCGGTTGGACATCCTAAAGTAAAAGAGGCAGCAGTTATTGGCGTTAGGCATAAAAAATGGGATGAGAGACCTTTATTATTATTAGTAAAGAGTGAGGAAGTATCCAAAGAAGACATTTATAAATTTCTATCTGATAAAATAGCAAAATGGTGGATGCCAGATGAAATATTATTTTTAGATGAGTTACCTTATACTGCTACTGGAAAAATAAAAAAAGTTGATTTAAAAACTAAATATATTAATTACTTAATAAATTAATCATCCTTATAAAGTAACTCATGGAAGTTAGCTACTAAGTCTTGAGCTTTTTTTGATATTAAATCTACTTCAACTATTTTGTCTTGAATCACTTTTCTATTGTGATTAATTCTAGAGTTATTTCTAAATATATTTACTATATTTTCTTTTTGCATGTTAAAAAGCGAATTAATTTCTTCATCACTAAATNNAAANNTATTTTTTGAAGGNTTANTTTTNTTTTGNTCTTTTAAAGANTTTTCTAAAAACTNAACNAGNTCTNCNTTTACTTTTTTTGAGTCTTCAACTGCNTCCATCATAANTTCATTAGAAGTNATAATTTTTTCAGTNACTNGAGCNGTTTTTTTATTAATTTCAATTCTTTTTTTTAAATATTCAAANACATCTTTTTTATTTTGAGATTNAACAATAAACTTTCTNGCNCTTTCNAGTTGAAGTAATAATAACTCTCTNGTTACNTCATAAGATTCTCTGTANGCATTATGAAGGTTATCATGATTNATACTNACTAANGCCCTATTTTTTTTTATNAGTATAGTATTTTCTCTNACTATNTCTTCTAATTCNTCAAATTTACTAATNGTNTTTNTNTTATTATTCATNNTAAGTTTATTCNTTCTTCTANATTNTTATCTAANTTTTGNTTTATATTGTCAATCTTATCTTTGATTTTTTCACTATTTTCAATGCTATTTTCAAACATAAGAGTATACCTTTGAATTTCTTCTTCAGAATATTCTCTTTGAATATTCGCATCAGCTAAACGATGATATGTGCTCCTTAGCATTCCCATAATCACAGGATGAGTACGTTGTATTATTTTCGTAAACTCATTTTTAGGTATTAATTTAGCAACTACATACGTTTTAGATTTAGCTGTAACTGAGTGAGTTCTATTTAAATAGCAGCTTATTTCTCCAAATACTTCAGTTTCACTAGCGTTTCCAAGTAAAATATTATTTTTAGAAAAAAATTCTACCGTTCCAGAAACAATAAGAAATGCACATTTTGGTTGATCTCCATAATTATAAATTAGAGAGTTAGGCTCCCAAGCTTGTTTATTACTATTTTTCATTTAAACTTAAGTGTAGTACAATTTTAAAAAAAAAGAGAGGTAAAATTGTCTGGTAAAGAATTTTTAAAATCCGTTGACCAGGTTTTTGATAATGCAGCAAAAGTACTTAATTTATCTGTATCATTGGCAAACCAAATAAAGGCTCCTAACGCGACCTACAAAGTGAATTTTGGGGTAAGAATTAAAAATAAAATTAGCACTTTTACTGGTTTTAGATGTGTACATTCAGATCATCTTGAGCCTGTAAAAGGAGGTATCAGATTTTCTCTTCATGCTGACCAAGCAGAGGTTGAAGCACTTGCAGCGCTTATGACTTATAAGTGTGCATTGGTTGATATACCTTTTGGTGGGTCAAAAGGAGCATTAATAATAAATCCAAACGCATATAATAAATATGATTTAGAGAGAATTACAAGAAGATTTTCACAAGAACTTATAAAAAGAGATTTGATTAACCCTTCCCAAAATGTACCTGCTCCTGACATGGGAACAGGGGAAAGAGAAATGGCTTGGATTGCTGATGAATATAGAAGACTCAACCCTGTAGATATAAATGCTTTTGCATGTGTAACCGGTAAACCTATCAATAAGCATGGTATTAGAGGTAGAGCTGAAGCTACTGGCAGAGGGGTCCAATATGCTATAAAAGAGTTTTTTAGACATAAGAAAGATATGAAAATAGCAAAAATAGAAGGGTCTCTGGAAGGAAAAACAGTTATAGTGCAAGGTTTAGGCAATGTAGGATACCATGCCGCAAAGTTTCTTTCTGAAGAGGATGGAGTAAAGGTCATAGGGGTAAGTGAGAGAGATGGAGCTATTTATGATAAAAAAGGTATAAATATACAGAAATTAAAAAACCATATATTAAATACAGGAAGTGTAAAAAAATATAAAGGATATATTAATACTGACTTGCTGACAAATCAGTGTGATATCTTAATACCAGCGGCATTAGAAGGGGTAATCAATAAAAGTAATGCTAAAAAGATAAAAGCAAAATTGATAGTAGAAGCTGCTAATGGGCCAATTACTTATGAGGCTGATCAAATACTGGCTAAAGAAAAGTTAATCATTCCTGATTTGTATGCAAATGCCGGAGGAGTAACGGTATCGTATTTTGAATGGGTTAAAAACCTATCTCATATAAGGTTCGGTAGACTTCATAAAAGAGGTGAAGAAAATAAAATTTTAAACTTAATTTCTTCTGTAGAAGAAATTACAGGAAGAAAATTAAATTTAAGTAATAAAGAAAATATTATTAAAGGTTCTGATGAAATAGATTTAGTAAGATCTGGTTTAGATGATACTATGAGATCAGCATATATTGCTATGTCTTACAGAATGCATTCCAAAAATAAAATAAAGGATTTGAGAACTAGTGCAATGTCTATTGCGCTAGAAAAAATAGCATTGTCGTATCAGACATTAGGTCTTTAAAAAATTGTAAAATATAAAAAAATTAAAAAAATTTCTTTTTTTTTTTTTCTAAATCAATATGTAGTGTATAAGCTACCTTAAATAGCAGTATGTAGAATAAGAATTTATTTACATATATTCAATTATTTATAATAATAAAGTATGGATGATTCGGTAATAAAAGTTTTAAGAAGAAATGGATCTTGGTCTAAAAATAAAAGTAATTTAGGACTAGATAGAGTAGTATATGCTGAGAAAAAAAAAGCAGAAGAAGAGTTTTCATTAGATAAGAATTTCGGAATTTTAGCTGAAGAAATTAAGAAAAGAATGAAATTAAAAAAAGAAAATAATAATAGTAATATTAGAAACGACTTTAAAAAAGATTTTAATATCACTGCTAAAAAAGAATTATTACCATTGTTAAAAAATGTGGAAGTACTTAATAATAAGCGTGATGATTATTCAAAAAAAATAACTTCAATTGATAAAGAATTAGAAAAAGTTAAAAATGACATTATAGCTATTAAGAACTCTTACGAAAGAAATATTGATGAATTACAAAATAATATAGATTTTTTCGATCACAGTATTTCTTTGATCAATAAAATTAAAGGAGATAGTTAGGCATGGAAGCTTCACGTGGAAAAATTTTAACATTTGCTAATCCAAAAGGAGGTGTAGGAAAAAGTACTTTAAGTTGTTTAGTTACTGCTATGATGCAATGGTCAAATAAATACGAAAGCATACAACTAGTGGATGCTGATAAACAAGGAAGCTCAGTTAGTTTATTACAAAGAATTTGTAAAAATGTTGCTTGTAGTCATTATCCTATATCATATGAGTATGATAAATTAAACTTAATAATGTTAAGTCAGCTTATGGAAAATACTAGAATGAAAAAGGGAAATGTCTTAGTTATAGACACGCCAGCGAGACCAGGTCAAGAAGGTATAGAGTTATTTACTAAATCTCATGCCATTATAGTACCTGTATCCAATACTATGGCTGAACTCCCACCTACTTTAGATTTTGTTAAAAAATTAGATAAAATCAAAGAGAGATTTAATAAAATACATCCTCATATAGTTATAATACCAAATAAAATTCACCAAAATAGAAAACATTTGGATGATTTTGTAAATTTTTTTGAAAATTTGGATGTGGTTATCGGACCACCATTGCATGACAGCTCTTTTATAAGAAAAGTTTACTTGAAAAGTTATGAATTAGATAAAATTGAAAAAGAAACAATTTTTTCTGACTTAATCAAAGTAATGGAATTTCTTAACAAGTATGTGATGGAAGAAGAGTTAGACGAAATTTACAGAATTGATAATAAATATGAAAGATCAAATAATTTATCATTAATAAAATAGTTTTATAGGTTTTTTTTCTCAATATTTATTATTATTGTATATTTTAATTTAAAAAGTATAATAAATACATTGATATCTTAATATCCTCAAATAATGCTATATAATAGTAATCCATAGTAACGTTATAAACGTATACTTGATATTTACGGATATTATTATACAATGCAATTACAATTTAAACCATTTAACTCAATTACTGCTATGGAAACAAGCAACATTAAAGCAGACTTTCAAACTTTAAATTCGGATGATGAATTATCTCTCTGCATTAATGCAATAGGAGTCAATCAAGATAAACAAGCATTTAGCACAATTTTTAAATATTTTGCTCCCAGATTAAAAAGTTTTCTAGTTAAGGCAGGTTCTACAGATAGCCAAGCGGAAGAAGTTATACAAGAAGTTATGATTGCGGTTTGGACCAAATCTGCTACATACGACAGTAGTAAATCTTCAGTTAGTACATGGGTTTATACAATAGCAAGAAACAAAAGAATAGATAAAATAAGAAAAGAAAAAAGACATTACTTATCTGAAAGCGACGAGGGTTTAGAAATACCTGTAGATTCTACTCAAGAGAAAGAAATACTTTCTGCTCAATTGTCTAGTAGTTTAAAAAAATATATGTCTAATCTTCCAAAAGAACAAAGTAAGTTATTACAATTATCTTATTTTTACAACAAAACGCATGCTGATATTTCAGAAGAACTTAAAATTCCATTAGGTACAGTTAAGTCAAGGATTAGATTAGCACTTACTAAAATGAGACACTTAGTGGAGGTTAACTAATGGTTACTTATGAAATTAATTCCCATCCAAATTCTGATATGCTTTTAAAATATGCAATGGGAAATACCTCTGAGGCTGAGTCATTAATTATTTCATGCCATATTGCTTATTGCTCTGCATGTAAAGCTGAAATTGAGAAGTATGAAACTATAGGCGGATTTTATCTCACTAACCATAAAGAATTGAATGTTAGTAAAGAATTGTGGAGCAACGTACTAGATAGAGTAGATGGTTTAGAACAAGAACAATCCCAAACTAACTATACCTCTTACTCTATTAAAACCAATTTAAATAGTGAAAATATCAAAATCCCTTCAACACTATCTGATTATCTTGACTCTGATTTTGATACTAATGATTGGAAGTCGACCATAAACAATGTAAAATATAAAGATATTAAGTTTCAAGACGCAAATATTAGTGGCAAGTTACTAGAAATACCTGCTAATAAATCTATGCCTAAACACGGTCATGAAGGACTTGAAGCCACTTTAGTTCTGCATGGAGGGTATAGTGACGAAAAAGGAGAATATAATAAAGGTGATTTAGTAGTTGCAAGCAGTGATGAAGTGCATAGTCCAGTATCAGCTGATACTTCAGGATGTATTTGCCTTGTAGTTTACTCTGGCTCTCTTCAATTTAAAGGCCTTTTGGGATCAATTTTAAATCTCACTAATTTTTAGATAATGAAAAAATCTATATTTATTACGGGAGCTTCTTCCGGTATAGGTCGTTCTTTAAGTTTAAAATTTGCAAGTGAGGGGTGGAAAGTAATTGCTTCTGCGAGAAGATTAAATCTTTTAAAAAGTTTAGAAAATGAAGCTGCAAAGAAAAACTTAATAAAAACTG
The DNA here is from genome assembly GCA_002170595.1 of Alphaproteobacteria bacterium TMED62. Classification (GTDB taxonomy): domain Bacteria; phylum Pseudomonadota; class Alphaproteobacteria; order TMED109; family TMED109; genus TMED131. Next base: position 24,292 of record NHDP01000007.1, read on the forward strand.
TTAAAATTGATATTACTAACAGTAAATTAGTTCGTACTAAAATAAATAGCATAGTAAAAAATAAGGGAATACCTGATATAATTCTTTTGAATGCCGGAACCAATAATCCCAATAGTAACTCTATATTCTCTTTGGAAGAAACTAGAGAAATATTTGAAACAAATTTTTTTGGTACTTTAAATTGCTTATCAGCTTTTTTACCTTTTTTAAAAAAAAAGAAGAAATCACAAGTCATAATTATGTCATCAGTAGCTGGATATAGAGGGCTTCCATATGCTGCTGCTTATTGTTCTTCTAAATCAGCTATTAGTACCTTTGCTGAGTCAATCTATAATCAATGTCAAAAGCTAGGAATTACAGTGAGACTAATAAACCCAGGATTTGTTAAGACTCCTTTAACAGATAAGAATAAATTTGATATGCCAATGATTATACCTGTAGAACAAGCTTCAAATATAATCTACAATAAGATTGTATCTTCAAGTAAATTTGAAATTAATTGCCCGTTACTTTTTTGTTATCTAATGAAAGTTTTAAGAATACTTCCCTATACTATTTATTTTAAGTTAACGAACTATTTAATGAAAAAACTATAATTTTTTGTAAAGCAATAATGTTTCGGCAATAGTAATATGACATTTTGAGATTCTAGTCTTATTTATGATTGTATTCTTATTTATTAAATACATTTGATCTTCTACATAAACATTAAAACTAAAATTTTTAAACTGTGTTTTAAATTTATAGTTCATTTCTAAAGAGTTATTTTTAATGATCAATTTAAAAGGACTAACTATATTCTTTTCATTGCCTATAAAGTGATCATCAGAGAATTTTTGAAAATGCCATTTTCTAGAGGAAGCTTTTATATTATTTTCATAGTATTTTTCTAATAATATAAGACTATTATTTTTAAAATTTCCAGAAAACAAAACTTTTACATCTTTTTTTCTTTTTTTTGGATAGAAAAAAATCATGTAACCATTTGCTTCTACTTTTCCTGTAAAAAATTTTTCAAAATTTAATTTCATTAGTTATTATTTTTTTATTTAATACTTATTTTTTTCTAATAAAAATTGACTTACATTAATGGTTCCGTTACTAAAACCAACTTCGCAGTATGTTAAATAGTATTCCCATAAACGTTTAAAGCTATTATCAAAACCTAGTTTTTCAATTTTATGCCAGTTATTTAAAAAATTTTCTCTCCAAAAAGCTAATGTTTTTGAATAGTCTTTTCCAAAACTTATATTTTCTTTAAACATTAAATTATTATTATTAGCTAATATTTTCAGTGAACTTTTAGTGGGTAACATTCCTCCAGGAAATACATATTTTTGAATGAAATCTTTTCTTTGAGAATAATAGTCATAATTGTCTTCCGTAATAGTAATTATTTGAAGAATTATCTTACCTTTATCAGTAATACATTCTTTTAGTTTTTTGAAATAAGTATTCCAGTTTTTTTTCCCTACAGCTTCAAACATTTCTATAGATACTATTCTATCAAATTTATTTTTAATACTTCTATAGTCCTGAAGTTTGACTTCAGAATTTATAAGTTTTTTACTGTTAATATATGTATATTGTTTTTCAGATAATGTTATTCCGGTAACACTAGACCCTACATTTTGTTCAATATATTCAATAAATCCTCCCCAACCACAGCCAATTTCAAGAATATTATGGTTTTTATTAATATCACCTACTTTAACAATATTTTTATATTTATTATTTTGTGCATTAATAAGATTTTTAGAACTATCAAAAATTGCACTTGAGTAAGTCATAGTTTCATCTAACCACAAAGTATAAAAATCATTGCCTAAATCGTAATGATAGCTAATTTGTTTTTTACTTCTTTTAGGAGTATTTTTTTCCACTAATACTATTAGTTTTAGATAAATTTTCATAAATACATCTAAAAAAGTAATACTTCTAAACACGGTTTTATTACGTAAACCAATCTCTAATAATTTTTTTAAATCATTAGTCTTCCAATAACCCTTAGAATAAGCTAGTCCTAAATAAGGAACTCCATAAAATAGTAAACTGGTAAGAAATTTTTTTTTTTTAATATAAAACCTCAAATTGCTTTTATTGTTCCCTATAAAAAAGCTTTTTTTATTTTCTAAAATTACTTCAAGAGAGCCTATAAATTCTTGACTAATCTTTTTATTTATATTTTTAAATAAAATACTGTAAATTAATTCCATCTATTATTCCTAATATATTTTATAAAATTAATACTATTGGGTATGGGGCATTTATAAAATTTAACACGCTTTGCATATAATATAATAGCTTCAAAGTGAATTCCTATAATTATTTTTATGGTCATAAATGGTATTTTAAAAAAATATAGAATTAAATTATAACTATTTAATGCCTTTTCTTTTCCAGTAAAGGATGTAAAAAGCTCTTCATTTTTTGAAAAATATTCAACAATTAAGTTAAATTTTTTTTTTATCCAAAAACTTTTAAATTTATAATTGCCCTGCATGCTCATAAAAGGAGAAACATGAAATTTTTTTTTATAAATATTTTCATGATTTTTTTTAAGAAAAGAATTCTTAACTATATAAAAAAACCTTTGATTAAAAGTATTATGTACCTCGTAAATTTGAATAACTATACGATCATTTTTATCTAAACATGAATAAACGGATAGTGGATTAAAAACATATCCTAATACTCTTGGAAAAGTTAATAAATAAATTTTCTTTATATCAACTTTTATTTTATTTACTTTAATTAAATTTCTAACCCAAGTATTTATGTTTTTGCAATTTAAAGGACCATGATCCTTGTCATAAAATGAGAACAGGTTAAATTTATTATGTGATAAAAAAAAAGGCAACTTTTTTTTTTAATATCATTTAAATCAATATTTATATAGAAAACTTTATATCCAAAACTATGTTTTTTTGGCTTTAATCTAGCATGAAATACTTTGCCTAAATATATACAGTTTTTTATATTAAATTTTTTAATCATGATCTAAAGTTCTGCATTATATTTTTTTGCAATTATAATAGCTGACTTTACACCATCTTCATGAAATCCATAACCTAACCATGCTCCAGTAAAGTAAATATTTTTTATGCCTTGTATGGCATCTACTTGTTTTTTTGCTTCAGTATAATCTGCATTAAGTATGGGATGCCTGAAAACTATTTTTTTTATAATATTTTTCGAAGATGGAAGGTCATTTATATCTGCATTAAGTGTTACAAGGATGGGTTTATCAGATTTAATATTTTGTAGTTTATTTATCCAATATGTCACACAAATATTTTGATTGTTTAGAATATCATTATTAATCACATTCCAAGATGACCAAGATTTTTTTCTTTTTGGCATAAACTTGATATCTTGGTGTACTAAAATATGATTAGTTTCATATTTACATAAAGATAATATTTTACTTTCTAAGTATGAAGGGTTTTCAATTAGTTTAAGTGTATCGTCAGGATGCGTAGCAAAAATAACCTTATCAAATTTTTTAACAAAGCTTTTTGACTTTATAATTATACTATTTTCTTTTCTTCTTACACTTATAACTTTTTCATTTAAATAAATATTGCCATTAATTTTCTTTGAAAGAGCATAAACATAATTTTTACTTCCACCAAGTATTGTTCTCCACTGGGGTTTTCCAAAAAAACTTAATAATCCATGGTTTTGAAAAAAAACTAAAATTGTATTAATAGGCATTTTTAAAACCTTATCAAAGGGAATAGACCAAATTGCACCACACATAGGTAAAAAATGTTCATTAATAAATACTTTATTAAATTTATGTATTTTTAAAAATGTGCTAACTGATTTATGACAGTTACTTTTGTCACAATCTAGAATATTATTACTAACTTTATAAAATCTTTTAATTTCTTTTATTAAAATCCAAAACTTTATTTTAAAAATATTTTTAAAGTTATTAGTTGAGGATAAAATACCATTACTGCCATACTCAAAATTATTTGTCTTGTTAGAAACGCTAAAAGACATGTTGCTTTCAATATTTGCTACTTTTAATATTTTAAGTAGTTTACTAAAAAAAGGATAATTTTTATTATTATACACTAAAAAGCCAACATCAAAACATAGATTTTTAAAATTATTATTAACTAGTATTTTTTCACTCAAAGTTAAAGCATGTCCGCCCAGGTAATTATTAGCCTCGTATAGGGTCACTTTATGTTTTTTTGATAGTAGCATTGCAGCGGTTAAACCAGATATACCAGCACCTACTATGGCAAATCTAATTTTTGGTTTGTTATCTATATTAAATTTATGCTTTGTCATAATTATAATAATACTTAAAATAAATTATATGAAAATTATACAATTAAAAGAATTAATAATTTTATTATTATTATCCTTTAGTTTATTTTTTTCCAGTATAAATTCTTTACCAGTTTTAGACAGAGATGAGGCTAGATATACCCAATCTTCTAAACAAATGATTGAAAGTAATAATTATTTCTCTATTAAATTTCAAAATGAGTATAGGAGTAAAAAACCTATAGGTATTTATTGGTTACAAGCTATATCCGTAAATTTATTTACTAATATTAATTATTTGAATAATTTTAAATATGAAGTTTTAAACGATAATATATGGAAATATCGGCTAATATCAGCAGGGGCAACTTTTTTAAGTATTTTATTTTTATATTTTTTTACTAATAATCTTTTTCAAAGAGAAGTAGCTTTTAAATCATGCCTAATACTCGCAGCAAGTCTTTTAGTGATCGCTGAAGCTCATATTGCAAAAACAGACTCTGTTTTACTTTTACTAAGTACTATAATATTTATTACTCTTTTTAAATATTATACGGGATACGATAATAAGAGTATACTGCATTTTTTTTTATTATGGGGTAGTTTAGGTATCTCTATTTTAATAAAAGGTCCTTTGTTATTAATATTATTATTCTTAACAGTTATTTCAATTATTTTCATAGAGAAAGATATTAGTTGGATAAAGAATAGTAGACCTTTATTAGGGATTTTATTTGTACTGATCATAGGGTTACCTTGGTTTTTTTTACTGTCAATTGAGGAGCAAAAAAATTTTATACAAGAGTCATTTTTTCATGATTTTCTTGGTAAAGCATTGATCGCTCAAGAAAGCCATGGGGCTTTTCCAGGTTTTCATACATTGGGATTATGGATATTTTTTTCCCCTTTTTCTTTATTCTTTATGCCTTTAATAAATTTTATAAAAACATCTTACAAAAGAAAAAAAATACTTTTCCTTATTTGTTGGTTTTTACCCTGTCTAATAGTTATGGAAATTATTCCTACAAAGCTACCGCATTATATTTTACCAGTTTATCCAGCAATCTCAATTATCATGGGTTTTTTATTGTCAGATATAAAAAAAAATGAAAGTTTATTTTTTAATAAATTAAGTTATGTAGGTTATTTTATTTACTTTTTAGTAAGTAATGCACTAATAATATTTTTGCTTAAAGCAAATCAAGTTTATGGGGAAATAAATTTTTTATCTATTATTTATTATTGCTTGCTATTACTTCTCAATAATATAGTTTTTATTTTTATTTTTAAAAAACAAATTAGAAATGCTTTTTATTATTTAGTTTTCTATTCTTCTATATTTTCAACAATTATTTATTTACTTATACTACCAAACTTAACTTTGCTATGGACTAGTAAAAATATAGCTTTTTTATTGGAAAAGAATGATTATGCAGAAAATAAGAACTCTATTGCTACTATTGGATACAATGAGCCAAGCTTAATTTTTGAAGTAGGTACACAATTAAAAGTTTTTAATAACATTGAAAGTCTAATAAAAAATTTCAGAAGATTTGATTATTTACTAATTGAAAAAGATTATTATATGGAGTTTAATGAAATTGTTAAAGGTGAATATTTAAGTTACAATGTTATTACAAATGTGAAGGGTTACAATGCTTCAAAAGGAAAATGGGTAGCAGTTTATTTATTAAAAAAATTATAAAGAGGGAATACGATGTTTGAGTTTTCAAGAAAATCTATAGAGATACAAGAAAAGTTAAAATTATTTATGGAAAATAATGTTTATCCTTATGAAAATAAAATTACTGAAGAAATTAATTCTGGCAATATTTGGGAACCTTCAGATATTATTGAAAAGCTAAAGGAGAAAGCTAAAGCAGAAAGACTATGGAACCTTTTTTTACCTGAAAGCGATAAAGGAGCAGGCTTAAGTAATTTAGATTATGCTCCTCTTTGTGAAATAATGGGAAGGTCACCATATGCTCCAGAAATTTTTAATTGTAATGCGCCAGATACAGGTAATATGGAGGTGTTTGAAAGATACGGCAGTGAAGAGTTAAAGGAAAAATGGTTAACACCTTTATTAAATGGAGAAATTAGGTCTGGTTTTGCGATGACTGAACCACATGTAGCGTCATCAGATGCAACTAATATTGAAGCAAGTATTAGAAAAGAAGAAAACAACTATGTAATCAATGGTAAAAAATGGTGGACTTCAGGAGCTATGGACCCTAGGTGTAAAGTTTTAATATTTATGGGTAAAACAGATCCTAGTAATCCTGACAAACATAAGCAACAATCTCAGATAGTGGTTCCAATGGATACTCCTGGAATAAAAGTAGAAAGGTATTTACCAGTATTTGGTTTTACAGATGCTCCTCATGGACACGCTGAAGTTTCCTTTACTGATGTTAAAGTGCCAAAAGAAAACCTGTTGTTAGGAGAAGGAAGAGGTTTTGAAATTGCTCAGGGTAGACTCGGCCCGGGACGTATACATCATTGTATGAGATTAATAGGGTTAACAGAAGTAGCTTTAGAAAAAATGTGTAAAAGAACTAAAGCAAGAGTAGCATTTGGAAAGCCTGTTTCTACTCAGACTGTTACTCAAGAGAGGATTGCTGAAGCAAGAATTGCTATTGATCAAATTAGGTTACAGACTTTTAATGCAGCATATAAAATGGATACTGTAGGTAATAAAGAAGCTAGAATGGAAATTGCTATGATAAAAGTAGCAGCTCCTAACATTGCTTGTAAGGTAGTAGATTGGGCAATGCAAGCTCACGGTGGTGGAGGTTTAAGTGATGATTTTGGCTTATCGCAAGCTTACGCACAAGCCAGATTGTTAAGGTTAGCAGATGGTCCAGATGAGGTGCATAGAAATCAAATTGCAAAACTTGAACTAAGAAAATATAATTAATTTATGGTGCCTAATAATTTAGTAGAAGTTAGGAATAATCATAAATTTGAACTAGATGAACTTAATGAATGGTTTTATAACCATATTCCTTCTCATGGTAGTATTGCTGAAGTTAAACAGTTTGTAGGTGGACAATCAAATCCTACGTTTGTAATTTCTTTTGAAAATAAGGAAAATATAATTCTAAGGAAAAAGCCTCCTGGAAAACTATTACCTTCTGCGCATGCTATTGAAAGAGAATATAAGGTTCAAAAAGCTTTAGAAAAATCTGAAGTACCTTGCCCTAAAATGATTGAAATATGCGAAGATAGCAAAATAATAGGAACACCATTTTATGTGATGAACTTCATACAAGGTAGAGTCTTTGAAAGTGTATTGGATGTAAAAGATAAACTGGGAAGAAAAACTTATTATTTTGAATTAGTTCGCATGCTCGCGAAACTACATAATGTTGATTATAATTCAATAGGTCTCGATAACTTTGGAAAAAAAGGTAATTATGTTACTAGACAAATCATTAGATGGGAAAAACAGTGGTATTTATCAAAGCAGAGAGATTTGCCTGAAATGCAAAAAATTATAGATTGGTTAAACAACAATATTCCAAAATATGATGAGACTACTATTGTACATGGAGATTACAGAATAGGTAATACAATATGCGATAACGATAACTATACTGTAAAAGCAGTTTTAGATTGGGAGTTGTCTACTTTAGGTCACCCATTTGCTGATTTAGGATATTTTTTATATGCATATTTTATTCCTTATGGAGAACGACATGGACTACAAGGAGCTGATTTAACTGAATTAAATATACCATCCGTTAAAGAGCTAGTAGATGAATATTGTAAAATTAGAAGTATAAAGTCGTTTGATCCTACTTTTTACATTGTGTTATCTTTATTTAGATCTATCTCAATTTTAGAAGGAGTATATGCTAGATATGTTAATGGGAACGAAAGTTCTCCAAATGCAAAAGATATTGGTAATGATGTTGAACCACTTGCTTATGCTACTTATAATATAATAAAAAATATTTAGTTATTTTGGAGACATTCTTAGTGAACCGTCTAATCTAATAACTTCTCCATTTAACATATTATTTTCAAATATAGACAATGCTAGATTTGCAAACTCATTTGGCTTTCCTAATCTTTTGGGGTATAAAGTAGAATCAATAAGGTTGTCGTAAGCTTTTTGTGGAAGGCCGGTCAACATCGGTGTTTCAAATAGCCCTGGAGCTATTGTGCATACTCTAATTCCATATTTAGCAAACTCTCTTGCTAAAGGTAATGTTAAACTAACAATTCCTCCTTTTGAAGCACTGTAAGCTGCTTGACCTATTTGTCCATCAAATGCTGCAATTGATGCAGTATTGATAATAACACCTCTAAAACCATCTTCATCTGGCTTATTTTCTAACATCCTTTCTACGGTAAGTTTTAAGACATTAAAGGTTCCTATCAGATTAACATTTATTATTTTTTGGAAAACTTTACTATCATGTAACTGTTCTTTGCCTATAACTTTATTCGCTACACCAATTCCAGCACAATTAACTAGAAGATTAATAAATTTAAATTTAGATAAAGTTGAGGATAAAGAATTACTAATACTTTCTTCACTAGTTACATCTGTTTTTAAATATATACAGCTTTCACCTAACTCCGTTGATAGAATTTTTCCTCTTTCTTCTTCTAAATCAAATATAGTTGCATTGCCACCATCTCTTATTATTTGTCTAACAGTGGCTTCCCCCAAGCCAGAAGCACCACCAGTAACAATAGCATTAATTTTTTTCATATTTCATCTATAATATAAATTGTTCGTTAAGTATTTTTTGCTCTAAATTAAGATCTTTATCAAATAGTAATTTAAGTGTCTTTTTAAAATTATATGAAACTTCAACTTTTTTGACATTTCTTATTTCTACTTGTCCTGCTGTAGCACTGACGGGTCTATTTTCAGCATTTATAATTTCAAAGGTTATTTTACTCTTTTCAGGTAGTATTGCTCCTTTCCATCGCCTTGGTCTAAATGGACAGATTGGAGTTAAAGCCAATAGAGTTGAATTGAGTGGTAATATTGGTCCATGTGCAGACAAATTATATGCAGTACTTCCCGCTGGAGTAGAAACTAAAATACCATCGCAAACTAGGTTATTTATTTTTATTTTATTATCTATTTTTACTTTAACATTTGCTGCAAATCTGTTTTGCCTTAACAAAGATACCTCATTTAAAGAAAGTGCATTATGTACTTTATTTTTAATATCTATGACCTTCATTTGTACTGGGTTTAATTTTGTTTCTTTAGAAACAGAAATTCTTTTCATTAAGTCGTTTGGTTTGTAATTGTTCATTAAAAAACCTATAGTACCCCTGTTCATACCATAGATCTTTTTTTTAAGATATATTGTATCATGGATCAACGATAAAATTGTTCCGTCGCCACCTAAAACAACTACAACATTCGCTTTATTCAATGAGTAGCTTTTATATTTATGAGATAATAATTTAAGAGTATCTTGGGCCTTTTTTGATTTCGCAGATAAAAAAAAAGGCTTAACACTCTTCATTATTTTTTAACCACCAGTTACACTCATATGTCTGTTTACCGACGGAGAATGTTTTCTTCTAATCACGAAATCATGTCCTTTAGGTTTTCTAGAAATAGCTTCAACTATTGCATTTTTAAGATCAACTTCCCAATTAGGAGATCTTGCAGCATTCATGAAATCAGCCGAGTCTTCTTGACCTAAACACATGTATAGTTTTCCTGTACAAGTTAAACGAACTCTATTACATAATTCACAAAAATTATGAGTTAAAGGAGTTATAAAGCCTACTCTGTGTCCAGTTTCTTCAATGTTAAAATACCTTGAAGGACCACCAGTATAGTATTTACTCGAATTTAAAGTATACTTTTTAGAAAGTGTTTCTTTAACTTTAGATAGTGGTAAAAATTGATCTGTTCTATCAACATCAATTTCACCTAGTGGCATAGTTTCAATAAAAGTGATATCGCATTTTTTTGAATGAGCCCACTTAAGGATATCTGCTAATTCAAATTCATTAGTTTCTTTTAAGGCAACTGTATTTATTTTAATTTTTAAGCCAACTGCTAACGCTTTTTCAATACCTTTAACCACTTGGTCTAAGTCACCTCTTCTTGTCAAACTCCTAAAAAGCTTAGGCTTAAGTGTATCTATAGAAACATTTATTCTTCTTACTCCATATTCAAATAATTGCTCTGCATACTTTTCTAATTGAGAGCCATTAGTTGTCAAAGTAAGCTCTGATAATTTCTTTTTTAAGATTAATTGGCCTAAATTTTTAAATAGGGACATAACATTTTTTCTTACTAAAGGTTCTCCGCCAGTTATTCTAATTTTTTTAGTTCCTAGATTAATAAAAGTAATACAAATCCTTTCAATTTCATCTAAAGATAAAAGATCTTTTTTGGGAAGAAATTTCATATTCTCAGCCATACAATATTGACATCGAAAATCACATCTATCAGTGACAGACACTCTAAGATAATTAACTGGTCTTTTATAAGGGTCTATTAACATAATTACTATTATATACACTTGTGCATAATTATTTCAATCTTTTTTGATTAAAATTTTTTTTTTCTTATAATAAATATTATGTTAGATACTAATTTAGATTGGAAAGATCTTAGAGAAGCAATTAGACTAATGTCTAAAAATTTTCCAGAAAGCTATTGGAGAGAACTTGATAGAAAAAAAGAGTACCCAAGTGATTTTGTAAAAAGCTTTACTAAAGCTGGATATTTAGCTTGTTTAATTCCTGAAAAGTATGGAGGTAGTGGTTTAAATATTAGAGCGGCATCAGTAATTTTAGAAGAAATTCACAGATACGGTGGCAATGGTGCAGCTTGTCATGCACAAATGTATACTATGGGTTCACTTCTTAAATATGGATCAGATGAATTAAAGGAAAAATATCTTTATGATATAGCAAATGGTAATTTAAGGCTTCAAGCATTTGGTGTAACTGAACCTAGTAGTGGAACAGATACATTATCGATAAAAACTAATGCTGTTAAAAAAGGAACAAAATATATAATCAATGGGCAAAAAGTTTGGACTAGTAGGGCTGAATATTCAGATTTAATTATGCTTCTTGTTAAGACTAATAAAAATACTTCAGAAAATAAGAATATATTGTCTCTTTTTTTATTAGATATGAGACCCCATTTAGGAAAAGAAATAATAATTAAACCAATAAGAACCATGATTAATCACTCAACTACGGAAGTATTTTTTGATAATTTGGAAGTAGATGAAAGTTGTATAATAGGAGAAGAAGGAAAAGGGTTTAACTATATTTTAGATGGACTTAATGCTGAAAGATTATTAATTGCTTCCGAGTGTATTGGTGACGCTAAATATTTTATAGATAAAAGTATACAATATGGTAATCAAAGGAAGGTATTTGGAAGACCAATTGGAAAGAATCAGGGTATTCAATTTCCAATAGCGAAGGCTTATTCAAGAACATTTGCTGCTGAACTTACACTAGTTAAAGGTTGTGAATTATTTAACGATAGACAAAATTGTGGCAAAGAGGCAAATATGTCTAAGCTACTTGCCGCAGAAGCTTCTTGGGAAGCAGCTGAAGCAACAATGCAAGCTTTTGGAGGTTTTTCTTTTGCAGAAGAATATGATATAGAAAGAAAATTTAGAGAAACTAGACTTTATCAAATTGCTCCTGTTTCTACAAATATGATATTAGCTTATATTGCTCATAAAGTTTTAGGTTTTCCTAAGTCTTATTAAAATGAAAAATTATTTTAAAAATAAATTAGTGGTATCTATTGAACAGGCAGTAGCTGCTCCATATTGTACAGCAAAATTAGCAGATGCTGGTGCGAGAGTGATAAAAATTGAAAGAAAAGAGGGAGATTTTGCTAGATATTACGATAACTTTGTAAAAGGAAACAGCACTTATTTTGTTTGGTTAAATAGAGGAAAGGAAAGTTTAATTGCAAATATTAAAGATAATAAAGATGTCAAATTGCTTAAAAATATAATTTCCAAAGCCGATATTTTTGTTCAGAATTTAGGTCCAGGTGTTTTGAGCAGAATAGGTTTAGATAGTACTACTTTAAGAAGAAAATATAAATCTTTAATAACATGCGATATATCAGGATTTGGAGAAAAAGGACCATATTCCCAACTGAAAGCTTATGATTTATTAGTACAAGCTGAAACAGGTTTATGTAGTATAACAGGTACTGAAGAGGCTCCAGGAAGAGTTGGTATATCAGTATGTGATATAGCTTGTGGTATGAATGCGTACAGCCTAATTTTAGAAGCACTTATTAAAAAAGAGTATTCAGGTAAAGGAAGTACTATAAAAATTTCCTTATTTGAAAGTTTAAGTGAGTGGATGAATGTGCCATATTTACAATATTTATACACAAATAAGCCACCTAAAAGAGTTGGATTAGCACATCCTTCAATAGTTCCTTATGGATCTTTCTTAACTAAAGATAAAAAAAATATTTTATTTTCAATTCAAAATGAACGTGAATGGAATGCTTTTTCAAAAAAAATAATCAAAATAGGAGAAAAATTTCAAGCTAATTTTAAAAACCCTAGTTTAAGGTTAAAAAATAGAGTTAAACTAAATAATATAATAAATATATCTTTTGGTAAGCTACATTCAAATATACTAATTGAAAGTTTTAAAAAATACAAAATCGCATTTGGTTTATTGAATTCTATAAAAGACTTTTCTACCCACCCTCAATTGAAAACGTCTTACATAAAGAAAAAAAAACAAATTTTTGAATTTATTCCCCCAGTGACTTTAGAAAATAAAAAGGATTTTGGAAGAATTCCAGAATTAGGAGCACATTCTATAAAAATAAGAAAAGAGTTTAAATGAAAGGAAAAAAAAAAGTAAGTTGGGATTATTTTAAACGAAGCAAAATTGCATTTCTTGAAAATATATTAGATTCAAAAATATTTTTTGGAAAAAAAAAAATAGTTCCATATGGAGCACACTGGATTTTTTTTAATGAGAGTTTCAATAATAATGAGCTAGGTTCTGATGGACATCCTAAAAGAGGACAGTTTTTTCCTCTACTAAAAGGTTATAAAAGGATGTTTGCAGGGGCCAACTTAGTTTTTAAAAAAAAAATATATTTTGATGATAAAATAAAAAAAATTTCAGAAATAAATTCTTTTAGTAAAAAGAAAAGTAATGAAAAAAATATTTTTTTTTTTAAGTTAACAAATGTCTATTTACGAGATAATACCGAAGTATTGAGAGAGTTACAAACAATAGCTTTTGTAAAAAATGATCATTCTTCAAATAGTATTAAAAATAACTCTACTGGATTGGCTCTTATACATAAAAAAAACTTCAAGTATGATAACATTAATTTATTTAGATATTCAGCATTGACTTATAATAGTCATAGAATTCACTATGACTTAGATTATACGATAAATGTTGAAGGACATAGGAATCTATTAGTTCACGGTCCATTAACTGCTACAACTGTTTTAAATGAATTGTATAATATAACAAAATGTAGCATCAATGAATTTAGTTTTTCTATACATAAACCTATATATGTTAATGAAAAAGTATTATTAAAGGTTTATTTTTTAAAATTAGACAAATCAAAATTAATAGCTAAAGTTTTTAAAAATAAAAATGTATTAGCATTTAAATCAGAGATTAAATTAAAAAATCAAGCAAAATTTTCTAAAGGATAATAAGATTTTTTTATAGTGTTCTCTAATGAAATTGCAAAAGGTAAATAAGTATTACAATAGAACAAAGAAGTATTTATTTTTTCTTTTGCAAATTTACTATTATTATCTTTTTTAATTATACCTTGAGCTTTAACCGCAGAGTCAACCATTATCCATCCACCTAATGCCCAACCAAACATATTTAAATAGGGAGTAGCACCCGAGGCAGCCTGTAAAGGGTTTTCTTTATATTTTTTAATTAACCATAAGCTTGTATTTTTTAAGGTATCAACACAGTTAAGTAGTAAGTTTCCAATCTCGTTTATTTCTTTATTATTTTCTCTAAGTGCTAAATTTGCAGTTTTTTCAAGTTTTTTTAAAACCTTTATGTAAGTTTGACCATTTTCTTGAAATAGTTTTCTTCTTAACAAGTCCAATGCTTGAATTCCATTTGTACCTTCATAAATTGGAAGTATTCTAGCATCTCTATAATATTGAGCTGCTCCCGTATCCTCAATAAAACCCATACCGCCATGGATTTGAACACCTAATGAAGTAATATATATTGATTGATCTGTACACCATGCTTTCACAATAGGTGTAAGAAAGTTAGAAATAAATAAATTATCTTTACCTTCAGAAGAATTTGGCGAATTTTTGTATTTATCTATAAAATTGCCAGTAGTAATTGTTAACCCTCGCATAGCTTCAATTTGAGCTCTCATTTCCATTAACATTCTTTTAACGTCAGGATGCTTTATTATTTCTACAGTTCCTGATATATTCTTATCAAGTGATGAACCTTGTTTTCGTTCTTTAGAAAAATATAATGCTTTTTGGTACGCTCTTTCAGATATTGCAAGACCTTGAACTCCTACACTTAACCTTGCATTATTCATCATAGTAAACATAGCTTTTAACCCTTGATTAGGTTCTCCTATAAGTTCTCCCATAGCTCCGTCATTATCTCCGAAGCTTAGTACACATGTAGGGCTAGCATGGTGACCTAACTTTTTTTCTATAGATACAACTTTAATATCATTTTTAGATTTTGCACCGCTTTGATTGATAAAGTATTTTGGAACTAAAAAAAGAGAGATACCTTTTACTCCTTTAGGGGCACCATCTAATTTGGCTAGTACTAAATGAATTATGTTATCACTCATGTCTTGATCTCCATGAGTTATATAAATTTTTGTTCCTTTTATATAATATTTATTATCTTTTTTAATTGCTTTAGTTTTAATTGATGAGAGGTCTGAACCAGCATGTGGTTCAGTTAAGTTCATCGTACCACTCCATTCACCTGAAATAAGATTTGGTAAGTATTCAATTTTTTGTTTTTCATTTCCGTGACTTTCAAGAAGTTCTATGGCTCCTTGAGTTAACATATTATTACTTGCAAAACTTATGTTGGCTGACTGCCAAATTTCATTTATTATAGCTATAACTGATAAGGGTAAATTTTGGCCACCATATTCATTTTCACCTATAATAGAAAACCAACCGTTTTTCACAAATTTTTTATAAGCTTTTACAAAAGTTTCAGGCATTCTAACTATACCATTCTCAAGCTTTATACCTTCTTGGTCACCAATATGGTTTATGCTATCTAGTTCTTCTGTAGCAAACTTGCTTGCCTCTTCAATTATCATTTTTACGCTATCAGTTGTTATTTGATTATTATTTACACTTTTTAAATAACTTTCAAAATTTAAAAGTTGTGTTAATACAAAATTCATATCTTCAATTGGAGCTTCATATTTTTCCATCATAATTCCTTTAATTGTAAACTTTTCCAGGGTTCATTATATTATTAGGGTCTAACAATTTTTTAAAATTATTTTTAATTATTAATTCTTCCTTAGAAGTATATTTTTTAAATTCTTTTTTTTTAATCAATCCAATTCCATGTTCAGCAGAAAAACTACCACCTAAATCATTAACTAAATCAAATATATTACTATTAATTTGTTTATGCAATTTATTAAAAAGTGTATCAGACATTTCTTCAGGTTTAGAAATATTATAGTGAAGGTTACCATCAGCTAAATGGCCAAATGCTAAAATATTATCCTCATGAAAAGCAGAAAGAAATTTGTTAGCTTTATTGAGGAATATTGGAATTTTATTTATTGGTATAGAAATATCATGCTTAATAGATTTCCCTTTAATTTTTTGGGCTTCTGATAAAAGTTCTCTTGTTTTCCAAATATTATTATATTGATTTAAATTTTGAGGTACTACTGCATCTGAAACAATTTTATTATTAAGGCCTTTACTAATAATATTTTTAATTTTTAAATCTAAATCTAAGTTATCATAGGAACTTAATTCAAATATTATATACCAATTATACTTATTATTGAAAGGAATAGGAATATTATTATAATATTTTTTTATAAGATTTAATCCTATTCTGCTATTGATTTCAAAAGCACTTAAATATTCATAGCATTGATTTTTTGTAATATTCAAAAAATTAATAATATCTTCAATAGAATCTAAGGCTACTATGGCCATAGCCTTTTTTTTTATTTCAGGAAACAATCTCAACTTGACTTTAGTAATTATTCCTAAGGTTCCTTCCGATCCGATATGTAAATATTTGGGATCAAATCCTCGATTATCTTTTTCAATGTTTTTAATAGAATTAAGAATTTCTCCATTTGGAAGGACTACTTCCAATCCTTCAACAACTTCTTTAGTCATTCCGTACTTTAAAACCGCTGAACCACCTGCATTAGTAGAAATATTTCCTCCTATAGTACAAGCAGTTTCAGAAGGTAAAGTAAGAGGAAAAAATCTATTATTTTCTAAAGCTTTATTTTTTATATCACATAATGAACAACCTGATTGGGCAATCATATAAAAATTATCTTTGCTGATTTCTAAAATATTATTCATTTTTTCCGTAGAAAGAAGAATTTCTTTTCCATTTTTATTTGGAATAGTTCCTCCACAAAGTCCAGTTCTTCCTCCCTGAGGTACTATTGGGATTTTATATTGATCACAAACCTTGACTATTTCAACTACATCAGCAGTATTTTGTGGAAGTAATAACAAAGATGTTTTTCCTTTAATATTTCCTCTTTGATCATATAGGTGAGAGTCTAATATTTCATTATTCTCAGTCCATAAGTTCTTATTTAATTTTTCTTTAAGTATTTTAATATTTTTTAGCATTAGTTTTCTTAAAAGATGCTTTTTGTAATCTATCATTTATAGCTATTCCTAAACCAAGTTCAGGTATTTTTTGCACAGCTATTTTTGCACATTTTCTTTTATCTAAATACCTTAACATTTTATATAAATTTTTTGCAGTTTCTTTCAAACATTTTTTTTTGCTTAACGATATAGCTATACCTTTATAATGTTTAGGAATAGCTCCAAATGCTAACCAGGCTTCATTTTTTCTTGGCCTTATTGCATTTATTCTCATAGAGGTGTCTGGTTGATAATGAGAACTGGAGAGCCCGGGAGAAATAAATATTTTTATTGTTTTATTATTATCTAGTGAAATAATTTTATTTATTTCTTGCTTATTGAGACCACCGTACCTAAGAATCTTTGTATCTTTTTCAGTTAGGTCTATAACTGTAGACTCAAGTCCAATAATGGAAGGACCACCATCTAAGATAATAGATATCTTACTATTTAGTTCTTCATAAACATCTTTAGCACTTGTAGGACTAATTTTACCATAACGGTTAGCACTAGGAGCCGCTAATGGAGTTTTAAGTTTATTTAAAACATCTAAGAATATTTTATTTGAAGGCACTCTAACTGCAACAGTGTTTAAATCAGCCAAAGCTTCCCTAGCAATAGATCTACTTTTAATTTTAGCAACTATAGATAAAGGTCCAGGCCAGAATTTTTTTGCTAATTCAATAGCTCGTGAGTCAGCATAGATATCTCTAAGAGCATCATTTGGGTTTGAGTAATGAATAATAAGAGGATTATTTTTTGGTCTACTTTTTATTTTATAAATATTATCAATAGTATTCTTATTATCACATCTGCCTGCTAAACCATAAACAGTTTCTGTAGGTAATCCAATTACTTCTCCTGAATCTAACTTTGATACTACTTCAAGAATATTTTTTTTTGAATTTTTTAGAATTTTAGTTTTAAAATGCAATTGATTACTCCTGCTATCTAAAGTTAATTGTTATTTTGATATTATTACAGTAATATAATTATTTATACAAATTAGCAAATTGATTGGAGATAATAATTATGAAGTTAGTAAGGTTTGGCAAACTGGGAAGAGAGAAACCTGGAATAATAGATAATGAAGGGCAGATAAGAGATTTATCTACTAAATTAAAAGACATAGATAGTAAAGCTATCAATCCAAACTCTCTAAAATTAGTACAAAGAGTTAATCTTAAAAAACTTAACGTAGTTAAAGGCAAACCTAGACTAGGAGTGCCAGTTTCAAATATTGGTAAAATAGTTTGTATAGGTTTAAATTATGTTGATCATGCCAAAGAAGTGGGAGCTCCTCTTCCAAAAGAACCAATTATTTTCTTAAAGCCTACTTCTTCTCTAGCTGGACCTAATGATCAGGTAATGCTTCCTAAGGGTGCAATTCCAAAAAAAGGAAAGATAGTTTCTAGATTAGTAGACAGCAAACGTTCTGACTGGGAAGTAGAGCTAGGTATAGTAATAGGTGATAAAGCGAGGTCCGTTCCCGAAACTAAAGCTATGCAATATATTGCAGGATATACTATTGTAAATGACGTTTCAGAAAGGGCTTATCAGCTTGATACAGCAGCTGGCCAATGGACTAGAGGAAAAGGGTGTGATACTTTTTGTCCAGTAGGACCTTGGTTGGTAACCAAAGATGAAATTTCTAGACCTCAAGGCTTATCAATATGGTTAGAGTTAAATGGAAAAAAAATGCAGGATGGGAATACCAAAACAATGGTTTTCAATATTAAAGAATTGGTATCTTATGTTAGTCATTACATGACACTTTATCCGGGTGACATAATAGCTACAGGGACACCTCCAGGAGTTGGTATGGGAATGAAACCACCACGCTATTTAAAAAAAGGAGATGAAATGAAGTTAGGTATAGATGGACTAGGAGAACAAATGCAAAAAGTAGTTTCCTGGAAAAAGTAGCTATTTAATTTGAATTTTGATGAGAAAAATTTTTGCTCATTGTTTTCTGAATGCAGATCAAAAAAAATATTTAGAAAATAATTTTTCAGTTAATATTCATAATGCTAATGAAAAAATATTATCTTCTGATGAATTAATTAAATACGCTAGTGGGTATGACGGAATTATTAGTCAAGGGAATTTGATTAGTAACCAATATATTAAAAAAAATAGTAATATTCTTAAAGTTATTTCGAATGTTTCAGTAGGTTACGATAACGTCGATATAGAGTATGCATCAAAACACAAAGTTGCTATTTTAAACACTCCAAATATATTAGATGAAGCTGTAGCTGATTTAGCACTTGGTCTTATTATTTCAACAGCAAGAAAGATTTGTGAAGGAAATAGTTATGTTAAGGCGGGAAAATGGAAAAAAAATTCATGGCCGCTTTTTTTAGGTGAAGATTTAAACAATGAAGTGCTTGGTATTATAGGTATGGGGAACATAGGAAAAAAAGTTGCTATTAGAGCAAATGCTTTTAACCTTAAAATAATTTATCACAATAGAAATAGATTAGATGATAAAGAAGAAGATACTTATAATGCAGTTTACTCAGATTTAAATAGCTTACTAAAGTTAAGTAAATATGTTTTAATATTGGCTCCATTAAATAACCAAACTGAACATTTAATGAATAAATATACATTTGCTTATATGAGAAAAGATGCTTTTATAATTAATATTGCTAGAGGCAAAATTATTAAAGAAGATGATTTAGTAGAAGTCTTAGAAAATAAAACTATTGCAGGAGCAGGTTTGGATGTATTTGAGTATGAACCAAAAGTTAGTAAAAAATTGATGAGTATGACAAATACTGTTTTAATGCCTCATGCAGGGAGTGCTACTCATACTACTAGAAGAGCTATGGTAGAATTAGCATGTAAAAACATTAATGATTATTTATTGTTTAACAATAGAGATAATTTAGTTAACAAGAATTTTTAGTAATATGAACAAGAAGCAATTCAAAGATAAAATTATTTTAATTACTGGAGGAGTTCGAGGAATTGGCCTTAAATGTGCTGAAAAGTTTTCATTGCTTGGAAGTAAAGTAATAGTTACTTGTAAGTCAAACACTAGCTATGATCATTTTAAAAAAAGTTGCTCAGAGAAAAATATTCAATTAGAAAAATTAGATTTAACAAATGAATTATCAATAAACATACTTCATAAAAAATTAGATAAGCTAGATATACTGATTAATAATGCTACTTTGTTAAAGGGAGGTATAGAATATAGAATAGAAAACTTTTCTGATGTAGTAAACGTGAACTTAATGGGATTAATGAGAATTTGCCATACTTTTTTGCCAAAATTAGCACTATCTCAAGGCAATATTGTAAATATAAGTTCAGTATCTACTAAATCACCTATGTCTAAGGCACCTTCTTACAGCGCTACAAAGAGTGCAATAGAGTCTCTAACAAAGTCGATGGCTTCATGTTGGGCAACTCATAAAGTAAGAGTTAATTGTGTGGCACCAGGCTTTATTGAAGGTACTACTCTTAATAAAATTTTAGAATCATATGATAATAATGATGAGATAGTTAAAAGAATACCATTAAAAAGATTTGGTTTTCCTGAGGAAGTCGCTGAGGCTGTAATGTTTTTAACCTCTAATGGAGCTTCTTATATTACAGGATCTACTATTTTTGTAGATGGTGGTTATTCTATAAGTTAAGTTAATAAAAGCAGAGGAAAATGATGAATTACGATTTATATTTTGAGAAAATAATTAACAAAATAAAAAAAGAAGGAAGATATAGAGTTTTTATAGATATTTTGAGAAATGTTCAAAATTTTCCAAAAGCAACTAAGTTTAATAGTAATAATAAAAAAAGTGATCAAGTAATAGTCTGGTGTAGCAATGATTACCTTGGTATGGGGCAAAATAGCAATGTAATAAATTCAATGAAAAAGGCCTTGGACACATGTGGTGCTGGATCAGGAGGAACCAGAAATATTTCAGGAACAACTCATTACCATGTTATGTTAGAGAAGGAATTAGCTGATTTACATGATAAAGAAGCTGCATTATTATTTACATCAGGTTACATTTCTAATGAGGCAACACTCTCTACTTTGGCATCTACTCTTCCAGNTTGTTATGTATTTTCTGATGAACTGAACCATTCATCAATGATACAAGGTATAAGAGCGAGTGGTGCTAAAAAAATTATATTTAGGCATAATGATGTTGATGATCTTAAAAATAAGATTAAGGAATTAGATAGAAATATTCCAAAAATTATTGCTTTTGAGTCTGTGTATTCTATGGATGGTGATATTGCTCCAATTGAAAATATTGTAGCAATAGGAAAAAATTATAACGCTTTAACTTATTTAGACGAGGTTCATGCAGTAGGAATGTATGGTAATAGAGGAGGAGGTATATCCCAAGAGTTAGGGATAAATGATCAAATTGATATAATTGAAGGTACCTTAGCCAAGGCATATGGTGTAATGGGAGGCTATATTACAGGAAATAATCATTTAGTGGATACTGTTAGGTCTTTTGCATCAGGTTTTATTTTTACCACTTCTATTCCTCCTGCAATTGCAGCCGGGGCTATTGAATCAGTTAAATATTTAAAAATAAGTAATATAGAAAGAATGAAACAAAAAGAGGCGGTTAAGGAGTTAAAACAAAAACTAATGGATACAGATATTCCAATAATTAGTAATAATAGCCATATCATACCGATTATAGTGGGGGATCCTGATTTATGTAAAAAAGCCTCAGATATTTTGTTACAAAAATATAATATTTATGTTCAACCAATCAATTATCCTACTGTTCCAAGAGGAACAGAAAGACTTAGGGTCACACCTACTCCATTACATAATACAAAAATGATAAATTACTTTATTGACTCAATTAAAAAAGTTTGGTCCACTTTAAATCTAAATAAAAAAATTGTTTAATGAATAAAATATTTTTTAGTTTTTTTGTTATTTTAATTTCACTTTCTAGTGTATTTTCTTCTCAGGCTTTAGAGATTGATGAAAAAATAAATCAAATCATAAACCCTGTGTCTAATATTGTTGTAAGTGTAGTTTTTTTTTCTGTAGAAATTTTTGAAGGTATTAAGGTCCCACTGATTGTAGTCTGGTTAATAGTTGCAGCAATATTTTGTACTGTATATTTTGGTTTTATAAATATAAGACATTTTGGAACCGCAATTAAAATTTTTAAATCTAAAGAAGCAAATGCACCTGGAGAGGTTAGCCATAAACAAGCTTTATGGACCGCTTGTGCAGCAACTGTGGGTTTAGGAAATATTGCAGGAGTGGCAATAGCTGTAAGTCTTGGTGGTCCGGGGGCAACTTTTTGGATGATAATAGCAGGGTTATTAGGTATGTCTCTTAAATTCTGTGAATGTACTTTAGGTGTTAAATATAGAGTTATAAATAAAGATGGCACTGTATCCGGTGGACCCATGTACTATCTCTCTGCAGGTTTGAAAGAAATAGGATTAGAAAATTTGGGAAAATATTTAGCTATATTTTTTTCAATTTGTTGTATAGGAGGCGCCTTAGGAGGAGGAAATATGTTTCAAGCTAATCAATCTTTTCAACAATTTTTAAATATAACTGGAGGAGAAGCTTCTTTTTTTTCTGATAAAGCTTGGCTTTATGGTTTAATAATGTCTATAGCACTAGGAGCTGTTATAATCGGAGGAATAAAGAGTATTGCAAAAGTAACAGAAAAATTAGTTCCTTTAATGGCACTAATTTATGTTACTGCTGCTTTGATTATTATTATTTTAAATTATTCTCTTATTTCTGATGCCTTAAAACTTATAATAAATGGAGCTTTCACTGGAGAAGGAGTAGCTGGAGGATTTGTTGGAGTTTTAATACAAGGATTTAGAAGAGCAGCTTTTTCTAACGAAGCAGGATTAGGTTCAGCTCCGATAGCTCATTCTGCTGTAAAAACAAATTATCCAGTAACGGAAGGTTTTGTATCTCTGCTAGAACCATTTATTGATACAGTTATTATATGTACAATGACTGCTTTAGTTATAATCATAACTGGAATGCATTTAGATAATGAAGGTTTAGGTGGTATAGAGTTAACTTCAAAGGCATTTGAAAAAGATATTAAATTTTTCCCCTATATATTGGCAATTGCTGCAATATTATTTGCTTTTTCTACAATGATATCATGGTCATATTATGGATTAAAATCATGGACATATTTATTTGGTAAAAATAAGAATAATGAAAATTTGTTTAAATTTATATATTGTTTATTTGTTATTTTTGGATCTAGCTTGAGTATAGGAGCAGTTA
The DNA here is from genome assembly GCA_002170595.1 of Alphaproteobacteria bacterium TMED62. Taxonomy (GTDB): domain Bacteria; phylum Pseudomonadota; class Alphaproteobacteria; order TMED109; family TMED109; genus TMED131. The sequence continues at coordinate 47,713 of NHDP01000007.1, forward strand.
TAGATTTATCAGATTCAATGATGTTTTTAATGGCATTATTCAATATAGTTGGAGTTTATTTACTTGCTTCAAAAGTTAAAAAAGAACTTAATTCGTATATAAAAATTAAATTAAGTGAATAAACAATTGATATTTATTATAACAATTGTAATTTAACTATAAGGATCAATTTATGGATAATGTAAAAGAAAAGATTGCTATAGCATCAGATCATGCTGGTTTCCAATTGAAACAGAAAATAAAGCTTAATTTGGAAGAAAATGGCTATGGTGTTTTAGATTTAGGAACAAACAGTGAAGACTCTGTTGATTATCCTGATTATGGAAAAGCAATAGCCGATAATATAATAAAAGGTAATGTTAAAAAAGGTATTGCTTTATGTGGTACTGGGATAGGTATCTCTATCGTAGCAAATAGATTTAAGGGAATTAGGGCTGCTTTATGCAATAACGAAAATATGGCAATACTAGCTCGCAAGCATAATAATGCAAATATTATTGCTTTAGGAGCTAGAGATATAGATTTTAAGTGTGCTAGTAAATGCGTTGAAGCTTTTTTAAATACTGAGTTTGAAGGAGAAAGGCATACAAATAGAATAAATAAAATAGAAGAAGATTTTCAGTGTTATAACGATAAAGATCTAGAGGATGCAGTAGCTAAGGAATTAAATAGACAAAAAAATACGATCGAACTTATAGCTTCAGAAAACTTTGCATCCAAAAATGTTATGAAATATCAAGGTTCTGTATTAACAAATAAGTATGCTGAAGGGTATCCTGGTAAAAGATATTACGGCGGGTGTGAGTTTGTAGATATAGCAGAAAATTTAGCTATAGAAAGATTAAAAGAGCTATTTGGATGTAGATGGGCAAACGTTCAGCCAAACTCTGGGTCTCAGGCAAATCAAGCTGTCTTTTTAGCTTTGTTAAAACCAGGAGACACTATATTAGGAATGTCATTATCTGCAGGTGGGCATCTTACTCATGGTGCAGGACCAAATCAGTCTGGAAAATATTTTAATGCAATACATTATGGAGTTAAAAAAGATGATGGAAAAATTGATTACCAAGAAGTTAGAGAATTAAGTAAAAAACATAGGCCAAAAATGATTATAGCAGGTGCATCCGCATACTCTTCCAAAATTGATTTTAAACTTTTCAGAGAAATATGTGATGAAGTTGGAGCATATTTATTAGTAGATATGGCACATTATTCTGGATTAATAGCAAGTAAAGTTTATCCAGATCCGGTTCCTCATGCTGATGTATGTACATCTACTACTCATAAAACTTTAAGAGGACCAAGAGGTGGTATAATAATTAGTAAGAATGAAGAACTCGGTAAATTAATTGATAAGGCTGTATTTCCAGGATTACAAGGAGGACCTCTCATGCATGTAATTGCAGCTAAAGCTTCAGCTTTTAAGGAAGCATTATCTAATGATTTTAGAATATACAGTAAACAGACACTTTTGAATGCTAAAGCTATTTGTAATTCACTAAAGGATAATAAATTTGAAATAATTTCTGGAGATACGTCTTGTCACATGCTTTTAATAGATTTATGTAATAAACATGTTACAGGTAAAGTAGCTGAGAAAAGTTTGGATAATGCTGGTATTACTTGTAATAAAAATTCAATACCATTTGATTGTAAATCACCTTTTATAACTTCAGGTATTCGAATAGGTACAGCTGCTGGAACTACAAGAGGTTTTAAAGAAAAAGAATTTAAATATATAGGAAATCTTATTAGCGATGTAATAGATTCCTTGAAAAAAAGTGATGATGAAATTATAAAAACTGCAAAGTATGTTCGTAATAAAGTGTTAGAGTTATGTAACAAATTTCCACTTTATTAAGTTATAATGATATGAAATGTCCTTTTTGTAATAATATGGAAACTCAGGTAAAAGACTCAAGGCCAACTGAGGATGGCTCAGCTATAAGGAGAAGGAGGCTGTGTCCTGCATGTGGGTCTAGATTTACATCTTTTGAAAGAGTACAACTAAGAGATTTAACAGTAATTAAAAAAGATGGGAAAAGAGCAACTTTTAATAGAGATAAATTAGCTAATTCAATTTTGACTGCTTTAAGAAAGAGAAAAATAGACTCTGAAAGAGTTGAAAAATTAATTAGTGGTATCGTGAGGAGATTAGAGAGTTCAGGTGAGGTAGATATTCCATCTCATATGATAGGACAATTAGTGATGGAATCTTTATCTGAAGTTGATCAAGTAGCTTATGTAAGATTTGCTTCTGTATATAAGAACTTTAGAGAAGTACAAGATTTTGAAAACTTTTTGGGCGAATTAAAAGACCACAAAAAATAATTTGTTATGGATTCATTCTGGTTAAATTCTGCATTTTACCAAGCTTCTCGTGTTTTGGGAAATACTGGGAGTAACCCCGCTGTAGGATGTATAATAGTAAACAACAATGAAGTAGTAGGAGTAGGAGCTACATCTAAAAATGGTCGACCTCATGCAGAAGAAAATGCAATCAAAATGGCTGGTAATAAAGTAAAAGGATCTACTATTTATATAACTCTAGAACCATGTAATTTAGCAAATAATAATTTTTCATGTACAAAAAAAATAATTAATTCAGGAATTAAGAGAGTAGTTATTGGAGCATTTGATCCTAATCCATTAACATATAAAAAAGGTTATAACGAATTAATAAAAAAAGGTATAGAAGTAGTTCTGAAAAAAACTTCATTTGAAAATTTTTTAATTAACTACTCTCAACTTTGCAAATATTTTTTAGCAAGGCCTATGATAGGTTTAAAGATGGCTATGTCCTTAGACGGAAATATTACTAATAATGATATTAAAAACCAATGGATAACTTCAAAATTTTCAAGGCTACATGTGCATCAAATTAGAAGTATTTTTGATGCCGTAATGGTTGGTACTAATACTATGTTATTAGACAACCCTTCATTAAATATTAGAATTAATGGGCATAGACATAGCAATTATAGAATAGTTTTTGATAAAGACTTGAAAATAAATATTAAAGATAATTTATTTAAAACTATAAAAAAAAACCCATTAATTATTTTTACGAATAAAATTATCAATAAATACAAATATAATAAGTTATTATCATTAGGAGCAATCATTTATGAAATTGGATTAGATATGAATAATAATTTGTCTTTAGACTCGTTTATAAAAAATATTAAAAAAAGTAAGGTCAAATCTATTTTATTGGAAGGTGGATCTAAAATAGCGTCTTCTTTTTTAAATAAAAATCTAATAGATATAATTTATTTTTATAGGTCTAGCAAATTTACCGGTAAGGGCTCCTTAAATGTATTAGATAAAATTAAAAATATTGATGATTTTGAACTTTATAATACAGTTAAATTAAATAACGAACAATTAGAAGTTTGGATAAATAAAAAAATAAAAAAACTATATAGGTAAATATGTTCACAGGTATAACTACAAATTTAGGCTTTGTTAAAGAAATTAATAAAAAAATAAATGGAGAATATAAGATAGAAAGTGATGTTGACTTATCTGATGCTAAAATAGGTAGTTCTATATTATGTTCAGGTATTTGTCTTACAATAGTTAAAAAGGAAAAGGGTTTTTTTACTGTTAATATATCTGAAGAAACTCTTAGGGTTACAAGTGCAAAAAATTGGAAAAAAGGAACTAAGCTTAATATAGAAAAATCATTAAAAGTAGGCGATGAGCTGGGTGGGCATATAGTAACAGGACATATTGATAAGACAACTTACTTGCTTCAAAAAAAAAAATTACAAAAATCATTAATATTAATTTTTCAGCTGCCAAATGAACTGCAAAGGTTTGTTTGTAGAAAAGGATCAATTGCAATCGAGGGCATTTCACTTACAGTGAATGATGTTGAGGATAAAAAATTTTCAATTAGTATTATTCCTCATACTTTTGATATTACTACCTTAGGTAGCATTAAAAAAGGTGATATAGTAAATTTAGAAATTGATATTCTAGCTAGATATGTTGAAAATAATATAAAAAAAAAAAAGTGAGTATATGTTAAACCTGTCAAATATTGAAAAAATTGTAGAAGATGCTAGGAACGGAAAGTTATTTGTTTTAGTAGATGATGAAAATAGGGAAAATGAAGGTGATTTAATTTTTCCAGCTCAACTAATTACTCCTGATATTATAAACTTTATGGCAAAGTATGGAAGAGGATTAATATGTTTAGCTTTAACAAAAGAGAGATCAATTGAACTAGATTTAAAAAAAATGGATAGAAGAAATGCTAGTAAATTTGACACGGCATTTACTACTTCTATTGAGGCAAAGGAAGGAATTACAACGGGTATATCTGCAGCTGATAGATCTAGAACTATTCAAACAGCGATTGATGATAATAAAAATAAAGAAGATATAAGTACACCAGGGCATATCTTTCCTTTAATAGCTAGGGATGGAGGGGTTTTATCTAGAGCTGGACACACAGAGGCTGCAGTTGATATTGCTAGACTTGCAGGATTAAAACCGGCAGCAGTTATATGTGAAATAATGAATGACGATGGAAGCATGGCACGACTTGATGATTTAAAAAAATTTTGTCATTCTCACAATATTAATATTGCTACAATAGAGGAATTAATAAGATGGAGAGTTAGATACGATCCTATTGTTAAAATTAAATATAGTGATACATTATTGTCTAAAATAGCAGGAGAGTTTAAGTTTTTTTGCTATTCTAATATTATAGATAAAACTGAACATTTTGCTCTTGTAAAGGGAGAGATTAAAGAAGATGAAGAGGTTTTAGTTAGAGTCCAGAAACTTAATTATATTAGTGATTTATTTCAGGGTTCATTATTAAAAAAAAATATAAAAGATAATGAGGCATCTATAAATAGAATAATGTTAGAAATGCAAGAAAATAAAAAAGGCGTCATAGTTATAATTAGAGACAATAAAGAAATTTTTGATTGGAAAAATATGGAAAATACTAACAACAACTTAGAAAGTCAAGAGTTTAGAGAATATGGTGTAGGAGCACAAATTTTAAGAGATATAGGTGTTAGAAAAATGCTACTCTTAACTAATTCAAAAAAAGCTATCATAGGTTTAGAGGGTTTTGATTTAAAAATAGTAGGGCATAAGGAGCTTAATTTTGAATAAAAAAAAAAATATTTTAATAGTTGGTAGTAATTATTATCAAGAAATTTTTGATAACCTTGTAATGGAAACTAAAGAAGAGGTTGAAAAAAATAATTTGTTTTGTCATCTAGAAAAAGTTACTGGTGTATTTGAAATTCCATCAATTATTACTTTCTGCAAATATAAGTTTGATGGTTATATTGCATTAGGTTGTGTTGTAAGAGGTGAAACATCACACTACGATTATGTATGTAGTGAAAGCGCCAGAGCACTTATGAACATTTCATTAGAAGGTTTTGCAATCGGATATGGAATTTTGACAGTAGAAAACTATGAACAAGCTTTAATAAGATCTAAAACTGTTGCTAATAAAAGACTTGGAAAAGGAAAAGTAGCTGCATTAGCTTGCATCAATCAGATCAAATTAAAAGCAAAATATACAGATGGAAGCTAGACGAAATGCAAGAAAAGTTGCTGTGCAAGTTGTATTTCAATTTTTTTTTTCTAAAGAAGATATAAACAAGATTTTAGATGAATTTTGTAGTTATAGAATTAAAGAAACTAGGAATTATAAAAAAAAATATGACATTGATTTTTTAAAAAATATAGTAACTGGCGTCTGTAAAAACGAAAAAAAAATTATCAAACTTATTGAATGTAATTTATCTGAAAACTGGCTTATTACCAGAGTTGATTTAACTATGCAGGCTATAATTAGTTTAGCAATATATGAATTAATTAATTTNAAAGACATACCTTTAGAAATTATAATTAATGAATATGTATCTATAGCAAATAAATATTTAGATAAAAGTAATACNGGTTTTGTAAATGGTATTCTNGATAATATAGCTAAAAATATTAGAAAATAATAATATGGANGAAAGCGTTATAATNGATAGGTATNTAAAACCATTANNTAAANAATTNAAAGANGCATTAANNTTATCAGATGATGCAGCTATATTAAGGATATTTAATAATAAGAATTTAGTAATTAGTGTAGATAACTTTATTTATGGAATACACTGTCCTAATTTTATAAATATTTCGAGTGCTGTAAATCGTGCTATTCTTGCAGCTATAAGTGATTTGTCTGCAATGGCAGCAAAGCCTTATTGTATATTTATTTCTATTACTCTAAACAAACATACAACTACTAATAAGCTATTAAAAGATTTACAAAAGGGTATAAAAAATGCCCTAAAAAGTTCAAATACCATGTTAGGCGGTGGAGACTTGTGTACATCACATCAATCAGTATCATTTTCAATTACAGTCGTAGGAGAAGGAATTAAAAAAAAGTTATTAAGCAGAAAAGGAGCAAAACCAAATGAATTGCTTTGTGTTTCTGGTAATATTGGCGATGCAAAAATAGGATTAGATATGTTATTAAAAAAGAATAAATTTAGTAAAGGTTTGCTAAATAATTATTTTATAAAAAAATTTCTAAACCCACCTTTTAGAAATGATTTTGCTAGGAGCATTAGTAAATATGCTACGTCTTGTATTGATTTATCAGATGGTTTAATAGTTGACAGTTCTAAATTAGCATTAAACTCAAATTGTAGTTTAAATATAAACTCACAAGCAATACCTATATCTATAAAAGCTAAAAATTTAATTAAAAAAAAAGCTACAAGTTTGTATGATTTAATCGGCGCAGGTGACGATTATGAATTAGCATTTTCAGTGAATGAAAACAATCTTAAGATTATTGAAAAAATAGCTGCTAAACATAAAGTAAAGATTTCAGTTATTGGAAAATTTTCTAAAGGCAAAAAAGTAAGTCTAGATAATAAAGTTTTTTCAAGGGGATATTCTCATTTTTAATAAAAAATTTATTTAGACTATTGCAATAAAGGAAATCATCTGGCATGGTACAAAATTAATAATGGGGGTAAGAAATGGAACAAATTTTTATTTTTTCATGTTTAGCTGGAGCTTTAGCTATAATTTATGGTTTTATAACAGCAAAAAAAGTTCTGAGTATGTCTGCTGGAACAAAAAAAATGCAAGAAATATCAAATGCTATTCAAGAAGGAGCTTCTGCGTATCTTAAAAGACAATATTTTACTATTGCTTTAGTAGGAGTTATTATATTCATTATCATTGCTCTCTTTTTGGAAATTAGTGTGGCATTAGGATTTTTGGTTGGTGCTATTCTATCTGGCATGGCAGGCTTTATTGGTATGCATATCTCTGTGAGAGCAAACGTAAGGACAACAGAAGCTGCTAAGAAAAGCTTAAATGATGGTCTAGGCGTAGCTTTTAAATCAGGCGCGGTTACTGGTATGTTAGTTGCAGGACTTGCATTATTGTCAATTTGTTTAACATACTATTTTTTAATTAATAGTGGAGCATCTGGTAGAGAATTAATTGATCCATTAGTAGCTCTAGGTTTTGGAGCATCACTAATATCAATATTTGCAAGACTTGGAGGTGGTATTTTTACTAAAGGTGCGGATGTAGGAGCTGATTTAGTAGGGAAAGTAGAAGCTGGAATTCCTGAAGATGATCCTAGAAATCCTGCAGTGATTGCTGACAATGTTGGAGATAACGTAGGAGACTGCGCAGGTATGGCAGCAGATTTATTTGAAACATATGCAGTTACAGTAGTAGCAACCATGGTATTAGCTTCTATTTTTTTTAGTGGAAATTTTGAAGTTTTATTAATGAACTTACCTTTAGCTATTGGAGGTGTTTGTATTATTTCTTCAATAATTGGAACTTTTTTTGTCAAAATATCAAAGAATGGAACTGTAATGGGAGCGTTATACAAAGGGTTTATTGCTTCAGCTATTTTTTCATTTATTGGCATATATTTGGTAATTGAATATTTTGTAGGTATGGGAACTGTTTTTACTTATTCTAGTGGTAGTTTTACCTCCATGGATATTTTTCTATGTTCTATAGTTGGTTTAGTGGTAACTGCTTTATTTATTTGGATTACTGAATATTATACGTCTACTAATTTTAGACCAGTAAGATCTGTAGCTAAAGCATCCGAAACTGGTCATGCTACTAATGTTATACAGGGACTAGCTATTTCTATGGAGTCAACAGCTGTTCCTGCTTTAATAATATGTGTAGCAATTATAGTAGCCAACAGTTTAGCAGGTTTATTTGGTATAGCTATTTCTGTAACAAGCATGTTAGCGTTAGCAGGAATGGTAGTTGCTTTAGATGCATATGGACCAGTTACTGACAATGCTGGCGGTATAGCTGAAATGGCAAATTTACCAGAAAGTGTTAGGAAAACTACTGATAATTTAGATGCAGTTGGTAACACAACAAAAGCAGTGACTAAGGGATATGCCATAGGGTCAGCTGGATTAGGAGCACTAGTACTATTTGGAGCTTATAGAGAAGATTTAGATTATTTCATAGCAAATTCAGAAACCTATCCGTACTTTCAAGGTTTAGAAATAAGTTTTTCTTTGGATAATCCTTTTGTAATTATAGGTTTGATTTTTGGTGGTTTATTACCTTTCTTATTTGGAGCTATGTCTATGACGGCTGTGGGGAGAGCAGCTTCTTCTGTCGTATTAGAGGTTAGAAAACAATTTAAGGAAAATAAAGGTATAATGACAGGAAAAACTAAGCCAAATTATAGTAGAACAGTTGATTTATTAACAAAATCAGCAATAAAAGAAATGGTAATCCCTTCTCTATTACCAGTTTTAGCACCAATAGTTTTTTATTTTATAATCGAACTAGTAGCGTCAAGAGCAGAGGCATTTATTGCTTTAGGAGCAATGCTTCTCGGAGTTATTGTTACTGGATTGTATGTAGCTATAAGTATGACTTCAGGTGGAGGAGCATGGGATAATGCCAAAAAATATATAGAGGATGGAAATCACGGCGGAAAAGGTTCTGAAGCACATAAAGCTGCGGTAACAGGTGATACTGTAGGTGACCCTTACAAGGACACATCTGGGCCAGCAGTTAATCCAATGATAAAAATAACTAACATAGTAGCTCTATTATTATTAGCATTTTTAGCACATTAATATTATTGGATGTCTAACTTTCTTGTGAACATAGAAAAAAACTCTTGTAAAAGACTCAGTTCATTTTGGTTGTTAGATGCCTCTTTAGGGTTACTTAAATTAATTTCTAAAGAATCTTCTTCTGTAAGAATTTTGTATTTTTTTACTAGTTGGTTTTCATCAAAAGTAATTATTAAGACTTTATTTTTAAGGTTTTTAACTTCAAAGTAGGCTTTTTCATGTTGAATTAATGTAATATAATACCACACATTATTGGAGAAAGTTGATTTTACAGTTGGTTCACCAAATATTGCAATAACTTCTGATTTATTCAGTTTGGTCTTTTTAATTAATTTTATATTTTTCTGATTAAAAAAGTTACCGTGTTTTGTTATTCTTGGTTGACAAGATATTAAGATTGATAAAAAAAAAGTAATAATAACAAATATAGATATTTTTTTGTTTTTCATATATGTAAGTTTACATAATAAAATTTTAAATAAAATGTTTTTCAATAAAAAAAATAAGGATATAATTAACTTTTCTGGAATTCTGTATAAATTAATAGTAGAACAAGCTAGGACTAAGGCATTCTATAGAGAACTTAAAGTACCAGATACTATCGATGGAAGATTTGAGCTAATAGTATTGCATTTTTTTTTACTAGAAAGAAGGTTAGACAAAAAAAATAAAAAAGATCAATTGATTTATAAGGAAATATTAGAAATTATGTATAAAGATTTTGATATGAGTTTGAGGGAAATGGGAGTAGGAGATTTATCAGTAGGAAAAAAAATATATCATATGACAGAAGCATTTTCAGGAAGATTATTTGCATATAGAAAGTTTTCAACTAAGAAAAATATAAATGGAATAAAGCGAACTATTAAAAGAAATATTTATGGTACTATAAAAGATATTGATGAAAAGTTTATAAAAATTATGAAGACGTATATTTTTGATTCTATGGACTTTTTAGATAAAATTAAAATAGATAAAGTTTCAAAAAATAGTGCTATATTTCTTGATTTAAATCGCTATATTAATAATAAATAAAAAGGAATTAAAGATGGCTGTACCTAAAAAAAAAGTCTCAAGATCTAGAAGAGGAAATAGAAGATCTCATGACTCTCTCAGTTTTCAAACTATTGTAGAGTGTCCTAATTGCGGAGCTGAAAAATTACCTCATCAGATTTGTGCAAGTTGTGGTTTTTATAATAATAAAAAAATTATTTCATTGAATAAGAGTACTGAAGACAAAACTACCTAAGTCTTTATGACAAGTAATATAAACATAGCCATTGATGTTATGGGCAATGATAAGGGTCCAGAAGTTATAATTGAAGCTTCTTCTATAAGTAAGACGAGGTATCCTGACATTAAGTACACTTACTTTGGAGACCGTAAATTAATATCTAAATATTTAAAAAAATATAGAAATTTAATAGGCTCTTACCAAATTATGCATACAGAAGAACAAGTTTTACCTGAGGACAAGCCAACTTTGGCATTAAGAAAAAGAAAAAGTTCTAGTATGGGAAGAGCGTTAGCTTATTTAAAAGATAAAAAAGTAGAAGCTTTAGTATCAGCTGGCAATACAGGAGCTTTAATGGCAATGGCTAAGCTAGAATTAAGGATGTTGGAGGGAATTTTGAGACCAGCTATTGCAGCTACATTTCCTCATAAGAAAGGTGAGTTTGTAATGCTAGATTTAGGAGCAAATACTGAATGCAGCCATGAACACCTTGTACAATTTGCTATTATGGGATCTGAGTTTGCAAAAGTAGTTTTAGGAAAAGAAGAACCTAAGTTAGCTATTTTAAACATTGGAACAGAAGCAGATAAAGGAAAAGTTTACATAAATGAAACTGCAAAAAACTTGAAAGAAAGTTATTTATCTAAAAACTTTATAGGCTATATAGAAGGGAACGATATTACAAGCGGATTAGCAGACGTTGTAGTAAGTGATGGTTTTTCAGGAAATATTGCTCTTAAAACTGCTGAAGGAGTAGCAACATTATGTAGTAATTATATAAAGAATATTTTTCAAAGCTCTTTTTTAGGGAAAGTTTCTTTTATATTATTATCCAAAAAACTTAGGGCCTTGAAAGATAAATTGGATCCTAGGAAAAGAAATGGTGCTTTATTTTTAGGTCTTAATGGCATAGTAGTTAAAAGTCATGGAGGTGCCGATGCTTTAGGCTTTGCATCCGCAATAGATATAGCTTATGAATTTGCCGATGAAGATATAGCAAAAAAAATTATTGGAAATATATCAAAACAAAACATTTAAAAAAAAATGAGAAAAAATTTTACAAGAAATATCCTAGCAGAAAGAATTAATATTAAATTAGGTTATTCTAAGGAAGAAGCAAAAGAATTTATAGAATTTTTTTTAAATTCAATTAAAGTTAATATAACTTCACAGAAAATTATAAAAATTTCAAATTTAGCATCATTTAAGGTAATAAAAAAAAACGAGAGAATTGGAAGAAATCCTAAAACAGGTAAAGAGGCAATAGTATCAGAAAGAAAAGTTATTAATTGTAAATTTTCAAAACATTTAAAATATAAAATTAATAAGGATAATTAAATGAAAAATGTTAAAGCATATAAAACTATTGGTGAAGTAGAAAATCTATTAAAAGTAAAGCCCCATGTTTTAAGGTTTTGGGAAGAATCATTTTTTCAAATTAAGCCGCTGAAGAGAAAAGGGGGAAGAAGATTATACTCTGAAGATATAATAAACCTCTTAAGAATTATTAAGAATTTAATTATAGAGGAAGGATATACTGTTAAAGGTGTAAAAAAATATCTATCAAAAAACAAGATAAGTGATATTAAAAAAGATGGAGGTATTAAAATTTCTGAAGAATTAGATATCAAACTGGAACATATAAGTCACTATTTAAAAAAAGCTAAAAATATATTGATAAGTGAAAAGTAAACTTATTAAAATCATAATATTATTTATTGTTTCTTTAGTTTTGGGAACTGTATTTTTTAGTTTTTTAAACAAAGATAAAGTAGATAAACTATCATTATCAAAAAAAGTAGAAAAATATAATCTTATAACACATAAAAATGAAAATTTTAATAGTAAGTTTTTTTCTAATCATCCATCTTTAATGTTTTTTGGATTTTTAAATTGTCCAGATGTTTGTCCTTTTACTTTAGTGAAAATTTCTGAAATAATTAATAAACTAAAAGATCACAGTAAGTTAGTAAAGTTTTATTTCGTAACGGTTGATCCAGAAAGAGATAAAATTCTAGATCTAAAGGAGTATTTAAATACTTTTAATTCAGATATAATAGGAATAACAGGATCTAGTAATAACATAGAAAATTTTTTGAAACATATGCATGTATACAAAAAAAAAATATATTTAGATGAAAGTAATTACACAATTGATCATAGCTCTCAAATGTTATTATTTGATAAAAAAGGAAATTTTTTTGGCACTTTGTCAACAAATGAAAAAATTGAAGATATTTTAAGCAAAATAAAAAAAGTTATTAACGGTGCGTAGCGCAGCTTGGTAGCGCACTAGTCTGGGGGACTAGGGGTCGTAGGTTCAAATCCTGCCGCACCGACCACAAATACAGTTCAATTATTTAACCCTACTAGAGAATTACTATTTTTTAAGGTTTTTATCAAATAAATTTAGTAATTTATCCCAATGTTTTTCTGCAGCTTCTTTTATATAAGTATTTCTTTCTGGAAATGCAAAACCATGTTCAGTTGAACGGTAGATGTCAATTTTACAATTTTTTAGTTTAGAAAATATCATCTTTATTTTTCTTATTACTTTTTCTGGAACCCATACATCAGTTTCCGCGAAAGCTAAATATAAAGCACCTTTTATTTTACCAGCAAGTAAATGAGGAGAGTCAGTTTTATTGGTTAAAATACCAACACCATAAAAAGAGGCTATTGCTGATATTTTTTTTGCATAGTATGCTCCACAGCAAACTAAAAATCTACCACTCATACAATACCCGACAATACCAATGTTTTTATTATTTTTAAAATTATGATCAATAAAATTAATTATATATTTTGTATCATCTACAATCATTTCATTAGTTGTATTATTCATAGTAGTTATCATTTTTTTTAATTCTTCTCTTGATTCTTTATATAGTTTTTGATTAAAAGGATAATTATTTTCAGTTCCAACTCTGTAAAATAGGTTTGGTAGAATGACGTTATAGCCATTTTTTAGAATTCTTCTACACATTTTTCTTAATTCTTCTCTAATTGCTGGAGCGTCCATATAAAAAATAATAGTAGGAGCATTGATATTATTATTTATAAAAACTCTACAATCTAAATTGCCATCTTTGGTTTTTATTATTATATTTTTTTCATGCATAAATTTTATATAATTAATCTTAAAAAATATTTAATAGCTAAGCTACTATTTATTATTATAAGTTTTAATAGTCTTTTGTCTGATGAGTGTCAAAACTTTGATTCAAAGTTAGAAGAAGCAAAAAGTTACTTTCCATTATTTAATGAAATTGAATTAAATTATTCTTTAAGAAGCTCTTTTATAAAAAATTATAATAAATTTTCTAAAGATGAAAAAGAATTAATAGCAGATAAGATTATTTTGCTCACTTTGCTAGATAGAAATGAATGGTACGTTTTTGCAGCTTTGGATGGATGCCTAGTATTTTGGGTTAATTTGGAACCAGACAGGTTTATAGAATTAATAGATGGAGGATCTATAGCTAAAGAACAGGGTATCTGGAGAGCAGAATAATTATTTTATTGAATTTTCTAAATCCATAATAATATCTTCAATATCTTCTAATCCAATCGATAAACGTATTACGTCAGGGCCAGCACCTGCTTTTACTTTCTCTTTATCAGATAGTTGACTGTGAGTTGTAGATGCGGGATGGATAATTAAACTTCTAGTATCTCCTACATTTGCTACATGAGAAAATAATTTTACATTTTCAACCATAGACACACAAGCCTTGTAACCACTTTTAAGTCTTATAGTAAAAATTGATCCAGGGCCATTAGGAAAATATTTTTTTCCTAAATCGTAATAATTATTATTCTTTAAACCAGCATAAGATACATAACTTACTTTTGGATGTTGTTGCAAATAAATTGCTACTTTTAAAGCATTATCAGTATGTTTTCTCATTCTAAGGTTTAAGGTTTCAATTCCATTTAATATATAAAATGCATTTTGAGGAGAGAGAGTACATCCTAGATCTCTTAAAGTATCAGCTTTAACTTTCATGGCAAAACCAAAATCTCCAAAAGTTTCTGAAAATATAATATTATTATAAGAAGGATCAGGGTCACTTAAACTAGGAAATTTTTCATCTTTCAGATAATTAAAGTTTCCGCAGTCTACTACTATACCGCCCATACTGGTACCATTCCCACAAATAAACTTAGTTAAAGAATGAGTTATAATATTAGCTCCCCAATCACTCGGGTTATGAAGAAAGGGTGTAGCTAGAGTATTATCTACTACAAGGGGAATATGATATTTAATTGCTACTTTCGCTACAGCTTCAATATCTACAATTGAACCATCAGGATTCGATAATGTTTCTATAAATATTAATTTTGTATTATTTTTAATTGCATTCTCAAAATTTAAAATATTGTCAGGGTCTACAAAAGAACAATCCCAGCCAAATTTTCTAAATGTTTTATTAAATTGATTAATTGAACCACCATAAAGTTTATTTGAAGCTATAAAATGATCGTTATTATTTAATAGTGACGCAAATACTAATTGTTGAGATGCATGACCTGAAGAGCATGCTACTGCAGCCCTACTATTTTCTAAATTTGCTAATCTTTCTTCTAAAACTGAAACAGTAGGATTAGTAAGCCTGCTATAGATAAAACCAAAGTCCTCTAATTTAAACAATCTTTCTGCATGCTCTGTATTCTTAAAAACATATGAAGTAGTTTGATAAATAGGTATATTTCTAGCTCCAGTTATAGGTTCAGGTGCAGCCCCTGAATGAATAGCTCTAGTTGCAAAACCATATGTTTTATTTTTCTTAACCATTTTTAAATAAAAATCTTTTATTAGAAATAATATTAGAATTTATGCCAGCCCAACCAAGTTCTCCTGAAAACTTAGCGTATTCAATTTTAGGACATCTATTCATTATAAATTTGATGCCTGCTTTCTTTGCAGTTTTTTCACTTTTTTTATCAATTAATCCAAGTTGCAACCATATTGTTTTAGTTTTAATTTTAATTGCTTCTTCTACAAAGGCATATATTTTTTCTTTTTTAACAAATAAATCAACCATATCAGGGACAAAATTTAGTTCCGTAATAGATTTAAAAACTTTTTCTCCTATAATATACTTTTGTTTTGTTACTGGATTTATTGGAACAATTTTATAACCTCTGTTTTTTAAATATTTAGCAGCAAAATTACTTGGTCTATTATCTTTTTCACTTAAGCCTATAATAGCTATAGTCTTAGTACTCAATAGAATTTCTTTAATAAATTCATCATCGTAATTTATATTATTTTTAAAACCCACTAATTTTTCCAGTTAGGCTTTCTTTTTTCAATAAATGCTTGGATACCTTCTTTAGCTTCATTAAAGCCCATATTTTTTGTCATAACTTTAGAAGTATAATCATATGCCTTTTCTATATTCATATCTAGTTGTTTATAAAAAGCTTCTTTTCCAATTTTGATAGATTGATTTGATTTTCTAGTGATTTTAATCGCAATATTCATTACTTCTTTTTTTAAGTGCTTTTTTATAAAAACTTTGTTGATAAGCCTAATTTTTTCTGCTTCTAAGGCTGAAATTTTATCACCAGATAGCAGCATATACATCATGTCTTTTATCAACACTTTTCTAGATATTGCAACCATTGGTGTAGAACAAAAAAGTCCAATATTTACTCCTGGAGTTTGAAAAAAAGAGTTTTTTGATGCAAAAGCAAGATCACAGCTAGCAACTAATTGACATCCTGCAGCTGCTGCTATTCCATCTATACAAGCTATTACAGGTTGAGGTAAGTACCTTATTGACAACATCATTTTACTACAAGCATTAAACAAATTTAGAAGTTTTTTCTCTGATTTTCCAGCTTTCCTTACTTCATTTAAGTCATGTCCTGCAGAGAAGGATGGTCCATTAGCTTGTATAATAACTACTTTTATAAGTTTATTCTTTTTTAAATTATCAAATTCTTTCTGCAAAGACTTAATTAATTCTAGCGATAAAGGGTTTCTTTTCGTTGGATTATTAAGTTCTATAGTATAAATATTATTTTTTTCAACTTTGGTATTTATTAAAGACATTTTTTCATTGCAAACTTTAGTAAAAAAAATATTATAAACTATTGATTATTTTTAATAAAGCGTATATCTATATTTATTTGTAAAAAATATGTTAACAACTTGGGTAAATAAAAAAAGTGTTGAAAAAAAGTGGTATATTATTGATGCCTCTGACCTAGTATTGGGTAGACTTTCATCTTTTTTAGCAACTAGATTAATGGGTAAACATAAAAGTAATTATTGCCCTAATATAGATTGTGGCGATCACTTCGTTATTATAAATGCTAAAAATGTCAAAATGACAGGTAATAAACTAGAGCAAAAAGTACTATATAAACATACTGGGTATCCAGGAGGTTTAAAAGAAACCACGTACAAAGATATTTTAAATAGTAAAAATCCTGAAAAACTAGTGAAGTTATCAGTTAAGAGAATGTTACCAAAAGGTACTTTAGGCAGAGAACAGTTTAAAAAACTACACGTTTATTCAGAAGATAAACACCCTCATGATGCACAAAAACCTGAAAATATTGACTTTAAATCATTAAGCAAAAAAAATATAGCTGGAAAAAATTATGCAAATAAATAGCACACAACAAGAAAAAAATGAAAAAAAAGTTGATTCTATGGGTAGGTCCTATTCTACCGGAAAAAGAAAGGCGTCTATAGCGAGAGTTTGGTTAAAAAGGGGAACGGGATTAATAAAGATTAATGGAAAAGATGAAAATAAATATTTTTCTTCTAAATCTCATAGAATATTGCTGAACCAACCTTTAGTCTTTTCTGATAGAAAGTCAGAATTTGATGTTACATGTACTGTAATAGGAGGTGGGTTATCCGGACAAGCTGGAGCTATCAGACATGGGATTACTAGAGCTCTTGTAAAATTTGAACCGGATTTAAGAAAAAATTTAAAAAGTAAAGGGCTTTTGACTAGAGACTCAAGGGTTGTAGAAAGAAAAAAATACGGTAAAGCTAAAGCAAGAAGAAGCTATCAATTTAGTAAAAGATAATTTCTTTAATATAGAATGGTTTCAAAAAAAAAATCATCTATTCTCAAAGCAAATTTAAATGTTGCTGTTATTGGTCCTACGGGATACACAGGGCATGAATTGATTAGAATTTTATATAAGCATCCAAAGGTTAATATAAAATTACTTATAGGTAATAAAAGTAAAGGAAAATATATATCTGATATATTTACTTCTTTTTCTCACACTGATCTTCCTAAAATTAAAACTTTTGAAGATGCAAACTTTTCTGGAATAGATGTTATTTTTTCATGTATGCCTAGTGGCAACTTGGCTAAACTGATACATTTATTACCTAAAAATATTGTTGTTATTGATTTATCGGCGGATTTTAGAATAAATAATATAAAATTGCATGAAAAATATTATGGGAAACACGAAAACCCAAATTATATAAAAAAATTTACTTATGGTCTAACTGAATTAAATAAGATTAAGATAAAAAATTCTGAGAATATTGCATGTCCTGGATGTTATCCAACGTCAATATTACTTCCGGTATTACCATTACTTAAAACAAAACTAATATCCACGGCAGATATTATAGTTGATTCTAAATCAGGTATATCTGGAGCTGGTAGAAATATAAATCAGAATTTATTGTTTTGCGAAAACAATAACTCTTTTAAGGCTTATGGTGGAGGAAATCATAGGCATATTCCTGAGATAGAAAATTATATCTATGATAAAACTTCAAAGAAAGTAAACATAATATTCACACCACACTTGATACCCATTAACAGAGGAATTCTTAGTACTATTTATCTAAAAGGAAATAGTGAACTTATACACAAATCTCTTAAAAAGTATTATAAAAATGAAAGTTTTGTTAAAGTTAATAAATTAGGCCAGCTACCTAAAATTTCAGACGTCGTTGGTAGTAATATCTGTAAGATAAGTATTTTACAACATAACAAAAAGAATTATGTTATATTATTATCTGTAATAGATAATTTGATAAAAGGTGCTTCAGGTCAGGCAGTTCAAAATATGAATTTGATCTTTAATCTTCCAGAAGAGTTAGGGCTTGATCAACATTCAATCTGGCCTTAATATGTTATTATGAAACTATACTTTAAAAACTTAATAATAATAATTACGTCTTTTTTAATGATAAGTTGTTCTTCAGTTTCTGACTTCGATGTATCTTCAATTATTGACAAAACTGAAAATTGGTTGTTTTCTGATGAATATCAATCTGAAGACATAGGAGATAATGAAAAAAATGAAGAAAAAATTTCGGATAATAACTTAGATGTAGAAGAAGTATTCCCAGATATAAACGATATTCCTCAGGAAAAACCTGATTTTGGACAAATAGATGAAGAATTTTTTGATAGTGAAGAAAATAAAGAAGAATTTGCAGAAATAAATAATGATCTTAGTTTATCTAAAATTGATAAAAAAAATACAATTGATAATGTAGTCAATATAATTAAGAAAAAAAATATTACAGCAATACTAGCAGTTAGAAAAAATATTAGATTTAAACTAACAAAAATGTTATTAGAATCAGATCCTCCTGTTGATATTAGAGAACCGGTGATAGACAAGTCATTTGACAATGAACAAGCTACTAAAGTTGCTATTATTCAATTTTCTAATAATTCAATTATACCCGATGATACAGCAAACAAGGTACTACTGGAAATAGTAAAATTTAATGATATTAAAAAAATAAGGTTAGTTGGACATGCATCTAAAACAGGAAGTGAAACAGTCACTGGAAAAAGAAAAAATATGGAAATTTCTATATCTCGAGCTCGAACAATAAAAAATATGTTAATCAATAAAGGTTTTGATGGTGCTAAAATTGAAATATTTGGAAAAGGAGATTTAGAGCCATTAAAGGAAGAAGTTGAAAAATTTGGAGAGGCAGTAAATAGAAGAGTAGAAGTTTTTTTTATTTCTGATTAATCATGATTTATGAAAACTAAGTTTGAAAGGGTATCTTTATTACCACCTTATGTCTTTTCTGAGATTAATGAATTAAAAGCTAAGGAAAGGCTAAAAGGCAGAGATGTAATTGACTTAGGCATGGGAAACCCAGATAATAAAACTCCTAAGCATATAGTCGACAAATTAATTGAAACTNTTAAGAATAGTAAAACACATAGATACTCAGTATCTAAAGGNATTTTAGGCTTAAGAAAAGCACATTGTAATTATTATAAAAGAAGATTTGGGGTTAAACTTAATTATCAAAATGAAGTTGTTGTAACTNTAGGATCAAAAGAGGGCCTGGCTAATTTAGCTTCTGCAATCACTTCTAAAGGAGACATTATATTAGTACCTAANCCTAGTTATCCNATACATCCATATGGTTTTTTAATAGCAGGTGCTATAGTNAAGCGAATAAAAATGACAGAAGAAGAATTGTTTTTAAAGAATCTAATTAAAANTATAAGTAAATACAAAANTAAAATTAAAGCTATTGTTATAAATTATCCAAATAATCCTACTACTAAAATAGTGGAACTAGCTTTTTATGAAGAGTTAGTGAAAATATGCAAAAAACATAANATATGGATTTTATCAGATATAGCATATTCAGAAATATATTTTAATCAAAACCCCCCCCCCTCTATTTTGCAAGTTAAGGATGCAAAAAAAATCGCTGTTGAATTTTCCTCAATGAGTAAATCTCATAACATGCCAGGTTGGAGAATAGGTTTTGCTAGTGGTAATAAAATTTTAATATCAGCTTTAGCAAGAATTAAGTCATATTTAGATTACGGTGCATTTACGCCAATTCAGGTAGCAGCTGCTACGGCTTTAAATAGTTCTCAGGAGCATGTTGATCAAATTAGAGAGGTTTATCAAAAGAGAAGAGATGTATTAATAGAATCTATGAATAGGGTCGGCTGGAATATACCAAAGCCTGATGCTACTATGTTTGCTTGGGCTCCAATTCCAAAAAAATTTATTCATAAAGGCAGTATTTATTTTTCTAAAATATTACTNAAAAAAGCGTCCTTAGCTGTTTCACCAGGNATAGGTTTTGGCTCTCATGGAGATAAACANGTAAGAATAAGTTTAGTAGANAATGAGCAAAGAATTAGNCAAGCAGCTAGAAATATTAAAAATAATTTAACTTTNTAAATGATAGTTAAGCAATTAAATATAGGAATAATAGGCTTAGGAACTGTAGGAACTGGTGTTATTGAAACTATAGAGCATAAAAAAAATTTATTAAAAAAAAAAATATAATNTNAATATAAACATACTTGGTATNTCAGCAAAAAATAAAAATAAAAAAAGAGCTTTTAATATTAATAAATATAATTGGTATAGTAATCCATTAGATATTATTGATATTCCNAATATAAACATAATAGTAGAATTAATAGGAGGACCCTCTGGTTTAGCGTTAAAAATCGCTAAAAAAAGTCTTACAAAAAAAAAACATTTGATCACNGCAAATAAAGCCTTANTAGCTGTTCACGGAGAACAGCTATCTAANATAGCAAAAAAAAATAATATAAATATTTGTTATGAGGCAGCTGTAGCTGGTGCTATTCCGATTATTAACGTTTTAGAAAATAGAATATTATTNGAAAACATTACNAATATATNTGGCATATTAAATGGTACTTGTAATTATATTTTATCTAAGATGAACGAAAGAAATTTAACTTTTGAAACTGCTTTAAAAAANGCTCAAAATGAGGGATTTGCNGAAGCAGATCCTTATGATGATATTAGCGGAAATGATACTGCTTATAAATTAGTAATATTAACAAATTTAATTTTTTCATCAAATTTTAAAATTAATGATGTATACATAGAGGGAATTGCTAAAGTGTCAAATATAGATTTAGAAATGGCAAATAAATTAGGCTATACAATATTATTATTAGGGATATCTAANATTAAAAATAAAGTTATACAATTAAGAGTNCATCCTTGCCTAATTTCTAAGTCTAGCTTACTTGCAAAAGTAAAGAATGAATTAAATGCTGTTATTATAGATGGAGATATGTCTGGTAAAAACCTTCTCATTGGAAAAGGTGCAGGAAAAAAACCTACTGCTGCATCTGTTATTTCCGATATTATAAGTTTTGATAACTATAAAAAAAGAAAATTAAGTAATGAAAAAACTGTTTCTNATAAAAAAGCTAATATGTTANAAAGAAAAGGTAAGTTTTATTTAAGAATGGGAGTATTAGATAAACCAGGTGTATTAGCTGATATTACCAGCTTTTTTAAAAGAAAGAAAATCTCTATAAGCTCTATGTTTCAATTAGAAAATAAAATTTCAGGTTATGTACAATTAATTTTTGTTACTCANAATNTTTTAGAAAAACANNTGGTTTTAACTATTAAAAAAATTGAGAAAATTGATAAAGTAAAGACAAAAGTTAANNTTATAAGAATAGAGAATAATTTATGATAAAAAAAACTATAGAAATTAAAGAAAGAAATTTAGCTTTAGAGGCAGTAAGAGTTACTGAAGCAGCTGCTTTATCTGCTAGTAGTTGGATAGGACTGGGTGATGAAAAAAAAGCTGATGCAGCTGCAGTTAAAGCTATGAGAGAATCTTTAAATGCTCTTGATATAGACGGTGAAGTAGTTATCGGTGAAGGTGAAAGAGATAAAGCCCCGATGTTATTTATAGGAGAAAAAGTAGGGACTAAGAAAGGTCCAAAAGTAGATATAGCCTTAGATCCATTAGAAGGAACTACTATTTGTGCTACTGGAGGTAATAATGCCTTAACTGTAATAGCATTTTCAGAAAAAGGCGGGTTTTTAAATGCACCTGATGTTTATATGGATAAAATAGCTATTGGTGGAAACCTTCCTAAAGGCATAATTGATATTGATGAAGAACCAGAAAAAAATATAAAAAACTTAGCAAAAGGCTTAAAAAAAGAAGTCAGTGATATTGTAGTTTGTATTTTAGATAGACCTAGGCATGAGGACATTATAGCTAAATGTAGAAAAGCTGGAGCAAGAATTATGCTTATTTCTGATGGAGATGTATCTGGAATAATTGCCACTGCTGATCCTGATACAGGTGTAGATATGTATTTGGGGATAGGTGGAGCTCCCGAAGGTGTATTAGCGGCTGCTGCATTGAGATGTATTGGAGGCCAAATGCAGGCAAGATTAAAGTTTTATAATGATAATGAAAAAATAAGGGCTAGAAAGTTAGGTATAAATAATTTGAATAAAAAATATTTATTAAGTGATCTGGCCTCTGATAACTCTATGTTTGCTGCAACAGGTGTTACTGATGGATCGATGCTTAAGGGAGTCAAAGTTATTGGAAATAGAGCTATTACAGAGTCTATAGTTATGAGGTCTTCTACCGGAACAGTAAGGACAATAAGAGCATCACATAACTTCAAATTAAAAAAATAATAATGCAAAATGTTAAATGCTTTATTGAAAAAGATAAATCAATAAATGGTAATTATTGGATTTACGAAAAACCTTCAAAAGAATTAGTGAAAAAAATTACATCTACTTTTGATTTACCTGAGACAATAGCAAACATTCTAGCAAGAAGGTATATAGACGATAAAGACTTAGAGTATATATTAAATCCTACATTAAAAAATAATTTACCTGATCCAAGTATTTTAAAAAATATGAGTAATGCTATACGAATAGTAATAGAAAATATATCAAGTAATAATAAGATAGGATTGTTGGGTGATTATGATGTAGACGGAGCAACTTCTTCGGCTATATTATACAAGTACTTTGAATATATTGGAGTTAAAGTTGAGGTATACATACCTAATAGAATTAAAGACGGTTATGGTATAAGTAAAAATAGTATAGATTACTTTTTCAGCAAAAACATAGAATTCTTGATTGCTTTAGATTGTGGTACTAATGATGCAGAATTTATTTCTTATGCAAAAGATAAAGGAATTGAGATTATTATAATTGATCATCATGAAGTAAAAAAACCAGGTAATCCATTATCTATTATTAATCCTAAGTTAATAGATGATGAAAGCAATTTAAATAATTTATGTACGGCAGGACTAGTTTTTTTATTTATAGTTGC
>NHDP01000008.1:0-18668 GCA_002170595.1 Alphaproteobacteria bacterium TMED62
GCTCAAGTTTTAGCTAAAGCTCTAAAGAATTTATTTCCTGATGTTAAACTTGCAATTGGACCTACAATAGAAAATGGTTTTTATTATGATTTTGAGTTAGGCAAACCAATAACAACTCAAGATTTACCATCTATAGAAAAAGAGATGAAAAAAATTATATCTAGTGGAAATGATATAGAAAAGTCATATAAATCTAAAAAAGAAGTTATTAGTTTGTTTAATAAAAAAAATGAAAAGTATAAAATAGATATTATTGAAAGGTCTAAGCAGCAAGATAACTTTTCAATATACAATCAAAAAAATACTGATTTTGTTGATTTATGTTTAGGTCCTCACTTGCCAAATTTAAAACATATAGGACCATTTAAGCTTACTAAAGTAGCTGGAGCTTATTGGAGAGGTGACTCAAAAAATAAAATGTTACAAAGAATTTATGGGACAGCCTGGAAAAATGAAGCTGATCTTAATAAATATTTAAATATGTTAGAAGAAGCAGAAAAAAGGGACCATAGAAATTTAGGAAAACAATTAGATTTATTTCATTTTCAAGAAGAGGCGCCTGGAGCAGTTTTTTGGCATCCAAAAGGTTGGACTATTTTTCAAAATTTAATAAATTTTATGAGAAAAAAACAAGATGAAGCAGGTTATTTTGAGATAAATACCCCAGAGATACTTGACAAAAGCTTGTGGCAAAAATCAGGACATTTGGAGAAATTTGGTGATAATATGTTTACCACTGTCACAGAAGATAATAAAGAATATGCAATAAAACCAATGAATTGCCCTGGGGGAATTCAAGTTTTTAGACAGGGGATAAAAAGTTATAGAGATTTACCATATAAAATTGCAGAGTTTGGCAAAGTACATAGATATGAGCCATCAGGCGCTCTTCATGGTTTAATGAGAGTAAGAGCTTTTACTCAGGATGACGCTCATATTTTTTGTACTGAACAACAAATTGAAGAAGAATGTATAAAATTATGTAATTTAATTATTAAAATATATAATGACTTTGGATTTAACAAAATTGTAATTAAATATTCTGATAGGCCAGAAAAACGTGTTGGTAGTGATAAAATTTGGGATAAATCAGAAGCGGCATTATTAAGTACAATTAAATCTTTAAATTTGCCTTACGAAGTGAATCCGGGTGAAGGAGCATTCTACGGTCCTAAATTAGAATTTGTTTTAAGAGATGCAATTGGAAGAGATTGGCAATGTGGTACTGTGCAAATTGATCTCAATTTACCTGAAAGATTAGATTGCAATTTTATAAATAGTGAAGGTAATAAAGAAAAGCCGGTTATGATACATAGAGCTTTGTTTGGTTCATTAGAGAGGTTTATAGGGATATTAATAGAACATTATTCTGGCAACCTTCCTTTATGGTTAAGCCCTATAAAAGTAGTTATTGCAACCGTAACGGAGAAGTGTAATGATTATGTGAAGGACTTATTTAATTTGTTGAATAATAATAATATTAAAACAGAAATTGATTTGAGGAATGAGAAAATAGGATATAAAATTAGAGAACATAGCTATAATAAAATTCCCATTATTGTTATCATAGGTGAAAAAGAGAAAAATGATAATACCGTTGCAGTAAGAAGATTAGGAAGCAAAGACATAGACAATATGTCAGTAGAAGAATTTTTAATAAGTACTANAAAGCAAATATTAGAACCATGNTAAAATATTTATTTATTTACATAATAAAATTNTATCAGTTTTTTTTGTCTCCANTTTTAGGNAGTAACTGCAGATTTTATCCTACTTGTTCNAATTATGCTTTAGAAGCTTTNAAAAAATANAATACNTTTAGAGCNTTAAAATTTATTGTTTTAAGGGTTTTAAGATGTAATCCATGGGGGGGGAGTGGTATAGATTTACTTCCTAAATCTGATGCTAAAAATAAAAACTAGCTGTGGTATAGAAAAATACAAAANTCTTAAACAGAAAAAAGGTTTTTTAAATAAGTTGAGATTATATTGGTTTATTGTAATTGGTGGNTTNAGAGATGNATTTAAGAAATAATATTTTAAAATTAATTATATTAATTATTTTTATTTTTCAAATGANTATNAATTTAGTTAAAGCTAAAGATATAAATGCTTATGAANTTTATAAAATTTGTANTAATTATTATCAGTGGGTNAATAAAAACTATTCTTTACCTGTAGATGAAAAAATGNTGTTTAATATGGGNAAATGTCAAGGAATGATCCAAACTTTAGGCAGGACTATGCTTACTTTATGTTATGAAAATAAAAAAAATGCCAACATAAATAAAAAGTTAACAGCTAATTTACAAGGTATNAAAACCATAGATATCATAGAAGGTTTTTTAAATGCTGCANAAAAAGATGGAAAATTAAGATCTTATTCAGCTAATAGTTATTTAATNGAATTTATTAGTAAGCAATGGCCTTGTAAATANATGCAATAGNTACTTTCTTTANTTGCNTAAATTTTAAGCAGTNTGATTATTTATTAAAATTGATTTTTTTCTAACTGTTACTATAATCTTAGTTCGTATTAATACTAGTAATTAGATAATTTTTTCCTAGTTTATAAATATATNNAACTTTATGATGGTNANAANAAACAGATGAAAAAGGTTAGACAACACAAAATTGGNTTATANGATCCTAAAAATGAGCACGATGCTTGTGGCATAGGNTTTGTAGCAAACATTAAGGGAATNAAATCTCATGGGATAGTAAATAANGGTCTAGAAATGCTTGNAAATNTAGAGCATAGAGGAGCAGTAGGAGCAGATAAGTCGGTTGGAGATGGAGCCGGNATTTTAACACAAATTCCGGATNANTTTTTCAGAGAATTANTATCGAAGTCTAAAATAAAACTTCCTACATTTGGTNACTATGGNGTNGCCATGNTTTTTTTTCCAAAAGAAAAGAAGNTATTTCTTAANTGTAAAAAAGTTATTAAAAATGTATTTAAAAAATATGATTTAGANGTTTTTTACAGAAGAGTAGTTCCAGTAGACAATAAAGTTTTATCTAAAGTTATGCAAAATAGTGAGCCTTTAATTGAGCAATTTTTTATAAAGAGTAAAAAAGCAAAAATANTTGATGACAAGTTAAACGTGAAACTATTTATAGCAGGTAAAGTTATCAGCAATGAAATTAGTTTTCTAAGTAAAAAATACAATTTGCTTCAAGGATTTAGTATTTGTTCAATTTCTAATAATACAATTAATTATAAGGGAATGTTGTTATCAGATCTAGTTAGAAACTATTTTTTAGATTTAAATAAAAAAAATTTCAAAAGTAACTTTGCTTTAATTCATCAGAGATTTTCTACTAATACGTTTCCTTCTTGGGANCTTGCTCAACCATTTAAAATGATCTGTCATAACGGAGAAATCAATACCGTAAGAGGTAATGTTAACTGGATGAACGCAAGAAAATTGAAAATGAAAAGTAAGGTATTAGGAAAAGATTTAAAGAGTATATGGCCTTTAATTGAATATGGGCAATCTGATTCAGCTTGTTTTGATAATGCATTAGAACTTCTTGTTATGGGTGGATATAGCGTTGCTGAGGCTATGATGTTATTAATACCAGAGGCGTGGCAAAATTCTAAATTAATGAGTAAAGATAAAAAAGCATTCTATCAATACTACTCTCTTTTTTCAGAGCCATGGGATGGCCCTGCGGCGGTGGCTTTTACAGATGGGAAACAAATTGGAGCTACGCTGGACAGAAATGGTTTAAGGCCTGCTAGGTATTTCATCACTGATGATGATAGAATAGTTTTATCTTCTGAGATGGGAGTTTTAAGAGTTCCTGAAAATAAAATCATAGAAAAATTTAGATTAAGGCCAGGTAAGATGCTTTTGGTAGATTTAGAGGCAGGAAAAATTATAAAAGATGAAGAGTTAAAGAAACAGATAATTAATAAAAAAAATTATAAAAAAATTATTGNCAAAAATTTAGTCTCNTTAGACAAAATAAGNTTTAGAAAAACAGTAAAANGTAAAAAGATTTCGGATATTCAATTTTATCTCAATGTATTTGGATATACTGAAGAAGATACGAAGTTTTTAATAGAACCAATGTTAGCTAATAAGGCTGAAGCTACNGGTTCTATGGGNACNGATACTCCAGTNGCCATATTATCAGAAAAGCAAAAACTNCTTTATAANTATTTTAAGCANAATTTTGCNCAAGTTACAAACCCAGCTATTGATCCTATAAGAGAAGAGACAGTAATGAGTTTGTATTCTTATTTGGGTTCTAGAGCTAATCTNTTGAATCTAGATCTAGATGATGAAAAAAGAATATTTCTTAANCAACCTTTGCTTAATGGTGATGATCTAATAAGAATAAATGAATTAGGNATAAAAGATAAAAAAAATTTTAAAAATAAACGANTAGATATATTATTTGATAAAAATGATNNTTTTAGCACTATATCTAGAAGGCTAAATAAGATTACTCGTCTAGCCGAAAAGTTTGTAAGAGATGAGAGTGTTAAGATTTTAATATTATCAGATAAAAATGTTTCTTCTAATTTAGTTGCATTTCCTTCATTGTTAGCAGTTTCTGCAGTTCATCATCATCTAATAGAAAAAGGATTAAGAACAGAGTGCAGCATTATAGCAGAATCTGGTGAAGCTAGAGAAGTGCATCATTTTTGTGTATTAGCAGGTTATGGAGCGGAGGCAATTCATCCATATTTGGCATTAGAAACTGTAAAAAAACTTGCAAAAGATTACAAACAAATTTCAGAAAATAATTATAAAGACTTAGAAAAAAATTATTTTGCTGCTGTAGGTAAAGGAATTTTAAAAGTAATGTCAAAAATGGGTATATCCACTTATCAATCTTATAACGGTGCCCAAATTTTCGATGCAGTTGGATTAAACTCAAAGTTTATTGACGATTATTTCAAAGGAACTTCTTCATTGATAGAGGGTGCTGGTTTTGAAGAAATTATTATAGAAGCAAAAAAAAGACATCAAACTGCTTTAAATCATAAAGCTAATAAAATAAATGAACTAGAGGTAGGTGGAGAATATGCTTATAGGATTAAAGGCGAAGATCATGTTTGGGATCCTTTTTCTATAAGTACTTTACAACATTCAATAAGGTCTAATAGTCAGGAAAAATATAATGAATATGCAAATTATATTAATGGAGATAGGAAGGGTATATTAAACCCCAGAAGTCTATTTTCTATAAAAAAAGCAAAAAAGAAAATCAATTTAAAAGATGTGGAGTCAGCAGAAAATATAGTAAAGCGTTTTTCCACTGGGGCTATGTCTTTTGGATCTATTAGTAGAGAAGCGCATACTACATTAGCTATCGCTATGAATTCTCTTGGTGGTAGATCTAATACAGGTGAGGGAGGAGAAGAAAGAGATAGATATAAATTAAGAAAAAATGGAGATAATTTAAAAAGTGCCATTAAACAAGTNGCNTCTGGAAGATTTGGTGTTACTACTGAGTATTTAGTCAATAGTACAGANATACAAATTAAGATAGCTCAAGGAGCTAAACCAGGAGAGGGAGGNCAGTTACCNGGTCACAAAGTTGATCAAGTAATAGCCGACGTAAGGTTCTCAACTCCTGGAGTTGGTCTAATATCTCCGCCTCCACATCATGATATATATTCTATTGAAGACTTGGCTCAATTAATATTTGATTTAAANAATGTTAATCCTAAAGCAAGAATTTCTGTAAAATTAGTTTCTGAAATAGGAGTAGGAACTGTAGCAGCNGGAGTNGCAAAATCTAAGGCNGATCATATAACNATCTCAGGTTTTGAAGGAGGAACNGGAGCTAGCCCNCTNACGTCTATAAAACATGCAGGATCACCATGGGAATTAGGATTAGCTGAAACACAGCAAACCTTAGTATTGAATAACTTGAGAAGTAGAATAGCTTTACAAGTTGATGGTGGACTTAGAACTGGCAGGGACGTNATAATAGGAGCTTTATTGGGGGCAGATGAATTTGGGTTTTCTACAGCACCATTGATATCAATAGGATGTATAATGATGAGAAAATGTCATCTTAATACTTGTCCAGTTGGTATTGCTACTCAAAGACCAGAATTAAGAAAAAAATTTAAAGGAACACCAGATAATGTNATTAAATTTTTCTTTTTTATTGCTGAAGAAGTTAGAAAAATATTAGCAGAAATGGGTTTTACAAGATTAGATCAAATTATAGGAAGAACGGATAAATTACAATTCAACAAAGCTATTTCAAATTGGAAAAGTAAAGGTTTAGATTTTAGTAAGCTTTTCTATGCTCCAAAAAGAAAAAAAGGAGTTGATGTGTTCAATACACAAAAACAAGAACATAATGTTAAGAATGTTAAAGATAGAAAGTTTATAAAAATTTTTAATAATAATTATATAAAAGGAAAACAGTTAATAATTAATGATAAAATTTACAATACAGATAGATCACTTGGTGCAATGTTTTCTGGTCATTTGGCAAAAAAATTTGGTCATGAGGGATTGAAAGAAGATAGTATAAAAATTAATTTAGTGGGAACAGCAGGACAATCTTTTGGAGCTTTTACTTCATACGGGGTCACTCTTAATTTAGAGGGAGAAGGCAATGACTATGTGGGTAAAGGTTTAAGTGGAGGAAAAATTTTTATTAAACCAACGGTTGACTCTAGAATAATTCCAGAAAAAAGTATTATTGTTGGAAATACAGTTTTATATGGAGCTATAGCAGGAGAATGTTATTTTAGAGGAATTGCAGGAGAGAGATTTGCAGTTAGAAACTCCGGTGCATGGGCGGTAGTTGAAGGATTAGGAGATCATGGATGTGAGTATATGACAGGAGGGGTTGTGGTATGTTTAGGCGAAACAGGTAAAAACTTCGGAGCTGGTATGTCAGGAGGTTTAGCTTATATACTAGATAAAGAAAACAAATTTAACGAAAAATGTAATTTTTCATTAATTGAACTTTTAAATATTAAGAATACAAAAAAGTTAAACAAAAAATTTTTNAATTATGANTTTTTAAATTCAAANATGCTGAGTTATCATGCTGAGAGATTATACTACTTATTAACCAGACATTTTAAGCATACAAACAGCAAAAANGCTTTTANAATTTTAAGTAATTTTGAAANTTCNTTNAAAAAGTTTAAACTAGTTCTTCCGATAGATTATAAAAGAGCACTTTCTAATGGACATAACATTAGTAGTACGAAGTTACGAAAGAAAGGATAATTAAGGTTATGGGAAAAGTTACAGGTTTTATAGATCACCAAAGAAAAGATCGTAAGTACATTGATATTAAGCAAAGATTAAAAAGTTTTAATGAATTTACTAAACCTTTAAACAAAAATGAATTAAAAAATCAGGCTTCAAGATGCATGGATTGTGGAATACCATATTGTCATTCAGGTTGTCCTGTAAATAATATTATACCTGATTGGAATAACCTTGTTTATGAAGGAGACTTTAAAAAAGCTATTCAAATTTTGCATTCTACAAATAACTTTCCTGAATTTACTGGACGTATTTGTCCTGCACCATGCGAGGCCGCTTGTACATTAAATATTGATGATACACCTGTTACAATTAAAACTATTGAGTGTGCTATTATTGATAGAGCATGGAAAAATGATTGGATAAAGCCGCAAATTGCTCAAAAAAAAATCAATAAAAATGTTGCCATAATTGGTTCAGGTCCGGCTGGATTAGCTGCAGCTCAGCAACTTGCTCGTAATGGATTCAAAACTACAGTTTTTGAAAAAAATAATAAGGCTGGAGGTCTGCTAAGGTATGGAATTCCCGATTTCAAGATGGAAAAGTATTTAATTGATAGAAGAATAGAACAAATGAGTAAAGAGGGTGTTGTATTTAAAACCTCTGTAGACGTTGGAAAAGACATCACTTTAAAACAAATTAAAAAGAATTATGATGCTATTCTTTTAACTATTGGGTCCGAAGACGCTAGAGATTTAAATATTCCTGGAAGGAACGTTGAAGGTATATATCCCGCGATGGATTTTTTACCTTTTCAGAATAAAGCAGTCTCAGGAGAAATAAAAAAAAATGATATTAAAATTAATGCAAAAAATAAAAATGTAGTTGTTATTGGAGGTGGAGACACAGGTTCGGATTGTATTGGAACATCTTTTAGGCAGGGAGCTAAAAAAGTTATACAGTTAGAAATTATGCCAATGCCACCAAAAAAAGAAAATAAAGATTTAACGTGGCCTTACTGGCCTCATAAACTTAGGACTTCTTCATCTCAAGAAGAGGGGGCAATAAGAGATTGGTCAGTAATGACTGAATCCTTTGAGACTTTAGATGGCAAAGTAAAAGGATTGAACTGTATCAAATTAGATGCTTCTTTGAAACCNATTAAGAATTCAAATTTCTTCATTAAAGCTGATTTAGTTCTTTTAGCTATGGGTTTTATTCACCCAAAACATGATGGTTTAGTTTCACAATCCAGATTAAAAAAGGATAATAGAGGTAATTTATTAGCTAGCACAAATAATTACATGACTTCAGAAAAAGCTATTTTTGCTGCCGGTGATGCTAGAAGAGGACAATCTTTAGTAGTTTGGGCTATAAGAGAAGGCAGAGAAGCTGCCGCAGCAATTCAAGATTATTTGTTTTCTTGATAGTTTACTAAAATAGTCTATATTATTACTCATGCTTAAAGTAACTAGACTTGCTGATTATGCCGTTTCTATTATTGCCGCCTTTAGTGGTTGTCAAGATGAGGTATTGTCTTCACAAGAAATAATAGAAAAAACTAAATTAAAAAAAGCCACCGTAAATAAATTACTTTCAAGATTAGTTAAAAAAAACTTCTTAGAACCTTTTAGAGGAGCTAATGGAGGATATAAATTAAAAAAAGATCTTTCTAATATATCTATAAGAGAGCTTATTGAAGCAATAGAAGGGCCAGTTCTATTAACAGATTGTCTTAATAAAAATGCTAATAATTGTAATCTATTTAATGTATGTAATACGAAAAACATATGGGGTTTTGTTAATACAGCCATAATCAATACTTTAGATGGTATCAAAGTAAAAGACATAAAAAGTAATAAGTTTAACTATAAATAGGTTTAGGTAAAAAAATGACAACAAGTGAAACTATAAAGTTAGTAGAAGAGGCCAGTGAATACAAATATGGGTTCACTACAAATATTGAACAAGAGTTTGCTCCTAAGGGTTTAAATGAGCAAACAGTTAATTTTATATCAAAAAAGAAAAAAGAACCTAAATGGCTTTTAGAATGGAGATTAAAGGCTTTTAAGATGTGGAAAAAAAGAGGAGATAAGCTTCCTGAATGGGCTAACTTAAAATATGACAACATTGACTTTCAGGATATACATTATTTTGCTGCTCCTAAATCAGATGATGAAAAACCAAAGTCATTAGATGAAGTTGATCCCGAACTACTGAGAGCTTANGATAAATTAGGTATTCCACTTAAAGAACAAGAATTTCTAGCTGGAATTAAAAATAGCCANAAGGTTGCTNTAGATGCTGTATTTGACAGTGTGTCAGTNGCAACTACATTTAAAAGTGAATTAAATAAGTTGGGTATTATNTTTTGCTCTTTTTCAGAAGCTGTGCAAANTCATCCTGANTTAGTNAAAAAATACTTAGGNACCGTAGTTCCTACNAATGATAATTTTTTTTCTAATTTAAATTCAGCAGTTTTTAGTGATGGNTCTTTTGTNTATATTCCACCTAATGTAANATGNCCTATGGAATTAAGTACTTATTTTAGAATAAATGCNGCAAATACNGGACAATTTGAAAGAACTTTAATTATTGCTGATAAAGGGTCATATGTGTCTTATCTTGAGGGTTGTACAGCGCCAATGAGAGATGAAAATCANTTACATGCAGCAGTNGTAGAANTAGTGGCNTTAGATAATGCTGAAATTAAATATTCTACTGTTCAAAATTGGTANCCAGGAGATAAGAATGGAGTAGGAGGNATATATAACTTTGTTACTAAAAGAGGAACATGCTTAGGGAATAATTCTAAAATATCTTGGACTCAAGTTGAAACAGGATCNGCAGTTACCTGGAAATATCCAAGTGTGATATTGAAAGGAGATAATTCAAAAGGAGAATTTTACTCTGTTGCTTTATCTAATAATATGCAACAGGCTGATACTGGTACTAAGATGATTCACATAGGTAAAAATACCTCTTCAAGAATTGTATCAAAAGGAATTTCAGCGGGAAAAGGTCAACAAACATATAGAGGTTTAGTAAGTGTATTACCACTTGCTACAAATTCTAAAAATTTTACACAGTGTGATTCTTTGTTAATAGGAAATAACTGTGGAGCACATACTGTACCTTATATTAAAGTAAGAAATGANCGTTCTGATGTTGCACACGAGGCTACAACGTCAAAAATTAGCGATGAACAGCTTTATTATTGTAGACAAAGAGGAATTAATGAAGAAGATGCAACAGCATTAATAGTTAACGGTTTTTGTAGAGAAGTGTTAAAAAACTTACCAATGGAATTTGCAGTAGAAGCAAAAAAATTGCTAGAGCTAAGCCTAGAAGGAGCAGTAGGTTAATTGTGTTAGAAATTAAAAATTTATCTGTTTCAGTTGAAAATAAAAACATAATCAATAATTTAGATCTTAGCATTAGTAAAGGAAAAATAGTAGCCGTGATGGGCCCTAATGGTTCAGGTAAATCTACCTTATCAAATATAATAGCCGGTAAAAAAGGATATGAAATTAATAATGGAGAAATTCTTTTTAATAGAACTAATATACTTGAACTTGAACCTGAAGAGAGAGCAGCTAAAGGTATTTACTTAGCCTTTCAATATCCAGTAGAAATACCTGGTATTGCAAATTCATCTTTTTTGAGGACTGCACTAAATTCAATTAGAAAGCATAATGGCGATGAGGATATAAACACAAGAGAATTTTTGAATGAATGTAAAGAGCTTAGTAAAAAGTTAAATCTTGATGCTAGTTTTCTTACTAGAGACTTGAATACAGGATTTTCTGGAGGAGAAAAGAAAAAAAATGAGATTTTTCATATGTTAATGATGAAACCAAAGTTTTGCATATTGGATGAGATTGACTCTGGTTTAGACATTGATGCTTTAAAAATTATAGCCAAAGGAATATCTGAATATAGTAATAAAGATAATAGCTTACTTATAATTACACATTATCAAAGACTCTTAGACTATGTAAAACCTGATGAAGTACACATTTTTAATGAAGGAAAAATAGTTAAATCTGGAGATTACAGTTTAGTAAAAGCTTTGGAAGAAAAAGGCTATAAGGAGTTTATTTAATTGTATTTAGAAGAATATATTAATAAAGCAAAGAATGGGAATTTTTCAGGTGAAAAAAAATGGTTAGATCACTCTGCTATAATAGAGAATATCAGTGGAGAAATACCAGATACTAAAATAGAAGAATGGAAAAACTTTAGAACCAANTCTATTAAAAATGTTGANTGGAAGGTTTTATTAAAAAANCAAAANTCATTACNTACTTTAAANGAAGAAATTGATNAAACTCATAANTCTTTAGTTTTCATTGATGGCTATTATTCTTCAGAGTTTTCATCTTTGAGAAAAGAAATAGGAATCAATATTTCTACTTTGGAAGAGTATATAAAAGAAAACCCAGAATTTAAGAATCTCTTATATACTAGCCCTTATGATTATGCTGAACGAAGGCTATCAGGTTATGTAGATAAAAAACCAAGTTACTTTATATCTTTAAATAGTTTGTTAAGTGCGGGCTTTGTAATTGAAGTTGAAAAAAATAAAAAGATATCTGATACTATTAACATAGTTCATTATTTTTCTAATGCAGATTCTGAGATGTTAGTAAACCCATATGTAACTATTGTATGTGAAGAAGACTCAAAGGCTTGTTTTCAAGAAATTTTTTATAATACAAACTCATGGGTTAACAATTTAAAAGAAGTATTTATTAAAAGTAAGGCAAAATTAATATTTTCAAGCTTACAAAAAAAAATATTTAAAGGAATTAAGACATCGTCATTTAATTGCCATATTGACGATTATGCAGAGCTAGACTTAAAAATTGTTAATAGAGAACGAAGTAAAGAAGATATTAGAGTTTTTTTAAATAAGGAAAATTCTATAGCCAAAGTTTCAGGGTTAATTTTGTCTAGCAAAAATGATGAATCAGATATTTTTTGCAAGGTTATTCATAAAGGAAAGCTTACTAAAAGTGATCAAAAGTGGAGATTAATTAGTGCGGAAAATAGTAAAACTTCTATTAATGGAAAAATTTGTATTAACAAAGATGCAAAAGCTAGTGATGCTAGTTTTTATTCTAAATCTCTCTTGCTTGATAAAAAGGCAACATCTTTTTCAAAACCTGAGTTGGAAATTTTAGAAGACGAAGTAAAGTGTAAACACGGAGCTTCATTTGGAGAGCTAGATAGTGATAGTCTTTTTTATCTGCAAAGTAGAGGTATAAAAAAAGACGAAGCAATAATTTTATTAATATATGCCTTTATTAAAGAAATAGGATTGAATACTGAATATTCTGAAGGTGTAATTGTAGACTTTATTAATGAATTTTTTAAGGAAATAAATGAAGATGGATAATTTTAATAATGTAGTATCAATCAATGATATAAGTGATATCAAGAAAAAATTTCCAATTTTAAATAAAAAAATAGATGGAAAAAGTATTACTTATTTAGACTCAGCTGCATCTTCTCAAAAACCGCAAAGAGTTATTAATGATATTAAGCATACCTATGAAAATAATTATGCAAATGTACATAGAGGAATTTACAAATTGAGTCAGATTGCAACAGATAAATATGAAAATTCCCGAAGGAACATAGCTAAATTTTTAAATGCTAATAGTAGTAAAGAAATTATTTTCACTAGAGGAGCTACAGAAGGTATAAATTTAGTTGCTAACTCATTAGCAGATGGAATCATTAAGGGTACAGATGAAATTATAATAAGTACTTTGGAGCATCATTCAAATATAATTCCATGGCAAGTTTTGGCAAAAAAAACAGGTGCGAAAATAGTTGAACTTAAGCCTGATAGTAAAGGCAATATAGCTCTTGATGACTTAAAGAGATATATTTCAAATAAAACAAAAATAATATCTTTGCCACATATCACTAACTCTATTGGATCTATTTTACCCATTGAAGAAATATGTTTATATGCTAGGCAAAAAGGAATTATTACTTTAGTTGATGGGTGTCAATCTGCACCTCATATCGAAATTGATTTAAAAAAAATACAACCAGACTTTTATGTTTTATCTGGTCATAAGATTTATGGACCATCTGGTATAGGAGTTCTTTATGGGAAACAAGAATGGCTTGAAAAATTAAACCCTTATCAAACAGGCGGAGAGATGATTGATTATGTTTCAATTCATAAAGCCACTTTTGCAGATATTCCAAATAAATTTGAGGCTGGTACTCCTAATATAGTGGGAGCTATATCTTTGTCCTCAGCAATTGATTTTATTAAAGATATAGGTATCAATAACATTACTGAGCATAGTAGATTTTTAACTAAAACTTTATGTGAAAGATTTAGAGAATTAAATTTTATAAAAATTATAGGAGATCCTGAAAATAGATTAGGTATAGTGTCTTTTCTAGTTGAAGGAAGTCATCCTCATGATGTAGCACTTTTATTGGATAATAGAGGTATATCTATAAGAGCTGGACATCACTGTGCTCAACCTGCTATGAGACATTTTAATGTAGATACTACATTAAGAGTTTCTTTTGGTATTTATAATAATGAAGAAGATATAGATAACTTTATTTTTAATTTAAAAGACATAATAAAATATTTTTAATAATATGAATAAAGAAAAATTAAAGGATGATATAGTAGAAGCGTTACAAGGAGTTTATGATCCAGAAATACCTGTTTCTATATATGAATTAGGTCTTATATATGATATAAATGTTAAAGAAAATAATGATATTGATATAATAATGACTTTAACTACACCAAACTGTCCTGAAGCTCAAACTATTCCTGAAAAAGTTGCGGATGTAGTTTCTTTAATTAATGGTGTTAATGAGGTTAAAGTAGAAATAACTTGGGATCCTCCATGGACTCAAGATAATATGACAGATGCAGCAAAATTAGAATTAGGTTTAATGTAATAGGGAGTAAAATGTCAAAAGAAATAACAGTCAATATTACTGATAAAGCAATCGAAAAAGCTAAAGAGTTAGTAAACTTAGATAAAAATAGTATAGGGCTGAGAATTGAAATTCAAAAAGGTGGTTGTTCAGGTATGACTTATAATGTTGTACATGCGTCTAAGTGTAATAGTCAAGACGAGATAATAAAAAAAAATGGAGTAACTTTTTTAATAGATCCTAGTGCGGTTCTATTTATAATTGGATCTACAGTTGATTGGAAAGAAGATCAATTTAAAAGAGGATTTACCTTCGAGAATCCAAATGAAACAGCCCGTTGTGGGTGTGGAGAGTCATTTAGTATTTAGTTTTAGATTTTTTCAGAAATTCTTATTGCAGTTTTAGAAATTATTTTAATACCTTTTTTTAGAGTTATATGCAATAAATCTTTACCTGTATCATGTTTATTGGCAAAATCTAAATGTTCC
Source organism: Alphaproteobacteria bacterium TMED62 (assembly GCA_002170595.1). Classification (GTDB taxonomy): domain Bacteria; phylum Pseudomonadota; class Alphaproteobacteria; order TMED109; family TMED109; genus TMED131. The sequence continues at coordinate 14,623 of NHDP01000008.1, forward strand.
TTTTCTTCTTTACAAAACTTTTCAGTAATTTTACAAAGTTTAGAGTCTTTTCCTTTTAAATATTTACTTTGTTTTTCATAATGATCAATAATCACTTCTTCTACTGCTTCAGTACAAGCTAAAGTAGATTTTTTACCCATTATAGCTGTAAGAGCTCCAAGCCCAAATGCTCCTGCTTTCCATATGGGACTTAAAATTGTAGGTCTAACTTTATAAGTTAGAATTAATTCATTAAATTTTTCATAGTGTTTATTTTCTTTCTTTAACATATCTAGTAAATCTTTAGAAATTGGCTTATTTTTAAGTACAGCTAGTTGACCTTTATATATTTGAACTGCACCTAATTCTCCAGCTTGATTTACTCTAATAATCTCTTTTATTTTTTTCTTGAGCATTCTATTTAAATATATTTTTTTTGTAAGCTTTCAAGGACAATAAAAACAAAGCAGTACTGAAGAAAAAACTTAAATTTGAGAGTGAAAAATTTAACACGCGAAATTTAGGATAAGCACAATTATTATTTTGTGTATTTCTAATGATATAATCTAACTCCTCTATAGAATTCACCATATTATTATCAGAACTACATGAAACTATATTTTTAAAAAAACCAAATTCTATACCGCTGTGATAAAAGCTTAAAGATAGAATAACCCCTAATAAAAATAATATTATAATTTCAACATATTTCTTATTATTATTCTTAAATATGTTTAAAGTACAAATTAATAGAAGGATTATCCATAGATATCTTTGATATAAACAAAGTTTGCAGGGAAAAAGATTTGCAACATATTCTAATAAAAATGAAAAAAGTACCGTACTTAATACAATAACTGTTAAAATTTTATTGAATAAATTTCTTTCTAATAAATTAAGCATTTATAAAAATAAAAAAAAGTATAAATATCAATATAGTAAAAAATAAAGTAAGTTTATAAAAATATTTTTCCACAAAAGATAAGCTTTTTTCACCATATTTATATACTAAATAAGATAAAGATATAAATCTTAATCCTCTAGCAAATAAAGAACATATCAAGAAAAGACCAAAGTTAAATGATAATAAGCCACTTCCAATAGTAAAAACTTTATATGGCAGAGGAGTAAAACCTGCAAGCAATATAATAAATAAACCATATTTAGAAAAATATTCTTTTAAAAGCATTATTTCACTATCAGCATTATAAAAATTGACTATATAGTTTCCTAGAATATCCCAAAAATAGTATCCTATAAGATATCCAAAAACCCCCCCTACTACTGAAAATATAGTACAGATTAAACTTATAAAAAGCCATTTTTGTTTTTTTGCTAAAACCATAGGAATTAGTAATATATCAGGAGGTATAGGAATAAGTATTGACTCTAAAAACGAAAATAAGCTTAGAAATTTTATAGAATTTTTATTCTTTGATACTTTTATGGTATTTTTTATTATATTAAAAATAAAATATTTAAGTTTTTTCATGATAGCATTTGTATTTAAGTTTTATATAGTAACGTTTTTTTTCACTTTTATAGTAATAAATTATAGTATAGCAGAAAATAGTGATATTTTATTAAATGAGATTTTGCCTGGTGTTTTAGTTTATAATGGTCAAAATGAGGAACAAAATCAGACTAATCAAGGAGCTATAGCAAATAAAGTAGCTATTATAGGTAGTGAAGCTATTTTGGTTTATGATACTGGTCCTTCAAAAAAGTTTGCAGAAAATTTCATAAAGCAGGTACAAAAGTATTCTGAAAACCCAATAAAGTACTTAGTAGTCTCTCATAGACACTTTGATCACGCATATGGAATTGAAGCTTATATTCAAAATAAAACTATTATTTATATGGACAAGACAGAATACTTTTATTTTAAAAAAGAAGGACCATTAATTAATAAATTATTAATTAAAAATTTTGGCTTTAATGAAAATAATATTGATTTTTCTAATATCTCTGAAAAAAATATAAACTTTATAAATGATAAATTAGAAGTTAATCTAGGTAATAGAAAAGTTCTAATTGAAAATATAGGTATCGCTCATACTAAAGGTGATTTAATAGTTTATGACTTTAATACTAAAACATACATTATGGGAGATTTACTTTTTCAAGGGAGAGCAGCAGCTTTTTCAGACTCAGATATTCCATTATGGATTAATGTACTAAAAAATAAATTGGTTTTGCCATGGAATTTTTTAATTCCTGGACATGGCATAGCCATAAAAAATGACTCAGCTCTGGAGGATACAAAAAATTGGTTATATTTCATAGATAAATCATTAAAAAGAGCAATTTCTCAGGGAGATATGATATCAGAAATATTTCAATATCCTATACCTAAAGAAGTTGAACATTTAAAAATGAAGAGTTTAACATTACGACAAGGTATTAAAAAACAACTTAATTTGTATAAAAAAAAATATATTGAATAATATAAAAAAAAAGTTTAAAAATTATCAGTATATTATTTGGGGCTGTGGCGGAATTGGTAGACGCAGGGGATTCAAAATCCCCCGGAGAAATCCTTGAGAGTTCGAGTCTCTCCAGCCCTACCATTTAATAGAGGTAAGTCTTATGAGTATTTTAGATAAAAGTAAAAAATTAAAATATGCTAACAAAAATATATCAAAAGACCATTTCATAATAGAAAATAATTTAGTATTTGCTGGAACGCATATAATAATAGACTTATGGGACTGCGATTTTATTAATAAAATAGTACCACTTAAAAAGATGATAAAAGAAGCTATAAAGTTATCAAAAGCCAAAATTCTACATTTACATATGCATAGATTTGGAAAAGAACTAGGTATAACGGGTATTGCCGTCTTGGCAGAGTCACATATAAGTGTTCATACTTGGCCCGAAAGAAAATATATAGCATTTGATATTTTTATGTGCGGTAATACTTATCCTGAGCTAGCAAGTGAATATTTGATTAAAACACTAAAGCCTAAAAGGAAGAAAATAGAAATTATAAAAAGAGGAATAACTAAAATTGACAAAAAAGTGTATAAATTGGTTAAATAAAAATACTAGTCCCTCACCAAAGTTAGTATATGATTTAGCAGAAATTAAAAAAAACCTTTTAGCATTTACTGAGTTGTTTAGAGGAGTAAAGCCTTATTATGCTGTAAAAGCTAACCCAAATACTAAAATATTAGAGTTATTGAGAGAATTAGACTCTAATTTTGACTGTGCTAGTTTTAGTGAAGTAAAAAAATGTATTAACTTAAATATTAGCCCTAAAAAAATATCTTTTGGAAATACTATTAAAAAATCAGAAGAAATTAAAAAAGCATTTAAATTAGGTGTAAATTTATTTGCTTTTGACTGTGAAGAAGAACTTACGAAAATTGCAGAGCATGCTCCCAATGCTGATGTTTATTGCAGACTACAAGTTTCTAATGGTGGTGCTGAATGGCCCCTTTCTAAGAAGTTTGGGTGCTCTTCACAAGAATTAGAAATGTTACTAATTAAGGCAAAGGAATTATTATTAAATCCTATAGGGCTATCATTCCATGTTGGTTCTCAACAACTTTTAAAAAATACTTGGACAAGAGCTATTAATACTTCATCAAAAATATATAAAAAGTTTTATAAAAAATACTTTAAATTAGATTTTTTAAATATAGGAGGAGGAATGCCAGTGGATTATAGTAATAATAAAATAAATATTAAAAATTATAGTAAAAGTATTTTAAATGAGATAAAAAAGAATTTTGGAGAGGCAATGCCAAATACTATAATTGCTGAACCAGGAAGATTTTTAGTTGCAAGTGCTGGTATTTTAGAGTGTGAAGTAGTATTGATTAAAAGTATGATTAATTCAGATATAAAATGGTTATATCTTGACGTAGGAAGGTATAGTGGTTTGGCTGANACTGANGGAGANGCNATNAAATATANAATAGANNTTNCTAAAGNNAAAAAAGAAAAAAAAATNAAATANATCATTGCTGGNCCNTCATGNGATAGNCATGATATTTTATATNAAAAAAANCTTTATAGTTTNTCTAANNANCTNANNATAGGTGATANGNTAAGAATAT
>NHDP01000008.1:18673-84957 GCA_002170595.1 Alphaproteobacteria bacterium TMED62
GCNGGNTCTTANATTNTATCTTATCANTCAAATTTTAATGGNATNAAAAAAATAAAAGAGTTTTTNTTAGATTAATTTAATTTANTCTTTTATAAANTTNGGTATNGCAAAAGATGCTTGNAGAATATCTTTATTAAANTATNNAGTNTTNATATTTGTGTNTAAATAGCATTATTNTNTGTCTTANNTANATTATNNTTATNAGATGCCCATACTANTGCCATATANCCTCCAATATAAGAAGGAACTACNGTNANAAAANANCCAGAATNTTTAAANTNTTTTTTTATNTCNCTTNTNANTTCTTTTAATTCTTTTTTNTGTAAAAANGGTACTCCACTCTGAAATATAGCTAAACTATTTTTAGACATGATATTTCTAATTTTTTTATAAAAATTGGTTTTATACAAACTTTTTGCTGCTCCTACAGGGTCTGGTCTGTCAGCAATGACTAAATCATATAAATTTTTAGAGTTATCTATGAAATTGAAAGCATCTTCATAAAATATATTTAATTTTTTATTATTTAAAGAATTATTATTAATATTTTTAAAATATTTTTTACTTAACTCAACAACTTCTTTATCAATATCTACTAAATCTATATTCTTTATAAAACTATATTTGAGAACTTCCTCTGCTACTGCTCCATCTCCTCCTCCAACTATTAAGACACGTTTTACTTTATTCGATAAAAATTGCATAGCAGGATGAACAAGCATTTCGGAGTAAGCATATTCATCTTTTTCTGTAATCTGAATAATGCCATCCAGAGCTAACACTTTTCCATAAGTAAAAGTATCAAATATTTCTATTTTTTGATACTTTGATTTTCTATTTATTATCTTTTTTTTTATTTCAATTTCTTGATAAAGTCCTTTGTGTAGTTTTTCTTTAAAAGTACTTCTCATTTAAATCTCTGTAAATTATTAATTTTATCCCATTTAATCCAACGTTTATTATTTCTCCAAGTAAACATTGGGAAGTCTTTTTTATTTGATATATCAGAAAAATCTTTATTTAATTTAATAATCTCATCTAGCATAAATTCTGTTACATCGGCAATTTTTTTATTTTTTGCTTGTTTCAAGGAAAGCCATCCTATATTGTCTAATTCACCGTTTGTTTTAATTTTTCCAATGAAATCGTCATAAAAAGCTAAAAAAAACCTAGCATGGAATCTTATTTTTAATTTTGATGGAGTAATGGCCCTTCCAAAGAAAAATAATTTATTTGTGCTAGGAATATAAGATTTTTCTGTAAAATCATACCAAGTGCTATCACTGTTAATAAACGACTTATTAAGGTTATTTTTTTTTTTTGCTAAATAAAGACCTGTTTCTTCAGCAGTTTCTCTTATGGCAGCAAGTAATAAGGACTGACTATGTATATTAGAATAAGATTTAAGTGCTTTTTGGTTAATAGCTTTATTAGCTTTTAGTTTAAAAAATTTAAAGGCAATTGAATCATCTTTTTCTATTACTCCTCCTGGAAAAACAAAAATACCAGGCATAAATTTCGATTTCATTGATCTTTGACCCATAAGCACACAGATTTTCTCTTTAACATTTTTAATGATTATTAAAGTAGAGGCATCTTTAGGCTTAGTTGGTCTAAAATTTATTTTTTCCATAAAACTATAGTAATATTACTTAAATTAAAGTAATTAATAAATATAAAAAATTTCATAAATAACATATTTTTTTAGAAGTGAAAAACTATTATAATAAAAATTTTAAGGCCAATTATGATGCTATTGAAACTATAGATAACAATGTTAGAAGGTTGTTAGCTAGAAATCCTAGCCCTTTTACATTTTATGGGACAGGAACTTATATTATAGGTAAAGATGAATTGGCTATAATTGACCCTGGTCCTTTAGAAGAAAAGCATATTGAAAAATTACTAAACATCATCAGAAAGGCTACTAAAGTAAAACTTCTTATAACTCATACTCATGCTGATCATTCTCCAGCTGCAATGGTTATTAAAGAAAATATAGAGTGTACTACATTTGGCTTCGGGCCATATAAAAGAAAAAAATTTGATACTAGGTTTGAAGAAGGACATGACTTAACTTTTAAGCCTGATGTTTATTTAAATGATGGAGATACAGTAAAAGGAAAAGGGTGGACAATAAGAGCAATACATACTCCAGGGCATACCTCAAATCATATGTGCTATGGTTTAGAAGAAAATAAAATTTTATTTACAGGTGATCATGTAATGGGATGGGCAACAACTGTAATTGTTCCTCCTGATGGAAATATGACAGCTTATTTAAAAAGTTTAAAAAAAATTATAAATTATAAATATGAAATATTTTATCCTACTCATGGTGGACCAATTACTAAACCAAAGAAATTTGTCAAGGCTTTAATAGCCCATAGGTTAATGAGACAAACTCAAATTAAAAATGAATTATCTAAAAATCAATCAACAATAAAAGAGATGGTTAGTAAATTTTATAAAACAACTGACAAAAGACTCTGGCCAGCAGCAGAAAAATCTATACTAGCAAATTTGTTGAGTTTGAAGGATAAAGGAGTAGTTATTGATGAAAACAATGAACAAGTAAGATGGAAATTAATATAAAATATATTATTTAATTAAATTATTAAAAATGATTATTAAAAGAAATAATTTTGAGGATATTAAAAAATATAATTATAGTATTGCTGTAGGAAATTTTGATGGCATTCATAAAGGACATAAGCATTTATTAGAATTATTAATTAAGTATAAAGTTTTGTATAATTCTAAAATAGCAGTCTTATCTTTTGTACCTCATCCTGTAAAAGTTATAAATCCAAAAAAATGGAAAAAAAATATAGTTAAATTTAGGACTAAATATGAAAAATTAAAATTATTAGGAATAGATGCATTGTTATTAATAAGTTTTTCTAAAAAGTTTAGTCAAATTACCGCTGAGGATTTTATACTTAAATTTTTAATAAAAAAATTGAACGTTAAAAATATTATAGTTGGAGATGATTTTAGATTTGGATATATGAGAGAAGGAAATATAAATTTATTGAAACAATATGAAACAGAGGAAAGTTTTAGGGTTATAGCTCTAAAGAAAAAGGCAGATTTAAAAAATAATATATACTCATCTTCATTAATTAGAGACTCAATAAAAAAAGGTAATATTAGAAAAGCTAATAATATCCTTGGTTATAATTGGGAAGTTCAGGGTAAAGTAATTAGAGGAAAGGCACTTGGAAGGAAATTAGGTTTTCCTACAGCTAATCTTAAATACTTATATCAAATTTCACCACAAAGTGGTATTTATGCATGCTGGGTACATATACAAGGAGAAAAAAATTTAAGGATGAGTGCTGTATCTACTGGTACAAGGCCACATTACAATGGGAAAGAAGAAATATTAGAAGTTTATGTACTTAATTACTCTGGCAATTTATATCAAAAAAGAATTAAAGTAATATTTGTTGAAAAAATTAGAAATGAAGAAAGATTTAGTAGTGATAAGGACTTAATTAATAGGATGAAAAAAGATTGTGAGGAAATAAAAGGAATACTAAGTAAAGAAATAACTTATGATAAAATAAGGAATAAAAATGAGTGATAATAACAAATATAATGGAACTATGTTACTCCCCAAAACAGATTTTGGTATGAGAGGGAAGCTTCCTACAGAGGAAGTAAAAATGTTGAAATATTGGAAAGATATAGGTTTATGGGATAAACTAAGAGAAAATTCAAAAAACAAAAAAAAATTTATATTACACGATGGACCACCTTATGCAAATGGTCCTATTCATATAGGAACTGCAGCTAATAAGATTTTAAAAGATATTATAAATAGAACTATGCAGTTTGAAGGTTATAATGCCTTATATGTTCCAGGATGGGATTGTCATGGTTTACCAATAGAATGGCAAATAGAAAAGCAATATAGAAAAAAAGGAAAAAAGAAAGAAGATATTAATATCAAAGACTTTAGAAATGAGTGCAGAGAGTTTGCAAATAAATGGATAGAAGAACAGAAAAGCTCTTTTATCAGATTATTTGTTTTAGCAGATTGGGATAAACCTTATACCACTATGGATTATGAGTCCGAGGCAATTATTTTGCAAGAATTTAGTAAGTTTTTTTTTAATGGATCTTTGTATCAGGGTTCGAAACCAGTTATGTGGTCACCTATTGAAAAAACAGCGTTAGCTGAAGCAGAAATTGAGTATCAAGATATTAGTTCAACTTCTATTTATGTTACTTTTAATATTAAAAAAAGCTCTTCTGACTTTTTAGAAAACACTTCTATAGTCATATGGACTACCACACCTTGGACAATTCCAGGTAATAGAGCAATAGCATTTGGACACTCTATAAACTATTGTGTATTTAAGGTACTAGATGCAGAAACTAATACAATTATAAATAAAAAATATATGGTTGCTGAGTCTTTACTCAACAAAGTTTGTGAAAGGTGCAATATTAAAAAATTTACAATTTTGAAAGTAATTAAGGGAAAAGAGCTGAATAATATTACTTGCAAGCATCCTTTTTCAGAAATTGGTTATGATTATGACGTTCCATTGTTAAGAGGAGATTTCGTAGAAGAGAATGAAGGTACGGGCTTTGTTCATATTGCTCCATGTTATGGAGAAGACGATTATTACTTAGCATTAGATAACAATATATTAGTTAAAGATATAGTAAAAGACGATGGCTGTTATAAGGAAGGTACTCCTATATTTGGAGGTATTCATGTTTTTAAAGCACATTTAATAGTTATAGAAAAGTTAAAGGAGTTCAATAGTCTTTTAGGCGTAAGAGAATACTCTCACTCTTACCCTCATTCATGGAGATCAAAAAAGCCTATTATTTTCAGAACAACTCCTCAATGGTTTATTAGTATGAATAAAAATAGTTTAAAAGATAAAGCTATGCAAAGCATTGAAAATACGAAGTGGATACCTAAGTCTTCTAAAAATAGAATATATAGTATGGTAGAAAATAGGCCAGATTGGTGTGTTTCGAGACAAAGGGCATGGGGGGTACCACTTACTATATTTGTAAATAAAAAAACTGGAGAAGCACTTAAAGATAAAAAAGTAATGCAAAGAATTATAGAAGATGTTAAGAAAAGAGGTTCTGATGTTTGGTTGTCAGAAGATCCTTACAAATATTTAGAAAATGATTATGACCCTCATGATTATTATGCAGTAAAAGATATACTAGATGTATGGTTTGATTCAGGCTCATCACATGCATTTGTATTAGAAAAAAATAAGCTTAATTGGCCTGCTGATTTATATCTAGAAGGGACAGATCAACATAGAGGCTTTTTTCAATCATCTCTATTAGCGTCGTGTGGAACAAGAGGAAGAGCCCCTTATAAAAGTGTGATTACTCATGGTTTTGTTTTAGACGGAAAAGGAAGAAAAATGTCTAAAAGCCTAGGGAATGTCATAAACCCTGAGGATATAATAAAAAAATCAGGAGCAGACGTTTTAAGATTATGGGTAGCTACCACTGACTATTCTGATGATATGAAAATAGGAGAAGAGGTTTTAAATAATTTAAATGATAATTATAGAAGAATACGAAATACATTTAGATTTTTATTAGGAAATATTCAGCATTCAAATTTTGATGATGTATTTGAATATTCCAAGTTAGAAGAAATAGATAAGTTTATACTTGCAAGGTTGTATCAAATTGAAAGTATAAGAAAAAAATCTTTAAAAGATTATACTTTTCATGTTTTTTACAAGGTATTATTTGAATTTTGCTCAGTAGATTTATCCTCATTTTATTTTGATATTAGCAAAGACGTTTTATATTGTAATGATATAGATAATAGAATTAGAAAGAATAAAGTAAAAATTTTATTTAAAATTTTAGAAAAACTTACTGAATGGTATGCTCCAGTTATATGTCATACTATGGAAGAGGTATGGCAAAAATATAAATTAGAGAATATAGAGAGCATCCATTTAAAACAATATAAAGATATTGATACAGTATGGGAAAATAGCAATATTTTAGAAAAGTGGGAAAAAATTAAAAAGATAAGAAAAACTATAAATGCAGCCATAGAAATTGCCCGAAATAATAAAAAACTAGGTTCAAGTTTAGAAGCTAATGTGTTACTAGTCACAAAAGAAAATAATATATTGAAAGTAATTAAGGATATAGAAATGGATAATATTTGTATTATTTCGTCTTTTAAGGTGGCAAACTCTGATCAAAATATTGATAATAGTTTTGTTTCATCATTCATTAATAATGAAAAGAATATACAAGTTTTTGTGTATAAAAGTAATTATGAAAAGTGTCTGAGATGTTGGCAGTTTAAGAAAGAAGTAAGATCGAATAAAGGTTTATGTGACAGATGTAGTTTAGTGTTGAGAAAAAATGATGTCTAAATCTTTTTACAACATTCGCTTATTTGAAATTATTTTACTAGTAATCCTTTTAGTTTCATTTGATCAATGTACAAAGGTTTATATTTCAAAAATAATGCTAAATAATAATTTTAATGATATAGAATTATTTCCTCTTTTAAACATAGTTTTTGTTAGAAATACAGGTATAAGTTTTGGCATGTTAAGTGAAGGAGGATTATTAGGTAGGTATTTTTTTTCAATATTTTCATTAGTGGTTGGTAGTTTATTAATATTGTTAGCTATTCTTTCAGAAAAAAAACTGTTATGTACTAGTTTATGTTTAGTAGCTGCAGGAGCATTAGGAAATGCTATAGACAGAATTTATTTTGGAGGAGTAATAGACTTTATTGATTTTTTTATATATAATTTGCATTGGCCGGCTTTTAATTTTGCTGATATTTTCATTACTTTAGGGGTAGTAGTTTTGTTAATAGATAATATTTTCTATAAAAAAAATGCGTTTTAATTCTTTATATTATTTTTTCCACTTTATTATTTTTTTATTTATCGTTTCATGTTCTAACGAGAGACTTATGGAGATGGGAGTTGTAAAAAAAAAAAATAATCAGTTTTCAGTTTCAAGGAAAGCACCTTTAGAAATGCCCCCGGATATGCAATTAAGACCTCCTAAATCAGAAAAAAAAGTAGATAATAGTAGCTTAAATTTAGATAACGAGGATATGAGGTTAGATGATATTTTGGCTAATAAAAAAATTTCTAAACAAGATAAAAATAAATTTAAAAATAAAAAAAAGTTAAAAGAAAAGAGAATTTTAAAAAAAATATTAAACACCGAGGCTACAAATTTAAAATAGTACTAATTACTTACTTATGTTTAATGAATCAAATGAATGGAAAAGATTAGCAAATAGTAAGGATGTTAAAAATCATCATAAAAAATTGGTGCAAATTAAAAAAAATATTTATAAAAACTATTCAAAGTTTAGCTTTCTTAAGTTTTCTAATAATAAAGAAGTTTTTTATAATTTAAAAAAATCTAAAAAAAAATTTGAAAACACTGATAAATTTTTATTAATAGGGACGGGAGGTTCTAGCCTAGGCACCAAGGCGTTAATGAGTATATTTAATAAAAATAATATTGAATTTTTAGAAAATTTAGATCCTTATACAGTTAACCAATATTTTCAAAGGAATAGGAAAAATTCCTTTGGACTTATAGTAGTAAGCAAATCAGGAGAAACATTAGAAGTCTTAAGTTTATTTGATATAATTTTGAGTGAGTCCAAAAATAAACAAAAACTAATTAAAAATACTATAATTATTACTGATAAAACAAATTCAACGTTAAGAAAAATTGCTATTAAAAATAATATTGATGTTTTAGATCATGATGAAAGTATAGGAGGAAGGTTTTCATGTTTTTCTTTAACGAGCCTATTACCTTTACATTTATCAGGCGTTAATAGTATTGAATTGAAAAAATTAGTAGATGAAAGTTTTAAAAGAAATCTTGCAGTTGATAATCACTCTAGTAATACATCCATCTCAATTATGGCAAAGATAATTAATGAAAAAAAATATGTAGGTCATGTATTTTTAGTTTATATAGACAGTTTTATAAATATTGGAAAGTGGTTTAAGCAGCTATGGACTGAATCATTAGGAAAAAATGGAAAAGGCTTACATCTTATTTCTGCAACAGGAGCAATAGATCAACATAGCCAACTACAGATGTGGTTAGATGGACCTAAAAATTTAATTTTTACAATAATAATTCCCAAAAAAAGGTATAAAGATTTTAAAATTAAAAATAAACATAATTTGCTACCCGCTTATTTGAAAGATATGAAGATAGGAGAATTGTTAAATATAATGGGAGAGTCTACAGCCATTGAGTTAAAGAAAGCAGGGGTTCCAGTAAGAATTATTTATTTAGAGAATGATAAATTTGACTCAGCTATAAACCTCATGACTACTTTACTCTTAGAGGTAGCCTTAATCGGTAAATTAATTGAAATTAATCCTTTTAATCAACCAGCAGTAGAAAAAGTTAAATTAAGAATAAAAAAAATATTAAATAGAAAATGAATAAAATAAAACTTTTACCTTTGAATATAATAAATGAAATTGCAGCAGGGGAAGTTATTGAGAGGCCTGTTGCAGTAGTCAAAGAGCTGATTGAAAACTCTATTGATGCCAATTCTACTAGAGTTAGTGTTAACATTGTATCAGGAGGTGTATCTAAAATTATAGTTTCAGATAATGGAAATGGGATTGATAAAAAATATATAGAAATATCAGTTGATAAGCACACTACTTCAAAATTGAAAAATGAGTCTCTAAATTATATTGGAACATTAGGTTTTAGGGGAGAAGCATTAAATTCAATTAGCAACGCCTCAGAGTTTACTATCATTAGTAGGAGTAAAAGCTTTCCAGAGGCATTTAAATTAAACGTAGCATATGGAAAAAAAGTTAGTTTAGCACCATCAAAAGGTAATGTAGGAACTATAGTTAAGGTAGAAAATTTATTTAAACATCTTCCTGTAAGAAAAAAGTTTTTAAAATCAGAAAACTCTGAAAGATTGGCTATTAAGAATTTGATTAAAAAATTTTCTTTAACAAATCCTAAAATAACATTTATTTTTTTAGAAGATGATAAAGTTAAATTTGAACTTATAGGTAGAGATCATATTAAAGGACTAGATAAGAGAGTTTTTGAAATTTATGGAGAAAGTTTTATTAAAAGCTCTTTTTATGCTGAAAAAAAATATCCTAATTATCAAATTAAAATTTTTGCAAGTATTCCTACTTATAATAAGTCTAATTGGAATTTAACAACAATTATTATTAATGGTAGAATAATTAAGGATAGATTATTATTAGGAGTAATTAAAGCAGCCTATGCTGGTTTATTAGCTGGAAATAGATTTCCTGTAGTTATTTTGTACATAGATATAAATTCTAATTATTTAGATATCAATGTTCATCCTACAAAAGCAGAAGTTAGAATATTAAACAGAAATATTATTAACTCCTCAATAATAAAAATAATAAGGAATAAGATTGAAAAAATGGGTTTAAGGTTTTCAATTGAAGCAGAAAAGCATTTGATGAATAAAATTAAAAAAAATGTACAAATAGATTTGAATAATAACTTTACAAGTAACAAAGAAGATTTATTTAAAGAAGGCCAACAAAAAGTAAGTAAACTATTTGATGATCAACAAAAAAATCAAATAAATAATTATCAGTATCAACTTGGCCATGCAAAGGCGCAAATTCATAATATGTTTATTGTGGCTCAAACAAAAGATAGCCTTATTTTAGTAGATCAACATGCTGCCCATGAAAGGATAGTTTTAGAGAATTTAAAAAAAAACTATCATAGAAGAAAAATTTTGAGGCAAGTACTTCTTATACCTGAAATAATTTATTTAGATCAGGGTAAAAAACTTGTATTGCGAAATAGGAAAGCAATAAATGAATTTGGTTTTGAATTCGAAGATTATGGTGAGAATGCTTTAATAGTAAGAGAGATTCCAGCTATTTTAGGTAAAATTAATGTAAATAACCTTTTTCAAGACTTACAAGAACAAATACATAGACTAGGTCAAATTAATCCAAACGACTCTAGTATTGAAAAAATATTATCTAGTATAGCATGCCATAATAGTATTAGAGCAGGAAAAAAATTAAATATAGAAGAAATGAACTCAATTTTAAGATTAATGGAAAAAACACCTAATTCTTCTCAGTGCAATCATGGTAGGCCAACTTTTGTAGAACTTAAATTAAAAGACGTTGAATCATTATTTGGAAGGATTTAATCAAATTTGAAAAAAGTGATACTTGTGTTTCCGTATTGTTTTATTATCTCAATATGTTTACATAAATTATTAGAATATTGATGATTTTTTTTTGTTTCGCATACTACTATTGCATTTTTTTTTAGAGATTTTTCATCTAAAATTTTATTTATTGCCAAATTAGTATAATTACTTAAATATGGCGGATCTAAATAGACTAAAGAATATTCACTTCTGGATAGTTTAAGAGTAAAAAAATCTGAATTAATTAGTATCACTTTTTCAACTAGATTAAAATTTTTAATATTTTTTTTAAGATTATTAAATATAAGATTATCAGATTCAATTAAGGTAGCTTTAGCAATATTTCTAGAAAATCCTTCTAATGATATAATACCAGTACCAGAAAAAGCATCTAATAAATGTCCATCTTTTGCCCATTTTGTAAGGGCATACCTATTAATTAAAATATCAAATACAGCATTTCTTATTTTATTAGTGGTAGGTCTAAGTTTATTATTTTTAATAGATTTGATTTGTTTAAACTTATATTTACCTGTTGTTATTTTCATAGGTTTATTAAATTAAGTTTGAAGGGACTAATAAATTTCATACTACCAGATTTAAGTGATGATAATTTTACAGGTCCGTATTGTATTCTTATCAGTTTATTGACAGTAAAGCCTAGTTTATGAAAAACTTTTCGAATGTGATTATTTTTACCTTCTTCAAGTTTTATCAGCACCCATGAATAAGATTTAGTTGTACTAATCACTTTGATAGCTTTTACTTTATAACTCATATTATTAATAATTAAACCTTTTTGAATTTTTTTAATAGTTTTTATATCTACAATTTGCTGAACTTTAACCTTATAAATTCTTATAATTTTATTTGATGGAGACTCTAAATAATTTTTTATTTTAGTATTATTAGTAAGTAATAATAGACCTTGAGAATTATAATCGAGCCTTCCTACTGAATGAATTTTCCCATTGATTGTTTTTAATGTTTTTTTTGGAATTAGATCAATAGCTTTTCTTCTATTATACTCATCTCTATGAGTGCAAATAAATCCTTTGGGTTTATTGAGAGCAATAAGAATTATTTTATCTTGCAGCATTTTTTTTTGCTTTAGAAATAAATTCTTTATAAATTAGTTTGTCACTTTCTTCTATTAGGAATTCAGGGTGCCACTGTAAACCTATACAGAAATTAAGTTTAGGGTCTTCTATTCCCTCTATAACATCATCTTCTGCTTTTGCATTAATTTTAAGACCTAACCCTATATTCTTCACGGCTTGATGATGTGCACTATTAACTTTAATTATATTTTCAGAAATTATATTGTTTAAATAAGTATTTTTAATAATTTTAACTTTATGACTAGTCTGATTTCTAGGATTAGTTTGTTCATGTTTTATTTTAGTTTCAATTTCTTTGTCTATGTCTTGAATAAGAGTACCGCCATATATTACATTTATAAGTTGTTGACCACCACATATTCCGAGTAATGGAAGGTTGTTTTCTAATATTTTATTACATAATTTTATTTCATAATCTGTTCTCTTATCTTTAGTTATAATAGTACTAAATTTTTTTTTTTCAGAAAAATATGAGGGATTAATATCAAATGCTCCTCCTGTGATTATGAAACCATCTAATTTTTCAATCATTGTGTTTATAGAGTTTATATCATATACTAAAGGTAGAGGAATACCTCCCATTTTTGAGATTGTAGTGCAGTAATTTTGTCTAATAGCATACCAAGGAAACTTTGAATATGATTTACTATTTTCTAGATCAAGCGTTAATCCAATTAAAGGTTTTTTCTTCATTAGTACACAAAAATATTAATTATTAATTATATTGAAACTAACACAAATAGTAAAAGTAGCATACCAAGAGTCAAAAAAAGCCTTAAATAAAAATGAGGTTCCAGTAGGAGCAGTAATCTTTGATGACCATAAAATTGTTTCAAGAGCCCATAATTTAGTTGAGCAAAATAATGATCCTCTGGCTCATGCAGAAATATTAGCAATTAAAAAAGCAGCAAAGAAATTAAAAACTAATAATTTAAGAGGTTTTAGAATTTATTCTAGTCTTGAGCCATGCACATACTGCAGTTTTGCTATCTCAAAATACTTTATTAGTTCAATTTATTTTGGCTTATATAATAATAATCTACCAACTGGTAATGGTATTAAATTATTTAATGAGAATTTTAAGGGATATAAACCAGATATATATGGAGGTATTGGGGAGGAAAAATTTTCAAAGCTATTTGAATATTTTTTTGTAAATTTAAGAAAAAAAAATTAATTACCTATATCACTTCTGTAAAAAAGATTATTGCATTTAATATTTTTTATTAACTTATATGCCTTTGACTTGGCCTTTTTTAAAGTTTTATCTTTACATACTATATTGAGTACCCTTCCACCACTAGTTATAATATTCTTATTTTTATCTAATTTAGTGCCTGCATGATAAATNNTNANNTTNTTANCTANTTTTTTTATNCCNTTTATTNCANANCCTGNCTTATANTNNTCTGGNTATCCNTTNCTTGCCATTACTATGCAAATACTTTTTTTATTATCNAGANTAATTTTNATATCNTTGAGTTTATTTTTTTCAGTGGCAATACATATATCTAAAAAGTCATTTTTTAAACGTGCGATAAGAGCTTGGCACTCAGGATCACCTAACCTAATGTTATATTCTATTAAAAAAATATCAGAATTAGTAAACATTAGACCTGCATATAATATTCCTTTAAAAGGATAACCCAAATAGTTCATTGCTTTAATAGTTGGTTTGATAAAATTTTTATCTATTAATTCAATATTTTTTTTGTTTTCAAATGGAGAAGGAGAAATACAACCCATACCACCGGTGTTAAGTCCAGTATTACCATTTCCTACTCTCTTATAATCTTGAGCACTTCCTATAAATCTAGAGTTATTACCATCAACTACATAAAAAAAACTTGCTTCCTTTCCTTCAAGTTTTTTTTCTATAATTATTTTAGAACTTTTATCCCCAATTTCCCCTTGCTTGACTTTAGTTAGAAATTTTTTTGCTTCTTCGTAGTTATTAGCGACTAAAACGCCCTTACCAGCCGCTAATTTATCTAATTTGATTACTATTGGAAATTTCGATACTTTTATTTTTTTTAAAGCTGTTTGATAGTTATTTATTATTTTCCATTTAGCAGTATTAATATTTCCTAATTTACAAATGAGCTTTGTAAAAATTTTTGAAGATTCTAGCAAAGAGCTTTTTTTTGATGGACCAAAAACATTTATTCCATTTAATCTAAGACAATCGCTTATTCCTTTGGCTAAAAATTCTTCAGATCCAGGTATTACTAATCTTATTTTTTTTTTAATACAAAAATCTAGTATTTCTTTTTTATCATCAATATTTAATTTGTAAAATTTAGCTATTTTGCTAATTCCTGCATTTCCAGGCATACACCATAGATTATTAATTTTTTTAGATTTATATAAATTAGAACATATTGAATGTTCTCTTCCTCCATTTCCTAATACGAGTACATTCATATTTTTAAAATTTTCTAACATGTGATAATGTTGTATAATTACAGCTAAGTACAAATATGTCAAATATCATAGAATATACTGTTTCTGAAATTTCATTTTCTATAAAGACCAATTTAGAATCTCAGTTTAGTAGAGTTAAAATAAAGGGTGAAATTTCTGGATTAACTAAGGCAAAATCAGGACATATATACTTAACCCTTAAGGATGAAGAGGCTACTTTATCTTCAATAATATGGAAAAGCAGAGTTAGTTTACTAGAAATAATGCCTGAAGAAGGTTTAGAGGTTATAGCTTTGGGAAAAATTAGTACATATATGCCTAGGTCAAACTATAACTTTATAATTGAAAATATTTCATTTGCAGGTGAAGGGGCATTACTAAAATTAATTGAGCAGAGAAAAAAAAAATTAGAAAATCTTGGTTTTTTTTCTGAAAAAAAAAAGAAAAAGTTACCATATATACCTAATAAAATAGGAATAATTACCTCTCCCACAGGTGCAGTTATAGAGGATATGAAAAAGAGAATTAAAGAGAGATTTCCAAGTAATATACTTTTATGGTCAGTAGCAGTTCAAGGAAATGCATCTGAGAAAGAAATTGAAAATGCTATTAAAGGCTTTAATCTTTTAGATATAAAGCCAGATGTTATAATTTTAGCAAGAGGCGGTGGTAGTTTAGAAGATTTAATGAGCTTTAATAGTGAGAAGATAGCTATTGCTATCTATGAATCAAAAATACCAATAATATCAGCAGTTGGTCATGAAACTGATTTTTCTATATCAGATTTTGTAGCCGACTCTAGAGCTTCTACACCGACTGCNGCAGCTGATATGGTAGTGCCAGAAAAAAAGGAATTATGGAAAAAAATACAATATTTATCTGAAAATAAAAAAAATTATTTAGATAATTTAATTAATTTACAAATATATAAATTAGACACTTTAGAAGCTAGAATTGTAGAACCTAAAATATTTTTATCTGGCTTAGAAGAAAAATTAAACAATGAATGTGAAAAAATTAAAAGTTTTATTTCTAATTATATGAAAAGAGTAGAAAGTTTAATTAATAACATGAATTTATTGAAACAAGATAGAAAAATTAAAGAGTATAATATAAATTTAGCTAAACAATTTAATTACTTTAAACAAAGTTTTAGTGTACTCTTTAAAAAAAAATCAGATATCATGAATAATAAAATTACGGTATTACAATCATCTTCATATGAAAGATGGCTGGAAAAAGGATTCGTTTTTGTCAAAGGTACAGATAATAAATTAATTAAGAATTTGCGTATGCTTAAAAATTATAAGGATGTAATATTAAATTTTTCCGATGGAAAAGCGATAGCTAAAATAAAAAAATATGATGATTAATAGTAAATATTTTTATTTATTTTTTTTATTTATTTTTTTATTAGAAAAAGCTAATTCCTTTGACCTTAAAGGAAACTATATTCAAGGAGGTTTAGTTTTTGGAAAATTAGAAAAGAAAGCAAAGGTCTTTCTTGATGACAAAAAAATTCCTGTTGATGAATTTGGAAATTTTTTATTTGGATTTAATAGAAAACATAAGCCTCAATCAATAATAAAAGTATTATATGAATCAGGTGAAACTACTAAAAAAGTGATAAATGTAAATACTAGAAAATATAAAATACAAAGAATAAATAATTTAGATAAAAAAAAAGTAACTCCGCCTAAAAGTTATTATGATAGAATAAAAGTGGAAACTGCTTTAATAAAAAAATCAAAGAAAACTTTTTATAATTATCCATACTATAAAGTAGGATTTATAATGCCAGTTGAAGGAATTATTACTGGTGTATATGGTAGTCAAAGAATTTTAAATGGAATAGCTAAAAGACCTCATTACGGAATTGATATAGCAAATAAGGAAGGTACGGAAATAGTATCTCCTAGCGATGGTGTGATAGTTTTAGCTGAGAAAGACCTTTTTTTTTCTGGAGGAACTATCATAATATCTCATGGTTTGGGCTTAACCTCTTCTTTATTACATTTATCAGAAATTTTTGTTGCGGTAGGAGATAAGGTAGAAATTGGAGAAAAAATAGGGAGGGTTGGTTCTACTGGAAGGTCTACTGGTCCTCACTTAGATTGGAGAATGGATATTAGAGGGATTAGAATAGATCCTCAGTTATTAATAAATCAATAATTTATTTTTATAAATTTATAGGTAAAGGTCTTTAGGCCATCTTCTATGTATCCACAGCCAGTATTCAGGTTTCGTCTTAATCCAAAGACTCATTATGTCATTAATTTGTTTTAAAATAAATTCTATTTTTTTTTCTTTACTTAGATTATTTTTCGGTAAAATAGTTTTATTATAAAATGTAATTATATTTTGATTTTTTTTATTTCTAGAAAATTTTATAGGTATTATATCTAGTTTCATTCTTATAGCAATTTCTGCAATAAAACTGGCTGTTGAAGCAGGTTTTCCTAAAAAATTAACTAATGGTCCTTCATTTAACTTTTGATCCATTAGCATTGCTAAGCTTTTGCCTTTTCTTAACCATAAAAAAGATTTCTTCGCACCTATATCACCTTTTGGAACATAACTTCCATTTGAAGCTCTTAAATTTTGTAATAAGTATTCTACAAATTTATTGTTTGATTTTCTATATAGACATAATGGACTAAGGTTTAAATTATTTATGATTATAGGGCCTAATTCCCAGTTACCGTAGTGAGCTGAAAAAAATATTATTCCTTTTTTCTTCTTCTTGTTAAGTGAAATGATATGTTTTATTTTTTTTAAACCAATAATTTTTGTTTCACTGCAATTTATCGGTTTATAACTTTTTAGATGAACCAATTCCCCAAAGTTTCTACCAATATTTTTCCACATTTTATGGGTTACTTTCTTTGCATAGCTATTACTTTTATGAGGCCAAACATAGAGTATATTTTTCTTTGCAATATTTTCAAATTTAGTTAGTGGACCCATTTTAGAAAACAATATAGCACATATATTAGAAGCATTTTTTTTACCTATTATTTTTAATAAGGAAAAAACTACTAATAAAACTATTCCAATGAAGAAATCTATCATTTTTTTAAACATAAAAATTAATTCTTTTATTTATAAAATTAAAAAACTTTCTTTTATTAAATATTATATGGATATCTACAACAGAAAAGCTTTTTTTAACATCATCAGGAATTTTAACATAATCTTTATAAGTAGTGACAGGAATTGCAGATTGTTCTTTACATTTTAGTAATATTTTATTTATATCACTTCTTTTATAATTGAAATGGTCAGGAAAAGGAATTGAGTCAATTAAATTCAAACCATGATTGGTAAGAGTTTTAAAAAAGTTATCAGGGTGAGCAATCCCAGCAAATGCTATAACTTTTTTATTATGCATTTTACTAATATTTTTTTTATCAATTTTTATCTTGCCACAAAAAATATTTTTATTATATTTTTTAAAATATTCATTTATTTTACTTTTTTTTCCATAAAAAAATAGGCAACTACTCTTTTTTATCCCAGACTTTACTGGTTCTCTTAATGGGCCAGCTGGAATAATCTTATTGTTTCCATTTCCCTGATTCTGATTTGAGACGAGTATATTTACATCTTTATTAATGGATATATCTTGTAAACCATCGTCTAAAATAATTAAATTTGCTCCTGCTTTTATTGCTGCTTTTATTCCGTATACTCTTTTTTTGCATAGCCAAGTACTAGCATATTTTGAGATTAAAATGGCTTCGTCATCAAAAGTATTATTTTTATCTTGATTTACATTTAATACATTCATATTAATTTTATGTTTATATGTTTTATATACAACATGAATATTTTTTTTTTTTTGTAATATTTACATATTTCTATTACTAGCGGTGTTTTACCACCTCCCCCAGCTAAAATATTTCCTACACAAATAATAGGAATTTTAAAAAAGTATTTTTTTTTAAAAGTATTTCTAAAAAAAGAAAGTAAAAGCCAGAAATATGATAAAGGTAGAAGTATAGATGAAATAAATGATTTTTTTGCATACCAGAAGGAAGGTGTCTTCATTTAATATTACCAATTTTTTTTAATATAATTTTTGAAAAGTTTAAAAAATTTAATGTTGAACTTTTAGCATTTGAGTTTAATTTTTGAGTATACTTTTTATTATTAATAAGTTTATTTATGATTCGATGCAGTTGATCATTTTTATCTAATATTTCTATAGCTTTATATTTTTTAAAATAATTTACTATTTCTTCAATTTTATATATATACGGTCCAACTATTATACTTTTACCAAATTGACCTGCTTCTATTAGATTATGACCTCCTATGGGCACAAGAGTACCACCTACTATAATTATATTTGAAATTGACATTAATAAACCTGTTTCTCCAAAAGTATCAAATAAGTAAATTCTAGTACGTTTATTTGGTAATTGCTTTTTTGACCTTTGTTTAAACGATAAATTATGCTTTTTTATTATGGAAATTATTTTATTATTTCTATTAGGGTGTCTCGGCTGCAGTATTAATAATGTATTATTACTTTCTAATTTTTTTATCTGATCAAGTATTATTTCTTCTTCTCCTGCATGGGTGCTAACTGCTGATATAATCGTTTTTTTACTAATAATTTTTTGTAATTTAATTTTTTCTTTTGAAGAAAATTTAAGTTTATCAGAGTTAAATTTTAGGTTAGCAACTATATCCATTGAATTTTTTGTATAATTTTCTAAATTATTTTTGTCTAATAATGATTGGGGAATGATTAAAGAAAATTTGTTCAATATACTTTCAAAAAAACTTTTGAATAGTTTCCATCTTTTAAGGCTTGTATTAGAAAATCTAGCTTGAATTAAAAAAAGAGGAATTTTTGATTTATGAGTATTAAAAATTAAATTAGGCCATATTTCAGACTCGACAAAAACGGCTTTATTGGGTCTCCAGTGGTTCAAAAATTTTTTAATAAAAAAACTCAGGTCTAGAGGTAAATATTGATGTATTACATTTTTAGTAAAGTTTTTTTTTACATCTAATGCAGATAAATAGGTATTTGTAGTAACAAGTATTTTATTATTATTTTTTGAAAAACTTTTTATTAAAGTATATGCAGATCTTACTTCACCTACACTACAGGCATGAAACCAAATAAGGTTTCCTAATGGCCTTTTTTTTGAAATAAAACTCAATTTTTCTAAAAATCTATTTTTATCTTCCTTACCTATTAAAATTCTAAAAAAAAAAAAAATAATAATAAAAGGAAATAATATATATAGAAAAATATTATAAATTTTAATTTCCATAAGTTATAAACCTGCTAATGTCATTCCTTCTATTAGAATTGAGGGACTGTTAATGTTATCATTGATTAATAAATCATTAGCTGGTGTTAGGTTTTTTAACATTTCTAATAAATTGCCTGCTATTGTAACTTCACTAACTGGATAAGTAATTTCACCATTATCAATTTTGAATCCTACTGCTCCTCTACTATAGTCACCATTTAATGGATTAAAACTCATACCTAACATTTCAGTCACTAAAAATCCATTCTTAATATTTTTATAAATATCTATTAGGGCGTCGGCTCCCTTATTAAGTATTAAGTTATATGGAGAGGAATTACCATTAAGTTTCATTTCTAATTGCCTAGCACTCCTGAGGTTTAAAAAATAATTTTTTAATCTACCATTTTCGACTATAGATATATTTTCATTTTTAATACCATTACCATCATATGGAGCAGAACCTATGCCTCTTTTTAACTTAGGATTATTGGTTATTAAAACATTATTTTTAAATATTAAAGAATCTAATTTATTATTTAAAAAACTTGTTCCTCTTGCAATTGAAGACCCTGAAGCACAAGAACAGAAAGAAGATAAGATACTTTTAGCTACTCTAGGTTCAAAAATTACGTCTAAAGAACAGCTTTTTATTTTTTTAGAGTTTAGTCTAGACGTAGCTCTTTTTGCAGCTAATAATCCTACTTTCTCAGCTGAAACTAAATCATTTGAATGTATAGCAGCAGAATATTCGTAATCTCTTTGCATATTAGTATCTGATCCTGCTATAGCAATAGAAGATATAGAGTGATAAGTTTTATTATAACTGGCATGAAAATCTTTAGAATTGATAATACTAAATGTATTTTTTGAAAAACTTCTAGTAGATCCTTCAGAGTTAGTAATTCCTTTATTTTGTAGCATGCTTTCTTCAGCTATAGAGGCTTGATCTAAAAGTTTTTTATCATCTAACCAAATAGTATCTTCTAAATCTAAATCTTCCACATTAGCAGTATAGTCTTCTTTTTCAGCTAAACCACTAAACTCATCAACAGGCATTGATTTTACCATAGCACTACCTTTTTCTAAAAATTCTTTTGCGTCAGTATTTTCTATATTATTAGAAGTAAGTGTAGCCTTTCTTTTATCTTTAAAAATATTAATACCTATACTTGAGTTGTTTGATCTTTCAATATTTTCTAATTTTTGATGACGAGATTTTACTGAAACATTAGTATTCTCTGAAATCATAATTTCTATATCTTCAATATTAAAATTTTTATAATTTTTTAATAGTGAATTACTAAAATCAAAAATTTTTTTCATATATTAATTATTCCTTTTTTATAAAACTATCATTTATAAATATAATTTCGCATTTACACTCATTAAGGATCTTATTTTTTTTTTCATTTGTTCACATCCTTCTAAAGCAATTTTTTTTGCAAAATTTATGTCAGCTAAATTATAACTTAAACCCAAGGCTTGATACTTATAACTGTCTTTAGAAATGCATCCAGCGCCAGACTTAAAATTGTCAAGTTTCTTATAATCGATATTCCATTCTAATAACTGTAGAATGAAATCATTACCCATTTCTTCAGACCCGTAAGATATCGAAGTAAAAATATAAATATAAAATATAAAAAATAATCTAAACATTTCTAAACATCTTAAATGGCTGGGGGACCGGGACTCGAACCTGGACTGACGGGATCAAAACCCGCTGTTCTACCAATTAAACTATCCCCCAATAATTATTAATATTGCATTTGTTTAAGAATTGAGCAACAGTATAAAATATTTTTTTTAGACAGCAAATGAAAATTATAGATGGAAAATTATTAGCTAATAGCCTGAATCAAGAGTTAAGAAAAAAAATACTCTTTTTTAAGGACAAATATGGAAAAACTCCTTATCTGGTAGTTATTTTAGTAGGAAATAATCAAGCTAGTGAGGTGTATGTTAATAATAAGAAAAAGAAAGCAATTGAAATAGGTATTAAATCTAAAGTTATTAGATTAAGTGATAAGATCACTGAAGATAATTTATTGAAAACTATAGATTCATGCAATTCAGATAATTCAATAGATAGTATTTTAGTTCAATTACCTTTACCGAATCATATTAATAGCAACAAAGTAATTGATAGAATTAGCATAGAAAAAGATGTAGATGGTTTTAATTCTAAAAATATAGGACTGCTTGCTATGGGACGACCCAAAGTCGTTCCTTGCACGCCTCTTGGATGTTACAAAATGTTAGAAAGCATTTTAAACTTAGAGAGTAAAAATGTTTTAATACTAGGTAGGTCTAATATTGTAGGAAAACCTTTATCATATTTATTAACAAATAAAAATGCAACAGTTACTCTTGCACACTCAAAGACTAATAACTTAAAGAGTTTGTCTTTGAGAAGTGATATTATTATAGCAGCTATTGGCAAAGCAAATTTTTTAAAAAAAGATTGGGTAAAAAAAAATGCTGTCATTATAGATGTAGGTATTAATGTTGTTGTTAATGAAAAAGGCTTAAGAAAAATCGTAGGTGACGTAGATTACAAAGATGTTTACAAAAAAGTTTCTTTTATTTCGCCAGTGCCTGGTGGTGTTGGGCCTATGACAATTCATTGTTTACTCTCAAATACTTTATCTTTAGCACAAAAAAGAAAGACTTCATAAATTTAATATAGAAGATTTAATCCAATAGTCTTTTGTATTTAAAACTAAATTATTTTTATACATGTTAAGGTCTTTTTTAGAATTAAACAAAACAAAAACTGTACTTCCACTTCCGGTAATACGCGGTACTGTTAAACTTTTATATCTTGATAGGTAAGAAATAAGAGACTCTACATTTTTTTCTATTTTACAAACAGTTTTTTCTAAAGAGTTATTGTGTATATTCATATCTTTAATTAAATTATTTACAGTAAATTTAAAATTAGAAGGTTTTGCATAACCATCTTTAAAGTTTTCAAAAATATATTTAGTTGAGTAATTACTTTTAGGTTTTATTAATAAAGCCCATAGTGATTTATTTAATGATTTTAATGGTTTTAGAATGTTTCCAAAGCCTTCTACTTTTACATTTTTTGATATAAAACAAGTAGGTACATCTGCACCTATTTTAGAAAGATTATTTAGTATTAAACTTTCATTATTATTAATTTTGTAAAGTTTTATAATAGATCTAATTATTGCAGCAGCATCTGCTGAACCTCCACCTAACCCAGAACTTAAAGGAATATTTTTTTTTAAATGAACCTTGATCTTTATATTCATTTTCAATAAGTGTGACAGAAGTGCTATGGAATCTTTCATTAAAGTGTCACCTCCATTATTTTTTAATTCATTTGCAAAAAAACCACTAATAGAAATCTTATTTTCAAAACTTTTTTTTACAGTTAAATGATCATAGATGCAGGGAAGAAAAGTAATATAGCTATCTATTTGATGATAATTATTAGAAAACTTATTTATGATTTTAAAATTTAAATTTAACTTAGCAAAAGCAAGTTCTTCAATATAGTCGGCCTTCATATAGAAATTACAGCCCTTTTTTTAATTTATACTCTATATTTTCTCTAAGGTTTTTTTCTGGTTCATAGAGCAGGGCTCTATTCCATTGATATTTTGCCTCGTTTTGATAACCAGCTCTGAACAATGCATCTCCTAGATGATCATTAATTATAGGGTCATTAGGAACTAAAGCCACAGCTCTTTCTAATTCTACTACAGCTAAATCATAATTGCCTTGTCTATAATAAGCCCAGCCTAAACTATCAATAAAATACCCGTCCTTGGGTCTAAGTTTAATAGCTTCTTTAATAAAACTTTCTGCCTCTTTTAATTTTATACCGTAATCTATCCATGTATAACCAAGATAATTTAATACTAAAGGTTGTTTTGGAGACAGCTTAAGTGCATATAGAAAATCTTTTTCAGCTTTTTCCCATTTTTTATATCTTTCGTAAGACATGCCTCTTGAATAATATAAATACCAATTTTCTTCAGTAGATTTTTTTAGTAAATTTATAGCTTTAGTAAATGAAAAAATTGCCTGATTATATTCTTTTTTATTGTGATAAATTTCTCCTAATTTGTAATAAACATCAACTCTATCAGAAGAAAATTTCTTAAGCTTTAATGCATAGCTTTCAGCTTCTTGATAATTGTTAATACTTATATTTATATCAGCTAATTTTAAATATGAATTCCATCCTAAGTAAGAATTTAGTGGAATTTTTTTTAAAACCTGTATAGCTTTCTTACTTTTATTAAGCATGATTAAGTTCTGGGATAGCAAATAATAGTTAATAAAGTTTTCATTATTTAAATATAAAGATAAGTAACAATAAGTAATTGATAAATCGTACATCCTTTGACTATATAAGGCTTCAGCAATATTAAATAAACTTTCTGATATACCGTCTTTTTTATCTTTAATCTCAAAATCTTTAAAATTNTTTTTATTNANATAAATATTNAANCTATGTGAAGGNTTNTTTTTAGAAAATTNNTNAANTACTTTNTTTNCATTNANTNTNTTANCAATTATATTTTTATAAAAAAANANNTGNCTNAGACGANTNTCTANNCNTGAATTTAAAGTTTTTTCAAAAATNTNNATGGCNTTATCNGTATTATTATAAAATNTATTNATNAANCCAAGATGAAGAAAATANATATCACTCATAANTAAACCATCANTTTTATANTCAAANTTANTAATNTCNNNTTNAGCNTCATTNATATTATNTNNTAACCAAGCTTTNATTATTGGTTGNACTTTAGTNGTGACAATTATNTCTTNATTNTTATTNAATATTTNCAATGCTTTTTTATATTCTTNATTTTTAACATAATTTANAAAGTATAAAAGNTGNCTTANNTTAGATTGTTTTNTNAGATNAATTTTNTTNATATTTTGNNAGTTCTTCTAATGCAGNANTAANATTTCCAGATAATATTANAGANATTANNGATAATTCTAANATACCNNTATTNTCAGGGTNTTTNGNATTTGCAAATCTANAATATTTNGAGGCTATNTCATTNTCATTNTTATACTTNGCTATTTGNGCAGCTAATANTGANCCATAATATGAGTTTAGANAAAAAAGNTTATCNGAAGANTTTANATTTTTAANANCTAANAGNGAAATNATNAGNGTTAANANNAGTTTAACTTTANANAANTNTTTAATTAAAATNACTTTACTATACATAATATTAAATTATTATACATAATATTAAAATAATTTAAATTTAATATAGAGGTAAAATTGGCACTAAATAAAAATAATCCTAATGCAAGAGGAGCAAAACAACAGGATAAAACCTATAATGGGAAACCTATAAAGCCAGTCTTATATGTTGGGAATTGGATAGGGCAAGGCAAATATATGGCTGCTCAGGCAGACGATGGTAAGTTAATAAAAGATAGTAGAGGTAAACCTATACCCTACGCTGCTTTTTAAAGACATTGATAGAAAAAGTCTTACTAAACAAAGTACTATTGGAATGGTACCTTATAAATGGTGTCGAAAACATTGTTATACCCTTAGAAGGTAGGACTAATGATAATTATAAAAAAATAAAACTAGAAAACTCTAGTAATAGAGAAAACCCCCTTGAAATAAATGATAAAAAGTTAGATTCAATGTTAAATGGAGTTGAAAACCTAAATCAGTTAAAAGATATAATAAATTCAAATTGTGACTGTTCTCTTAAAAAAACTGCTAAAAACATGGTTTTTTCTGACGGCAATCCAAAATCTAATATCATGTTAATAGGAGAATCTCCAGGCGAGGCTGAAGATAAGACAGGAAAATCTTTTAGAGGTGAAACTGGCCAACTACTTGATAAAATGTTAAATTCTATAAGCTTAAACAGGAAAAACACTTATTTAACAAACATAATTTTTTGGAGACCACCAGGTAATAGAAAACCAACTGAAGTAGAAATAAACTCATGTTTACCATTTGTAGAAAAACACATAGAGTTAATTAATCCATATATATTGATTTTGGTAGGAGCAACTGCAGCTAAGTCTATTTATAAAATTCAATCTGGAATTACACAAATCAGAGGAAAATGGAAAAATATACAGATAAATAAACTTAAAAATTTAAAATCAATTGCAATATTTCACCCAGCTTTTTTAATAAAACAGCCTTCTAGAAAGCGAGAAGCATGGGAAGATTTAAAAAAAATTAAGATAGAAATTGACAGATATACCTGATATAGTATTTTGATTACTTAAACTACTATATTTAGTATAAACTATGCTTAAATTTATTTATATATTACTTTATATTTTTATAGCTTTTAACTCTTTAGCTAATGTTATTGAGCAAGGTAAAAATAACCATCTATTGCCTAAAGTGTTAAGTTATAAAGATATAGAGTTATATAAAAACGCTGAAGCATACCAAAATAAATATGAATGGGAAAAGGCAGACCTTACATTGTTAAAGGTAAAAAATGATATTTTAGTTGGCCATTTTGAATATGAAAAATTAATGCATCCAAATAAGTATAGAGCATCATATGAAGAGTTATCTCAATGGTTTAAAACTAATACTAATTACCCTCCTGTTTTAAGAAAAAGAATATATAAACTTCTGAAAAGGAGATTGCCTGATAAAGAAAATTTAAAGTTATATGAAAAGCCTTTATTTAATAATTATCTTAGAGGATATGGAGAAGATAATTATTTCAATTATTATGTTAATTCACCAAAGAACATTAATAAAAAAGATATTCAAAACACAGTCAGTACTTTGATTAATGATAAAAAGGATAATGCATTAATTAATATTGTTAATCAACAAAATAACAATAAAAGTTATTTTATATATTCAATACATAATGAGATTAAAAAAACTTTTTTTAGCGGTAAATTAAAAGAGTCCCAAAGGTTATACGATTTTTATATAAAAGCTCTCAATATTACAAATCCTAATATTTTTTACAGAGCAGGAATTAATGCTTATAGATTAGGTGATTTTAAAAAATCCAGAAATTACTTTACTGAATGTAATAGGGTAGTTCAAAATTTTCAAAATTGGCTATTAGCTGGATGTTCATATTGGAGAGCATTATTAGAAAGTTCAAAAAGAAAAGAAATAGAATTGCTTAAAAGAGCTTCAAATTTACCTAGAACACTTTATGGACAACTTGCAATTGAAAAACTTAATATCTCTGACCCTTTTATATGGAAAAATAATATCAACGATGGAAAAGTAAATTTTTCTGATTTAAATAAAAACAAATTATTTAGAAGAGCAATAGCATTAACTGAAGTAGGCTTATATAATCATGCGGATATAGAGATTAGAAATTTGTATAGTAAAACTCATAAAGAGGAACTAAATAATTTATTTTACGCAAGTGAAAAACTTGCATTGCCTGCCGTTTTAATTAGGCTAGGGTCTAAATATCATAAAAAAAATTTTACATTATATATGAGAGGGCTGTATCCAACACCAAATTGGCAAATTAAAAATGGTTTTAAATTAGATAAAGCTTTACTATTTGCACTTATAAGAAGAGAATCTGCTTTTAATTTTAAGGCAAAGAGTTCTAAAGGAGCAAGAGGCTTAATGCAAATAATGCCTAGGACTGCAAGTAAAATTAACAATGACTACAGATTAAGATATAGTAAAGCCTATACATTATATTCTTTACAATTAAATATTGAAATAGGGCAAAAGCTTTTAAAAAGGTTGATTAACAGTTCCCATTCTAAAAATTCAATATTAGATGCACTTATTGCCTATAATGCAGGAATGACAAGGTTAAAAAAATGGAAAAAAAATATAGGCAATGTAGAACCTATCGTTTTTATTGAGAGTATTCCTATAAAAGAAACAAGATGGTTTGTTAAATATATTTTAACTGATCTTTGGATTTATAGAGATAAATTACAACAGGCTAAGCCTTCTAGAGCATTATTAGCTGATGGAAAGTACCCAACCTACATAAATTTAGATTATGAAATAATTCAAGATGCAAAGTTTAGAAGAAAATAGAAAAGGAATTAGTATTAATGTTGCTGTTCTTACAGTTTCTGATAGTAGAACTATTGAGAATGATAAATCTGGAAAATACTTAATTAAAAGTGTTGAAGAAGAAGGACACAAATGTATTGAAAGAAATATTATTATAGATGATGTAAATAAAATAATAAAAGTACTACGAAAATGGATAGATGACAAAGGTATTGATGTAATTATTATAACCGGTGGGACAGGTATTACAGGCAGAGATGTAACTCCAGAGGCAATTGATAAAATAAAAGATAAATATATTCCTGGCTTTGGAGAAGTTTTTAGATATATAAGTTATAAAAAAATAGGTTCTTCTTCTATACAATCTAGAGCTATTGCCTGCGTTTCAAAAGGTACTTTTATATTTTCTTTGCCAGGTTCTCCTGGAGCTTGCAAAGATGCTTGGGAAGGAATAATTAAAATGCAATTGGATAGTAGAAATAAGCCATGTAATTTAATAGAGTTAATGCCTAGGTTATTAGAAAAATAACTACTTTCCTCTAATTAATATCCTCAATAACATATGAGGAACTGTTAATGCAGCCAACCCAATAAAGATTAATGAGGTAATATTTTTTAAATTGAAATCTGAATAAATTAAGAAAAAAATTATAACTCCTAAAATAATAGAAAGAAGAGTATTAATAAAAGCAGCAAATGTTATTTTTCTTTTGTTAATATTTAATAATAATATTTTTGACTCTTTAAAATTTTTTAAGCTATGAAAAAAACAAAAATAACAAATAAAAAATGGTATAGGGTCTAATATAAAAGCCGAGAGAATCAATAAAACAATCTGTAAAAAAATATTAATGGACATAGTTTTTGATAATAGAATATATAATAAAAGTAATAAGTTTAAATAGCTTATAGCTAGTTGAAATGATAAAAAAGAATAAACGTAATCAGAACTTGTAATGTAATAATAAATTTCTTCGACTAAATCCATATTAAACAGCACAGGTAAATTTATAATACTAAATCCCAGTGCTAGTTTTTTTATTTTATCTATATTATATGAATCCCAATCTTCAGAAAAAT
The DNA here is from genome assembly GCA_002170595.1 of Alphaproteobacteria bacterium TMED62. Lineage (GTDB taxonomy): Bacteria > Pseudomonadota > Alphaproteobacteria > TMED109 > TMED109 > TMED131. The sequence continues at coordinate 46,799 of NHDP01000008.1, forward strand.
GATAACCTGAAATTATTAAAAAAATAGCTAAAGAAAATGTAGGTATAATTTGCCAGATCATGAATATAATTAAAGCTAAAGAAATATAAACAAAATTAAAGATTAAGAATTGATAAAAATTTTTATACAGATTAAATTTTTTTGCTATTAATGTATCAAGAGCTCCGTGGGGCAAACCAAAGAAAACAATGAAAGTAATTAATATGATAGATAAAGCATTATTGCTAATATTTTTTCCAAAAAACTCAAAGAACGTTATAAATAAAATAGTCGAGAGAAAAAATAATATAGTATCAGAATCTAATTTTGCATTACCTAATTTTAATTTTTTATTAAACATTTTAAAAATATTCTTTTTGGCATTGAATAAATAACTTTTATATAGTCTATAATATTTGCTCTGCCTAGCATAAATCTAATAAAAGTATTAGGAATAATATTTTTTGAGAAATGATAGAATATTTTTGGAGCCATTGTAATATTAGAAGAAATTACTTTTAGAAAAATTTTGTCTAAGTAGTATTTAATATATTCTGATTTATTTAATATATTTAAATTACCATACTTTTTAAGGTTATTAGTAGATTCATTAGCCCACTTTTGAATATCAAGAAAAGCATAGCCAGACGATGGTCTAATAGAACCAGCTAAACTTCCAGATACATAGTAATTTTTGTAATTTTTAATTAACTTTGTATCTACAAACCCCATTGGGATTATTCCATACTCTTTTCTAATTAGTTTATATGAATTATGAAGATATGTGGAAAGAATTTTTTTTAATTTATGTTCTATTATTTTGAATGATATTTTTTTATTACTAAATGCCGTCAGTTCAAACAAGAAAACATCATTTTTTAGAGGTAGTATGTATTCAAAATAAAAATTATTACTATCAATATGCATATTATGCATGATATAAGCATTACTTTGATCAAGTCTAATTTTTTTTAAAATTTTTATTTCATAGCCAATAAAAGTTTGGTACATAAAAGGTTTTTTTTTAAATACATTTATATTTGGCCTAGTATCTAATATATTTTTTGATAAATATATATTTTTACAAGTTATTACTTTATAATAACTTTTATATCTTATTATGTCTTTAATTGTTTCCCCAAGTTTTAATGAAATATGAGAACAGTTTAAAATTTTATCAATTATAGATTTATAAAAATTAATACTCCTGATGTAATAATATTTATATTGATTAGATGCTAAAAAGTTAGTCTTTCCTTTAAGGTTAAATGAAAAACTATCCCAACTTTTTTCTATTATATTTTCAAACTCTTTATTATTCTTTTCCCAAAAACACCAGCTTTTATCATCAAAATATTTTTTTTTTTTTCTCAATTACAATAAATGAGTATTTTTTAATTTCTTTTTCTATAAGTTGATTTACAAAAGAAAGCCCAGAACAGCCGCCACCTAATATTATAAAATCAGCAATTTTATCTTTTTTCATAAATTATTGTTTTTAAAAAAGTATTATTATTTATTTTATCATGAAGAGATTTATCATGCTCATATTTTTTTATGTGGATGTTGATATTAAATATAAAAATTATGCAGACCTTTATTAAACAAAATATTTTTTCATAGGTATATACTGATTCTCTTTTAATTAAATTCGAATAATTATTTTTTATGATTTTTTCTCCTATTTGCCTATAAATATTTAATGCTAATAAAATAGCAAATCTAGACCTGAAAGGTAGAAATGCCATTCCTTTCATAGCACTTTTATAATAAATCTCAGAAAGATCGTAAATTTTTTGAGAGATTCTATTTAATGAATTTTTTGTATTAATGGTTCTTTTTAGTATTTTTTCTGGGGTTATATTAATCCAGCTTTTTGGAAAATAAACTCTACCTATACTGGCATCTTCTAATATATCTCTCAAAATATTAGTAAGCTGCATTGCTATTCCAAGGTCTACTGCATATCTATAAGCGTAAACTAGTTTGTTTGATAAAAGTTTTGCCATCATAATACCCACTGTTCCAGCTACTAAATATGAGTAATTAATTAAAGCAATTTCATTCGATAAATGTATTGTTTTTCTTGTATCTAATAAAACACCTTGAACTAGTTCTATTAAACATTTTTTTTCAATTACTTTTGAATTAATTAATAATTTAATACCTTCATCTATTTTATTGTTTGAGTCATTTATGTTTATTATGGACTTAAGAATATTCTTTAATTTCTTCTCCTTATTTGGTTGTTTGTTGTCTGCTATATCATCAATTTGCCTGCAAAAGCTATAAAGAACAGAGCAGTTATTAAAAGTTTCTTTAGATAAAAAAATACTTGCAAAATAAAAGGATTTAGACTTTCTCTTAAGCAAATATTTTTTTGTTTTCAATTTAAATAATTCTTTCTATAACCTTTGCAGAAGATAAAACACCGGGTATACCTGCTCCTGGATGTGTTCCTGCGCCTACAAGGTATAAATTTTTAATAGTTTCAGATTTATTATGAAACCTAAACCATGCAGATTGAGTGAAATATGGAGCTACTGAAAAACCACTTCCCTGATGAGATAAGTAATCATTTTGAAAATCCTGAGGAGACATGAAAAATTCATCTACAATATTTTTTTTAAGACCAGGTAATACTTTTTTACTAAGTATTTCAATTATATGATCTTTAAAAATATTAGAATTTTTTTTCCAATCTATGTCTGACTTCAGATTTGGAACTGGAACAAGAGCATAAAAACTATCACAATTTTTAGGAGCGAAGCTTTTGTCGGTAGCAGTAGGGCGATGTAAGTATATGGAAATATCATTAGGAAGCTCATTTCCATTAAAGATTTTTTCTAATAGAACTTTATATTCTTTTCCAAAAATTATAGTGTGATGTTTTATATTATTATATTTTCTTTTTGTTCCAAAAAATAGAACAAATAATCCCATAGAAGTTTTAGAAAACTTTTTTTTAAAATATAAAGAGGAATTTGATTTTTTATTTATTAAGTTTTTATATAAATACAATGGATCCATATTAGAAATATAAACATCGGCTTTATGAGATTTTCCGTAATTATCTATAATTTCATTTATTTTTAAATTATCAAATTTTATTTTTTCTATTGTAGTATTTAACCTTATATTAACTCCAATAGAATTTAATAAACGACCTAGTTCTAAAACTATTTTTCCAGTACCTCCCATGACAAAGAAAACCCCGTGCGCTCTCTCTAGATAATGGATTAATGAATAAATGCATGTCGTAGTAAAAGGATTTCCTCCTACAAGAAGAGGAGGAATTGAAAATGCTCTTCTGAGTTTTTCATTTTTTATAAATTGACTAACAAAACTGTAAACTGATCTATGGGACCTAAATTTTAATAGAGAGGGAATTTGTTTACACATAAATAAAAAACTATGAAACGGCACATCTGAAAGTTTATTAAAAGCAATATTATATATGTCTTTTGAAGCCTTGAGCATTTTAGGATAATTTAAAGCGTCATCTGATGAAAATAAATTTATATTTTCTATTGTTTTATTTAAGGATTGCTCATAATCAAAAATAGAAGAATCATCAAATATAAATCTATACCAAGGGTTTAAAGGAACAAAGTTTAAATATTCTTTTATATCTTTATTAAATAATTGAAATAACTCTTCAAATAAAAATGGTGCAGTTATAAGAGTAGGACCAGCATCATGTCTAAAACCATTAACATTAAATACTTGTGCTCTTCCTCCTAGGTTATTACACCTATCTATAATTTCTACATCATATCCTTTTTTTTTTAGTCTAATTGCTGCTGCTATTCCTCCGAAACCAGCACCAATAACAATAGCTTTTTTCATAGGTTACATATAATAAAAAAAACATGTCTTAAATAACAGAAGACATGTTTTTTTTAATAGTTTAAAAATATTACTTAGATTTTGCTGAGTCTGAAGTAGCAGCTGCCCATATAACTACACCAAATGCTATTTTATTAATAAAATCAGCAAGGTTATAAATTATATTTAAACCTTCTGCACTTCCTCCTCCAGTATAGCCAATAACATAGCCAATAGGATATATAGCCCAGCCAACAGTTACTATAAGTCTTAAAGCGTTAAAAGCTTTTTGACTTGCTGCTGTTCCTTTACTAGCATTTATTTGGCTTGCTTCTCCTGCAAATACTTCATAGATAATATAAATCCATCCAAGCATTCCAACTACAAAACCAGCCCATACATTAACTGATCCTACTTCTCCTAAATAACCTGCAACTAACATTATTACTGAAGCTATTAGTAGTCTCCAGAATAATGATGATTTTACAACGGCAATAGCTGCTAATATAAGATAGAATTCAACTATTTGTAAAGGTACTGTTAGTAGCCAGTCTACATACCTGAAAACTAAAGGTGACTCACCAGTACTAGCCCATACACCTCTCATATAGAAATAATGTATTGCAGCTATACCAGTTACCATAGCAGCAACTGTTAAGGATGTTTTCCATTTACCCACAGCTCTATCTCTTTCTACCCAAAAGAAAAAGGTAGCGGCTACCATAGCAGCGGAAATAATCCAAAAACTCATGCCCGTATAATCTGACGGATCTAGTTGTCCATTCATAAATTTTCTCCCTTCAAAGTTATTAAAATACGTCTCATTAGTTAAAACTAATCGTGTATATAATCGCAATAATCAGCTGCATTGTCAATATCTCTTAACTTTTCTACAAAATCAAAAGACATTTTATTATTATTTAAATTTTTTATTAAATCAGACAGAGTAAAACTGTTGCTCCATCTAACATTTATAAAAGGATTAATAATTCTCTTTTTATTCGAAAAACCAATTAACCAAAACCCACCATCATATGTAGGGCCAATAACTACATCATTTTTTTTAAGCTTTTTAAAAGAGTTAGATATTGCTAACAAATTTAGATTAGGAATATCACTGCCTAAAATAATAAATGGTTGCCTTTGTATTTTTGTTAAATCCCACATCTTGTCTCCAAGATTACCTTTGTTTTGTAAAATACAATTATTAAAGATAGAAAAAGAATAACTTCTAAATTTACTACGTGGTGTTAGGTACCAATGTAAACTATATTCATTTTTTTTTCTAATAAATATTTTATTTATTTTTTCTATTGAATTACATACTAAGCGTTTGCTGTTTGTAAATCCGATATCCTTTGATAATCTATTTTTCATGATTCCTTTTATTGGAACTTTGCTCATTACAAAGATTACCTTTTTCATTTTATAAAGAAAAATATTTGATTCGAAATATTGTTAATAACCTGTTTCATAATACCATTTTTTAAATATTTTTTAAATGAAGTTTCAACATAAGATTTAAATAAGTGTTTTTTGTTTCTAGGGATTTTTAAAATTAACTCTACATCTTCCATTTTAGAAATATCTGCAAAACCACCAATATTATAATAATAACATCTTTTAATTAACAAACATTGGTCGCCAAAAGGTAGGTAAAATAATTTCGTTCGTAGGTTTGCCCATAAAGCAATCATTTTTGCAAAAAATAAATTACTATCGAATTTCAAATGAAAGTAAGCAACTTTATTTTCTTTTTTTTTAATAAATTTTTTTAATTCATTTATATTAGCAACTGTAAATTTAGTATCAGCATGTAAAAACAGAAGCCATGGTTGAGAACTTACTCTAGCGCCGGTTCTCAATTGTTTTCCTCTTGAAGGCTTTGTTGTAAAGATCTTTAGTTTTTTTAATTTATTCTTAGTTCTATCTTTAGAGCCTCCATCAATAATTAGTATTTCTTTAGCTCTGAGTAATTTAATATTATGAAATATTTTTCTTGTATTTTCTTCTTCGTTTAATGTTGGTATTATTACAGAAATATTTAGGTTCATAAGTTTTATGAAGTAGCTAAGATTATCATAATCGCTAAACTAAAATAAGAATTATAATTAAAGGTTTTCATACAATCTATTACATTATTAATATCAGTTTTTAATACTTTTATAATAATAAGTAAGCAACTTAATGTGAATATGAATATAGTTATATTAGATTTATTAAGCACAAACATGGCATTAATCCATAAAGTAAAGGCAGTAATATAAACAATAAATAAAAATAGTTTCGGTTTATCTTTAAATTTAAGTGATGTTGATTTAACGCCAATAATTTGATCGTCTTTCAAATCTTGATAACCATAAACGGTATCATAACCAAGAGTAAATAAAATAGAGCCTAAATAAAATAAAATTAGTTCAATTGAAAATAAATATTGATTATAAACTGAATAACCTACCAAAATACCCCAATTATAACAAATCCCTAACCATAGCTGCGGCCACCATGTTATGCGTTTCATAAAAGGATAAATCACTATAAAAGGTATTACGCAAAAAGAAATAAAAATTGAGTTATTAGGTATAAAATATATTGGAACAGAACCAATTAATAAATTTATAAAGCTAAAAATAATTATTTCTTTTTTATTAACTTTATTTGAGGCTATAAGTCTATCTTTAGTTCTTTCAACTTTTTTATCAAAATCTTTATCATTATAATCATTCCAAATGCAGCCTAAAGCTCTCATGCCGCAAGCACCAATAAAAAAAATTATACAAAGTAATATTTCTTCTGATATATTAGTTTTATTTAGGTAAATTCCCCAAATGCAGGGAAAAAAAAGTAATAATATTCCATGAGGTTTATTATATCGTGAAGTTAAAAAAAATTTTTTTATGTTAGACATATCTATAAAATGAGTAATAAGAATATACCAAGATTATTTATCAATAAAGAGTTAAAATTTGAAAATAAAATTATATTAGAAAAAAATGATAAGCATTATTTAAAAAATGTTTTAAGGTTGGGACAAGATAAAATTGTACATGTTTTTAATGGTGTGAACGGAGAATGGGAAACAGTAGTAAGTTTGCATAAGTCTTATTCTTTAATATGTAAAAAACAAATTAGGAAACAAATTAGAGAATATGGNCCTAAATTATATTTNNCAATTATTAAAAANCATAATTTAAGGTGGATGATAGAAAAGGTTACNGANTTNGGNGTNGAGAAAATNATNCCNATNNTAACAGANAGAACAAATAATAAAANTTTTAGNGAAAAAAAANTTTTATTACATATTAAAGANGCTTCAGAAGTATCAGAAAGACTNACNTTACCAAAACTTGAAANAAAGAANACTNTANNAAATATTTTAAAGCANACNAANCNAAATTCTGATACGCTATTTTTTTGTAATGAAGCTAGAGAGGATAATTTTTTGCAAAAAAATCTTACAAATTTAAATAGAAAGAAAGTTTCATTCTTAATTGGCCCAGAAGGAGGTTTTACTCAAGAAGAAAAAAGGCTCATAAAGAGTTACAGTCATGTAAGATCAGTAAAACTTTTTGACAGAATTATAAGGGCAGAAACTGCTGCTGTACTAGCAATAAGTATTTATAACAGTTACATATAGAAGAAGATATAAATGAATTTGAATACATTAATTAATTCTAAAGAGCAATTAGTAGATTGGTTTAAATTAGGAAATAAAACAAAAAAATATTGGAGGGTTGGTACAGAGCACGAAAAGTTCGCATATAATTACTCTGAACAAAATAATATTTTTACTCCTGTCAATTATGATAGTAAAAATGGTATTAGAGAATTTTTAATGGAAATTTCAAATTTTGGCTGGGAACATATATCAGAAGAAGGAAAAGTAATTGGTCTAAAAAAGGACAAGCAGTCAATAACACTAGAACCAGGTGGCCAAATAGAACTTTCAGGAGCACCTCTGAAAGATATTCATGCGGTGTGTAAAGAGACTAATGAACATTTAAAACTAGTAAAAGAAATAGGTGAAAAACTAAATATTACATTGTTAGGTTTGGGTCTTAGACCTCAAGAAAATAATGAAAAAGTTCCATGGATGCCTAAATCAAGGTATAAAATAATGAAAAATTATATGCCTAAAAAAGGATCTAATGGATTAGATATGATGTTAAGTACTTGTACAGTACAAGCAAACTTAGACTACTCTGATGAACAAGATATGAAGCTCAAAACTCTACTATCAGTAAAAATTCAACCCATAATCACTGCTTTATTCGCAAACTCGCCTTTAAGTTTAGGAAAACCAAATGGTTTTTTGAGTAAAAGAAGGTATATATGGATGAATACTGATCCTGATAGATGTGGAGTTTTAAAAGTGGCTTTTGATGACGATTTTGGCTTTTCAAAATATGTTGACTATGCCTTATCAGTGCCCATGTATTTTGTAAAAAGGGATAATAAATATATTGATTGTTCGGGCTCTTCATTTAAAGACTTTATGAGTGGAAAGTTAAAAGAACTCCCTAATATTATTCCTACATTAAGTGATTGGGAGGATCATTTGTCTACTATTTTTACAGAAGTTAGGTTAAAACAGTTTATAGAAGTTAGAGGCGCAGATGCAGGTAATTGGAGAAGAACTTGTGCATTACCGGCTTTTTGGGTAGGAGTTTTATATGAAGATGAGGTTTTACATAAAGCTTTAGATATATGTAAAAATTGGAATTATGAAGAAGTAAAAAAATTATCTTTTGATGTAGCAAAAGACGGATTAAATGCAAAGATTCATAGAAACACAGTAAATGAAATAGCTTTAGAGTTGATTAATTTAGCTAAGGAAGGGCTGAAAAAGAGAAATATTAAGGATTGTAATGGAAAAAATGAAGCATACTTTTTAAAAGTTTTAGAAGATATTACTATTAAAGAAAAAACACCTGCTGAACAAATTTTAGAAAATCTTGAGCATGATTGGAAAGGAGATATTACTGAGTTAATTAAAAAAATGTCTTATTAAAATATTACATCATTTTATTTTATCTAAATAATAACCCTGTTTAAATTTTGTCCTTATTTTTCTTACTATTATAAAAGTTATTTTTATTTTCTATTCTTTCTGCTAAATGAGATATGAGAAGAAATAAAAAAAAATAGAGTTTGAAGTAAAAACTATAAATATTGTAGTATGTTTGTGTACATTTAGTACTGCCGAAATTAATTTTGAGGGGAATTGGTGTACAAAGCTGACGAAAAACTATTGAAAGCAAAAAAGTATGCTAGAAATCAAGTAAGTATAAATTAGTTGCTAGAAGTGCCACCTACCGTTAAGCCATTTATTTTTAAGGTAGGTTGACCTACTCCTACTGGTACACCTTGTCCGTTTTTACCGCATGTCCCTATACCAGGATCCATTTTCAAATCGTTTCCTACATATTCAACTTTTTTTAACACTTCGAATCCAGAACCTATTAGTGTAGCTCCTTTGATCGGCTGACAAATTTTTCCATTTTCAATTAAGTAAGCTTCGCTAGCAGAAAAAACAAATTTACCATTAGTAATATCCACTTGACCTCCACCAAAAGTTTTAGCAAATATACCTTTTTTTGTACTTTTTATTATTTCTAGAGGATCATGTTTGCCATTAGCCATTATCGTATTACTCATTCTTGGCATTGGTTGATGAGCATATGATTGACGTCTGCCGTTACCTGTAGATCTAGTATTCATTAATCTAGCATTTTGTCTATCTTGCATATAGCTAACGAGCTTTCCTTTTTCTATTAGTGTAGTTTTTTGAGATGGTGTGCCCTCATCATCTATTGTGAAAGAACCTCTCCTATCTGAAATCGTACCATCATCAAAAACTGTAACTTCTTCGTTAGCTACAGATGAATTCATTAGTTCTGTAAAAACGCTAATTTTTTTTCTATTAAAATCACCTTCTAAACCATGCCCTATTGCTTCATGTAATAGTATTCCTGGCCATCCTGGACCCAAAACTACTATTTGTTCTCCTGCAGGAGCAGGAACTGCATTTAACATAACATCTGCTTGCAATACTGCCTTTTTTACTTCCTCTTTCCAGTTTTCTTCAATAAAAAAATCATCATATGAATATCTACCACCAAATCCCACGGACCCTGTTTCCTTCTTATTTTTACCTTCTAAAGTGATACTAACATTTAATCTTACTAAAGGTCTGATATCAGAAAGCTCCTGTCCAGATGGTTTTAAAATATTAATTTTTTGCCAAGACCCTGATAGATTAACAGATACTTGTCTAACGCGTTTATCAAAATCTCTTGCATAACTGTTAATGTTTTCAAGTAAGTTAATTTTACTTGTAAAATCTTTTACGTTTAAAGGGTTTTTATCACTATATAATTTGTTGTTAGTTCTTTTAGGATCAACTATATCTACACTACTATGTCCTGACTTAACTGCTGCAATTGTATTGGCCGCTTCTTTTAATGCATCAATAGAAAATTGACTTGAGTGTGAGTATCCAATTAAGTCATCTTTGACACCCCTTAGACCAAAGCCTTTATGTTCATTATAGGTAGTACTTTTAAGAACATTATCATCAAAAATAAAGCTCTCAGAAATACTATCCTCAACATACAATTCACCATCATCACAACCATGAATTGCTTCTGAAACTGTTTTAATGACCTTATCTGATCCAAATAAATTAATACCACTCATTATTACTTATACTGTATAATTACCTAAAAAGTTTATTATATTTTATAAAAGATTTTCGCTTTTCTAAATTCACTTTCCAATTAGTAACATATTTCCTCTTGTTTGTACCGTCAATTTTAATCCATTTTGCAAAACTTAAAGTTACATATGCATCAATATCAGCAATACTAAATTTTTTTCCAGCAACATATTTACTATTTTTTAAGGTTTTATTTAGAAAATTAAAAAATATTTCCGTTCTTACTTTGCCCCTATCAATTAATTCAGGTATTTGAGGAATTTTAGCAGTGCCTGCAAATGCTCTACCTTTAAAGGATTTAGCTGAATTTCGGAAAGCTTCTCCTGTAGCTTGCATTCCATCAAATTCTATTTTTCTTCTATACATTTCTATTATGGCTTTTTGAATTGGACTAGTTCCAAAAAGATTAGGAGATATAGGTGATAAACTATCTAAATATTTACAAATAGCTATAGACTCAGTTATCACTCTTTTTTTAACAACTAAAAATGGTACTGTCCCCCAAGGATTTATTTTTAAATATTTAGGTTTTAGATTTTCATGCTTTGATAAGTCAATTATTTTCCTTTTTACTTCTAATTTTTTTTCATTAATAAATAAATTAACTCTCATCGGATTAGGAGCTCTTGGATAATCATATAAAATCATTTTATTTCCTTAGTAATTTTTTTACTTTGCTACATAATCTTTTTAAGTCTTTTTCTGAACCTATTGATATTCTTAAACAATTATTTAATTTATAATTTTCTAATTTTCTAACAAATATATTACTTTTTTCTAAATAATCTGCAAGTTTTGAGGCTTGTCTAGAATTTTTAAATTTTACTAAAATAAAATTTGCTACACTTGGAATCACTTTAAAACCAAAAGAATTAAATTTATCGCTTAACCAATTTTTCCAATATAAATTATGTTCAATAGATTTTTTTAAAAAAGCATTGTCATCCAATATATTAATTGCCATCTTCTGTGCAAAAGAATTTATATTGAAAGCAGGTCTAACTGTGTTTAAAGTCTTTGCAATATTTTCTGGGCAGTAGGCCCATCCCAACCTCAGGGCAGCCATTCCATACATTTTTGAAAAAGTTTTAGTTATAATAATATCATTTCTTGTCTTAGCATAAGATAACGAATCTGAATAATCATTTTCTGTAACATATTCAGCGTACGCAGTATCTATTACTAATAAACATTTTTTTGGTAACCCTTCTCGTAATTTTTTAATTTCGTTTATATTAAGATAAGTTCCAGTAGGATTGTTTGGATTTGCTATAAAACATATTCTTGTATTTTTATTACTTTTCTTAATTAACTCATTTACGTCAGCCTTAAAATTTTTTTCTTTAGCATAAACACATTTTGCAGCAGCTGCGTTTATAGCTATAGGATAAATTAAAAAGCCATGTTTACTATACAGCCCTTCCAAATTTTCGTTTAAAAAACAATATGAAATTAAAAAGAAAATCTCATCTGATCCATTTCCGAAGATAATATTTTTTGTTTTTATTTTGTATAGTTTAGAAATTTTTTTTCTTAATTGAGTGCATTTTGAATCAGGGTATTTAGATAGAGGTAAGGAAGTATTATTAATTTTAGTTAAAGTTTTTTTACTAAATTTTATCGGAGATTCGTTTGAAGATAGCTTAACATTTTTAAGTTTAGTATTTATTTTTCCAGACTTACCTGGTTCGTATGTCTTTATTTTATTTATATTTTTATTAAATGGTATCATTTGTAAATTTCTAAATCTCGTATTATTTTTTTTATTACTTTCAAAGTATTGCTTTCAAAACCATGGATTATTGCTTCAGAAAAAGATTTCTCTTGACTTATATTAGACTTTTCAAATGCTACTTCTATTAACTTAATGTTATTTTTTTTAGTAAATAGTAAAACTTTTTTATAATCAGTGTTTTTTCTGCTCAAAATTTTTTTAGTTAGAAGTATTAAAACACTATAAGTTTTAAATTTAGAAAAATCTTTTTTTTCTATTTCTAATATAGGTGCATTAGTTTTAAGCTTAGTAATATCTCCCTTAACATTTTTTCCTATTAATACGGCTATGCTCATAGATTTTCAATTAAGTTGTTATTTTGGCCAAGCTTAGGAGCTGTATTATTTTTTTTTATCTTAATTAGATTTTTATCTAATATTGTTGGAATTGCAAATAACTTTTTATTGGCGATAATTATATTTTTAGAAAAAATTTTCTTATTTTTAATATGTTTATCTTGCATAAATTCTTTTAAACTTTTTATTGTAGAACAACATGCGTTATTTTCACTATCAAATTTTTTTTTCCAATACTCTTCACTATGTTTTTTAATTATTGATTGAACTTTATCAATCAAAATGGACTGAGAAAATTTTTCTAATTTTATTTCTTCAGGAGCTTTTATTATATTGCAAAATTTTATCCAAAACTTATCTTCAAGTGCACCCAAAGCAATATATTTTTTATCTTTAGTCTCATATATATTGTATCTAGCAAGCTTACCATTTAAATTTAATGGTTGGTTTTCATCAAATTTTCCTGCATTTAAGTTGCTTAAACCTAACCAAGCTAGAGGTATAAGGTTTTCATACATTGAAATATCAAGAAAAGAACCCTTTTTTTGTATTTTAGCGTTGAATAAGGCTAATAAAATATTAATAAAAGCAGGATAACTGCCTCCAGCTATATCTGCTATCTGAGTTATAGGTAGCACAGGAGAATTATATTTAGTATGTGATAGTTTTAGCAATCCACTTTCTGCTAAATAATTTAAGTCATGACCNGCTTTATNNTTTTTTANGCCANTNTGNCCNTANCCTGTAATAGAGCAATANACTATTTTTTTATTNAATNTANANACTTGTTTCCANCCTAAGCCTAGNTTNTCCATNACNCCNGGTCTAAATTGTTCAANTAAGACATCACANTTTNNAANTANNTTNTTNATTTTTTTNAGGTAGTNAGGGTTTTTAAGNTCAACNTCAATAGANTTTTTTCCTCTATTNAGCATTGCNAATAATACNCTNTCGTTAGAAATTTTTGGCTCNGCNTTNCTCATTTCTTCTCCNCCNATTTTTTCTATTTTAATNACTTCTGCTCCNGCATCACATAACATTAAAGTAGCTAAAGGACCAGGTAATAAGGTTGTAAAGTCTAATACTTTTATTCCATTTAATGGTTTCATATAAATAACTTTATTTTGTTTTGTGATAACATATATATATAATTATCACTACTTTAATATAATGAATTATGAAATATTTTATTACAACAATTTTAATATTTAAATTAACTACTAGTTTTTGTATTTCAGAAAATAATGATTATTTCCAAATAAATTATTCAAAATTAATAGCAGAAAAAAAAAATAAAAAATTAGTTGGCAACATTAGTAATGGTAAAGAGGTTTTTTCTAGTAGAAAAGTAAATTGTTTATCTTGTCATGAGGCGCCGATAAAAGAAGAAAAGTTCCAAGGTAATTTTGGACCATCGCTAATAGGTGTAGGAGCTCGATATAATAAGGAAGAGATACGTTTGAGAGTAATTGATACTAAAATAATTAATCCCGAATCTATTATGCCGTCTTATTTTAAAAAAATAAACTATGCTAGAACGCCAAAAAATCTTTTAAATAAAACAATTCTTTCTGCTCAAGAGGTTGAAGATATTGTAGAATATTTATATTCTTTAAAGTAAAATGAAAAAATTTAAAAGAAATACTCTTAAAACTTTATTAGCATTTATAGTAGCTGTGTTATCAAGCAAAGGCTTTTCAAACGGAAATCCTTATAGAGATAGATTTCAATCATATAGACAAACTTTTAGAATTGAACCAAATCCAGAAGAAACTCAAAGAATTATTAAAAATATAATAGGTAAAAAAAAAATACTTGATAATTTAGTTGATTTACAGGTACCAGACACTGCAGAGGATGGTAATGTAGTACCACTTACTTTTAGAATTAATTGTACTATGCAAAAAGATGACTACCCTAAAAAAGTTCACGTTCTAGCTCTTGAGAACCCTTTTCCTGAAGTAGCAATTTATGAATTTTTTTCAGAGAAAGGTACTGCAGAGGTTTCATTTAGATGCAGAATGAGAACAAGTTCTTTCATTATGGTTATTGCTGAAATGAATGATGGAAGAATAGGTGTAAACAAGAAATACGTTGATGTTATGTTAGGAGCATGTTCTTAAATGGAAAAACTTAGAAGGTTGAAGTATAAAAAAGAAGTACAATTTGGAGAAGATGTCAAAATTAAAACTCTAGCTGAGCACCAGATGGAAACCGGAGTTAGAAGAGATAATTTAACAGGAGTCATATACCCTAGATTAATTATTCAATCTGTCATTGCAAGATATAATGGAGAAATAGTATTTAAAGCGAATTGGTTCTCTGGAGTATCAGCCAATCCTTATTTAGCATTTTTTATAAAAGCAAAAGAATCAGGTTTAATCGAAATTGAATGGAAAGATGATCATGCTACAACATCTTATAAAAGAGGTTATCTAAAAGTTTTAGATGAAAAAGGAAACGAAATTTTGCCTGTTAAATATGGATTATAAAATTTATATACTAAAAGTTTTTTTATTTTTAATATACTTATTTTTTGGCATATTAAACAATTTATATGCAAAAGATTTAATATCAGGGTATCATTTTTCTGAACCTTCTACACAGATGATTCAGGACGATGAATTTTTGAACCCAGGGTTTATATGGGTGGAGCATGGAAAGGCTTTATGGGAAAAAAAAGAAAATGTTTCAGATTTATCATGCAATTCTTGTCACGGAAAAGTATCAAATATGAAAGGTGTTGCAATAAAGTTTCCTAAAGTAAATAAATCAGAAAATTTTATAAATTTAGAACAACAAATTAACATTTGTAGAGAAAAAGAAATGAAAGCAAGAAAGTTTGAACCTGAAAGCAAAAATCTATTAGCGTTATCTGTATTACTATACTATCAATCTAAAGGGCTCAAGCAAAATATAGAAATTAATGAAGATAATAAAAAATGGTTTGATATAGGAGAAGAATTATATTTTAAGAAAATAGGACAAATGGGATTATCATGTAATCAGTGTCATGATGATAGAGTAGGAAATAATTTAAGAGCAGAAAAAGTAAGTCAGGGTCATATTAATGGTTTTCCATCTTATTTATTGAGGTGGTCTAAAATAGCTTCTGTGCACAGGAGAATTCAGTTTTGCAATGAACAGGCAAGAGCTATTCCTTTTAAAATATTTTCAAAAGAGTATAATGCTTTACAGCTTTATTTGACTTGGAGAGGTAAAGGATTAGAAATTGAAACACCAGCAGTTAGGAAATAATAATGAAAATATTTAAAGATTCTCTTGATTTAATCGGGAATACACCAATGTTGTTAGTAAAAAATTTGAACACAGGACCATGCAATTTATATTTAAAATTAGAATCATTTAATTTAGGAGGTTCAATTAAAGATAGACCAGCAAAAAATATGATAATTAATGCTGAGAAAAAAGGTCATTTAACAAAAGGTGGTACCATAGTAGAGGCTACAGCAGGTAATACAGGGATCGCATTGGCTATAATAGCAATCAAAAGAGGTTATAAAGTTATAATAGTAGTTCCTGATAAAATGACTATTGAAAAGGTTTATCATTTAAAAGCTCTAGGGGCAGAAGTCATTGTAGCAAGATCAGATGTTATAAATGGACATCCAGAGTATTATTTAGAAATTGCAAAAAAAATAGCTAAAGAAAAAAATGCATTTTATATAAATCAATTTTCGAATAAAGCTAATGTTAATTCTCATGTAAGAGATTTAGGTCCAGAAATTTATCGACAATTAAATGGTAAAATAGATGCATTTGTAGCAGGTGTTGGAACAGGCGGAACTATTTCTGGTATAGGAAAGTTTTTAAAATCAAAAAATAGAAAATGTGAGTTGATTTTAGCAGACCCTAAGGGTTCAATTTTGAAAGATTTAATTAAAACAGGAAAGATTAATGATAATGTTGGATCGTGGATTGTTGAAGGTATAGGGGAAGACTTTTGTCCTCCTTTATTGAATACAAATTTAATAAACCATGCATATTCTATCAGTGACTATGAAGCAATAAATAGTTGTAACAGTTTATTGCAAAATGAAGGGATCTTAGCTGGTTCTTCATCAGGAACTCTATTAGCAGCTGCTTTAAAATTTTGTAAATCTCAAAAAGTTAAAAAAAATGTTGTCACTTTAGTATGTGATGCGGGTGACAAATATTTAAGAAAAATTTATAATGAAAGTTGGAGAGTTAAAGAAGGGTTTAATTTTAAAAAGAAAAATAATAACCTTAAAGATATTGTATCAAATATAAACTCATCTAGATCAATACCAATAATAAATGTTAATAGCAATTGTTCTTTAGCATTTAAGTTAATGCATGAAAATGCTCTAAATTTTATATTAGTGGAATCGGACAAGAAGAAATTATTAGGTATTATAACTGAACAAAACTTATTGGAAGAAGTAAGCAAAACTTCTTTTAAATCAATTATTAAAAATAGAATAACTAAAGTAAAAAAAGTTGATTATCAATTTAGTTTGAAAAAAATAGTCAGTCTGATTAAAAAAGAAAAATATCTTTTTGTTTATGAAAGTAATTCTTTTTATGGTGTTATAAACAAAACTGATGTTTTATGGTACCTTAAAAAAAAGGAAAATAATGTTTAAAAATTCAAAAAAAAAAGGTCTAGCTACTAGAGCTATTCATGCAGGACAAGAGCCTGATAAGTCAACTGGAGCAATAATGACGCCAATATATGCTACCTCAACATATATACAAAAAAGTCCTGGTGAGCATTTAGGCTTCGAGTATTCAAGAACTCAAAATCCAACAAGAAGTGCTTATGAAAAATGTGTAGCGGATTTAGAGAGTGGAGAATTCGGTTATGCTTTTTCTTCAGGTATGGCGGCAGCAGATACTATATTATCTCTATTAAAAGTTGGTGATGAAGTTTTAGCTATTGATGATTTATATGGTGGAACAAGAAGGTTATTTGAAAAAGTAAGAATGAAAAAAAATGGTATAAAATTTAACTTTATAAATTATAAAAATTTTGAAAATATAAATAATTTCATAAATATTAATACTAAAATGATATGGGTAGAAACGCCTACCAATCCTATGCTAACCCTAGTTGATTTAAAAAAACTAGGAGAGATTAAAAAAGGCATTATTAAGGTAGTTGATAATACCTTTGCTAGTCCAATCAATCAAAGACCTCTTGAGTTTGAAATTGATATAGTAATGCATTCAGCTACTAAATATCTTAATGGACACTCTGATATGATTGGTGGTGTAGTTATTACTAATAATAAAAAAATAGCAGAAGAAATTGGTTTTTTACANAATTCNGTTGGNGCNATTCAAGGGCCTTTTGATGCTTTTNTAGCATTNNGNGGNNTNAAAACTCTNCCTATNAGANTAAAACAACATAATTNNAATGGNNTNAAAATAGCNGANTTTTTNNAATCTTCNCCNTTTGTAGANAANGTAATATANCCAGGTTTAGATAGTTTTGANCAANNNCANNTAGCTAANTCNCAAATGGATGGNTTNGGAGGNATNGTNTCTTTTTACNTNAANGGTAACCTNNAAAATACNAANNGCTTTTTAGAAANNTGTGAAATATTTTCTTTNGCNGANTCTNTNGGAGGAGTAGAAAGTNTAATAGAACATCCAGCAATNATGACNCATGGNTCNATTAATCCACAAAAAAGAAAAGAACTTGGTATNNTNGATAACTTTGTNAGAATTTCNGTNGGTATNGANGATATTGANGANTTAATTTNTGANTTAAATAGTGCNTTTAAAGNTATGGAGTAGTAATTGAAAANNCTATTTTTATTAAGACANTGTGAAGCATATCANTTTGAAGAANANAAAAGNGATCATGANAANCANCTAAATGNNANTGGNANAAAATNTGCAANANTNTTAAANAATTGGTTTNANAAAAAGNAATGTTATCATAGATCATATTTTAGTTTCTTCGGCAGTTAGAACTTTAACAACAGCACATATCTTATTTAGTAACATGAAAAGTAAAATTCATGAAAAAAAAGAACTATATCTATGTGGTTACAGAGAAATTCTTAAAGAATTAAGTTTATTAGATAATAGTTTGAATAATGTTATAGTAATAGGGCACGAACCTAGTATATCTGAAACTTTAAAATTTTTAATTTCTTATTGTAGGCCTGACTTGAAGTATGTTACAAACTCATTATACCCAACCGGAGGTTTAGCAATATTGAATTTTAATATAAAAAGTTGGTATGAAATAGATGAAAAAACCGGAGTTTTAGATGCTTTTGTGACTCCCAATTACTTAAAAAAAAATGAGTAACAAAATTAATATTTATCTAGCTTCTCCAAGGGGTTTTTGTGCTGGTGTTAAGAGAGCTATAGAAATAGTTGAATTAGCCCTAAAAAAATATGGTCCGCCTATATATGTAAGACATGAGATAGTTCACAACAAAAGAGTGGTACATCAATTAAGTAAAAAAGGAGCAATTTTCGTAGAAGAGTTAGAGGAGATTCCTTTAGGGTCTAGAGTAATATTTAGCGCTCATGGTGTAGCTAAAGAAATTAAAAAAATAGCCAAAACTTATAAACATTTAACTTTAGATGCGACTTGTCCTTTAGTTAGTAAAGTCCATAAACAAACAGAAAGGTATTACAATAAAGATTATAAAATTATACTTATTGGTCATAAAGACCATCCAGAAGTAGTTGGAATACAAGGTCAAGTTCCACAAGAGTTGATTTTAGTGCAAAATGAGAAAGATGCTATGGCTTTGCAATTTGATGAAAAAAAAAAGGTAGCTTATGTAACTCAAACTACTCTTTCTATAAATGATACTCAAAATATTATCAAGATACTAAAAAATAAATTTCCAAATATTGAAGGACCTGAATTAGATGACATATGTTATGCTACTCAAAATAGACAAGAGGCTGCATATGATTTAGCTCAAAAATGTGATTTAGTTTTAGTAATTGGATCTGAAAACTCTTCAAACACTAAGCGTTTATCTGAAATTGTAGAAAAAAATCACGTTAGAGTCTATAGAATTTCAAGCGCAGAAGAAATTAAAAAAGAATGGCTCAATGAAGTTAAAAATGTTGGTATTACTGCAGGAGCATCATCACCTGAGATACTAATCACAGAAACGATAGATTTTTTTAAAAATTCTTACAAATTAGTTAATATTAAAACCTTGGATGGAGTAGAAGAAAAAACAATTTTTAAACCTTTATTAAATTTTTCTTAATATTTAATTTTCTTAAAACTCTATTTATTATTCCTTCACTGTTCATATTTGCAACATTATACATATTATATGGTGTATCATGATCAATAAATTTATCTGGTAAATAAATACAATCAATTAAAGTTTTATGTAATAAAATATTATATTCATTTATTAAAAAGTTTAACACGTGACTGCCAAATCCACCTATAGAACCCTCTTCAATAGTAACTAATAGTTTATGGTTTTTGCAAAGCTCTATTATTAGTTTTTTATCTAAGGGTTTACAAAATCTTGCATCAGCAATAGTAGTAGAAATTTTATATTCTTTTAGTTTTTTTGACGCTAATTTAACTTCTTGTAACCTTGCCCCATAAGAAATAATAGCAATATCATTACCTTCTTGAATAATTTTCCCTTTTCCTATAGCTAATTTTTTAATTGGGTATTTTATTTCTATACCAAGACCTGATCCCCTAGGATATCTGAATGCTGAAGGTGCATGATTTATATCTGCGCAAGTACGAATCATTCTTGCTAACTCTAAATCATCAGAAGCTGCCATCGTAATAAAATTCGGTAGATTTGATAAAAATGCTATATCAAATGATCCTGCATGAGTAGCTCCATCGGCTCCTACAAGTCCTGCTCTATCAATTGCGAATCTAACTGGTAAATTTTGAATTGCCACATCGTGAACTACTTGGTCATAAGCTCTTTGTAAAAAGGTTGAATAAATAGCCGCAAAAGGTTTCATCCCTTCACATGCTAGTCCCGCTGCAAAAGTAATTGCATGCTGTTCAGCTATTCCAACATCAAATGTCCTAGTTGGATATTTTTTCATGAATATATCTAGACCTGTACCGGATGGCATAGCAGCAGTAATAGCACAAATTTTTTTGTCATTTTTAGCTATTTTTATTAGATTTTCAGCAAATACTTTTGTATAAGATTGATTGCTCTCTGCTTTATTTTGCTTTCCTGTTAAAATATTAAATTTTCCCACCCCATGAAATTTATCATTTGATTTTTCTGCAGGCATATAGCCTTTACCTTTTTTTGTTACAACGTGAATTAGTACAGGTCCTTTTTTAGAATGATCTCTAGCATTTTTTAAAATTGGTAATAAATGGTTTAAATTATGTCCATCAATAGGTCCAATATAATAAAAACCGAGTTCTTCAAATAATGTTCCTCCAGTAAAAAAACCTCTAGCATATTCTTCTGCTTTTTTAGCAGTTAGTGCTATTTTTTTCGGAAACCTTTTTGCTAATTGACTGGCAGCGTTTCTTAAACCCCTGTATGGACCAGATGATATTAATTTTGATAAATAAGCGCTCATGGCTCCTACAGGGGGAGCAATTGACATATCATTGTCATTTAGAATAACTATTAGAGGATATTTCATAGCACCTGCATTATTTAAAGCCTCATATGCCATACCAGCTGTCATAGCTCCATCACCAATTACTGCCACAACTTTTTTATTTTTTTTTCTTATTTTTGAACCAACTAATATTCCTAAAGCTGCAGAAATTGATGTAGACGCATGAGCCGCACCAAAGGGATCGTAAATACTCTCTGATCTTTTTGTGAAACCAGATAACCCTTTTCCTTGTCTTAAAGTATGCATCATATTTTTTCTTTTAGTTAAAATTTTATGAGGATATGTTTGATGACCAACATCCCAAATTAATTGATCATTTGGAGTCTTAAATATATAGTGTAATGCTATAGTTAGCTCAACTACTCCTAAACCAGCACCTAGATGACCACCTGTTTTAGATACATTATCAATCATGAACGAACGTACTTCATTACATAATAATTCTAATTCTTTATTAGTTAATTTTTTTACATCATTTGGAGTTTCTATGTTATTTAAAAATTTATAAATTTGTTTTTTTTCTTTATTCATAGAATAACATTTAACCTAATTTAGTTTCACTGCAACCAGTTTTTCATTATTATCTCTAATAAAATTGATTAAAATATGTTGTTTTTTATTATCAAAAATTTTAGTCAACTGCTTCTTGAGTTGAGAAATATTTGTGATTTTTGTCATTTCTACCTCTGTGATTAAATCTCCTTCAATAAAAGTACTAGAATTATTTACTCCTACTACAAGTAAACCCCTAGTATTATTTTTAATTTTGTATCTACGAGCATAATCAGAATTTAACTTCTTTAGAAAAATACCAAATTCTTTTAAATATAATTTGGTATGATCAGTATTAAAAAAAGAAGAATCCTCAATAATGGTAGTATTTACTACAAAACTGTTTTTTAAATTTTTTTTAATTTTTAAAAAACTTTTACACTTTTGATTAACTTTTTTATCAGTGATGCAACTTTTTACATGAATTTTGACGTTTTTGATAGCTTGACAATCTTCTTTATTTTCTAATTCGACTGGCACGCTAGTCACATAAGGTTGATTTTTATTTAATCTTTCAAATATTATATTTGATCTGCCTACTAATTTTTGGTTCTCATCTGTAGAAAAAATATTTAATTGTAATTCTTGAATATTAAGGTCAGTTTCATCTTTTATAACTATACTTGCAAAACATGCTTTACCAACTTTTGCAATTCCAGATGTCCCAAAAATTATATTCTTGGCATTAACGGTATTTAAGAACACAAAGAAAAAAAAAATTAAAAAAAAAGACTTCATTTTATTTTTTTAACAGACTGCTCTAGCATAAACATTCTATCTTGACCAAAGTATAATTCATTTTGATATACGAAAGACGGCACCCCAAAAACATTATTTTGCTCTGCCTCTAGAGTATTATTTTTATATAACTCGACAACTTCTAAATCATCATTATATGCGTTTATAACTTTTTGATGCACATCAAAATGACTACAGATATTTTTTAAAGTTATTTTATCTGATACATCTAAGTTTTTCACCCAGATAGCTTCACAAATTTTTTGTGTGATAGAAAAGGTTTTTTCAAAGTTTTTATCAAATAGAGTAGAAGCAATTATCACCTTAGATGACATTTCAGGGTTTACGGGGTGATATTTAGGTTTCTCATTAATGTCAATTTTTAAATATTGGCTCCATCTTTTTATTTCATTTAATCTATTTTTTTGAACTGGTAATGGCCTATCTTTAACAGTCTTTGTCTCGTACTTTTTAAATATGGAAAAGATATCTATAGGCTTAATATTTATTCCAATATTATAATTATCTTTTAATAATTTCAATCTACCGAGACTGAGATGACACCATGGAGAGATAGTGACCATATAAAAGTCAATAAATTGCCGCATTTTAATTACCTTTCTTAGAAATATATATTGTAATCATATTAATAAAAATTAAAATATAAATATGAAAAACGAATTATTTAAGTTAACAGCAAAAAATTTAATTAGATTATATCAAAGAAAAAAGACAAACCCCACAGAAGTAGTATTAAATATAATTGATCAATTAGATAAAAAAAACCAAAAATTTAATGCTTTTGTAGATTATGATAAAGAAAAAATATTACAACAAGCAAAGCTTTCTTCTAAGCGTTGGATGACAGGAGAGATTAAAGGCGCTTTAGATGGAATACCAATCAGCATAAAAGATTTATTAATAACAAAAGATTATCATACAAGAAGAGGTTCATTTGTCGAAAGCTTACCTATATCAAGTGATAAGAATGCCCCAGTTGTTAAAAAAGTTTTAGATAAAGGAGCAATAATTTTAGGTAAAACTACAACTCCTGAGTTTGGACACAAAGGTACTACACAAAGTATAAGGTATGGATCTACATTAAATCCTTGGAATACTGATCTTAATGCAGGAGGTAGTTCAGGAGGATCAGCAGCAGCAGTAGCAGCTGGTTTAGGTCCTTTATCATTAGGAACTGATGGAGGTGGATCAGTTAGAATACCTTGTAGCTTCTGTGGTTTATTTGGGCATAAACCAACTTTTGGAAGAGTACCCGCTTATCCCATATCTCCTTTTGGAACAGTAGCAAATATTGGACCTATTTCACGAACGGTTGAAGATGGAGCATTATTAATGAATGTGATAGCTTCGTCAGACAAAGATGATTGGTATTCTTTGCCTAATGAAAATATAAACTACAGTGAAATTAATTTTGACAATATAAGAAATATGAGAATTGGTGTTTTTAAGCATTGGGGCATGAAAAAATTTTTTAATGAAATTTCTTTGGATAATGAAATTAACTTAGTTTTTGAAGATATTTTAAGTGAGATAAAAAAAAAAGGGCTATTATTAGATATGAGTAGTAAAATTTGCTGGCCTAACAATCCAGCAGATATTTTTAAAACTATTTGGTATATAGGCGCTGCTAATCTATCAAAAAAAATTAATAAAGAAGAGTTACATAAAATAGACAAAAATTTTTTACATTTCATTGATGAAGGAAATAAATTTTCTGTTTTTGACTTTTTAAACGCTGAAGCAAAGAGAGCTGAAAATTCATCTTATCTGTCTTATTTATTTGAACATTTTGATGTACTGATTGGCCCAACGATGCCTGTTTTACCTTTTGATCATAGTGAAGTAATACCAAAAAATTTTAATGACAAAGATTTGTTTAGTTGGACACCTTTTACTTACCCTTTTAACTTAACAAAAAACCCATCATCTACAATTAATTGTGGCTTTTCAAAATCTGGATTACCAATCGGAATTCAGGTTGTGGCTCCCATTTATGAAGATAAAACATGTTTTTTAATTTCAGCTTATTTAGAAAAAATATTTTCCTTAACCAATATATGGCCTAAATTTATTTAATATAAAACAACTTCAGGGTCTATACTTCTCCAAAGATACCAGCTGGCAATAGTTCGCCATGGTTTCCATTTTAATGAAAATTTTTCAGCTTCATTTTTAGTTGGTCTTTTATCATTAAAATAATTTAAGCCCATAGCTTTAAGCAGGCCAATATCGTCTGAAGAGAAAATATCTGGTCTGTTTAAACAAAAAATCATAAACATTTTTATACTCCAGGGACCAATTCCTTTTATATCAATTAAAAAAGAATAAATTTCTTGATCGTTTAAATTATTCCAATAATCATAAGAATTAAAATCTTTTAATTTTTCTGATAAATTAATTAAATAAGAAGCTTTTCTTTCGGATAAGCCTATTTTTTTTAGATTATTTAAATCGTTTCTATTAAAGCAACATCCATGAAACATATCATATTTATGTTCAAGTCTCTTCCAAACAGCACTTGCAGCTGCCACTGAAATTTGTTGTCCAACTATAGATTTACTCAATGAAAAAAAAGGATTTTTGATACTACTAAGTTTACTATCAGAAAAATTATTTATTAATTTTTTCATAATCTTATCATTCTTTGCAAGGTTATCACAACCCTCTTTCCACCAAATGGGATGATATTTGTTTTGTTTCATATAAATAAAATTGCTTAGTTAGTTTAATTTAGTCAAGGCCTTATCTTTTATAATGTCAATAATGTTTACGATTTATTTAAAATGAGTAATATGTTGATTGACTTTTTTTTTTCAAATATGGCAAAGTGTTATAATAATAAATAATAGGTAAACAATGACTATATCTAAATATGACTGGCAACTGAAATATAGAAAAACTATAACAGAAAAACCTTTTCTGATGTTTTTTTTAGGATTAATCTTTACAGTAATTTGTGGGTTGGGTTTGAAGGGACTTTCTCAAAACCCTGATAATAGAATCTTTTTTTCAGATGACGACCCTAACTTAGTAGCCCTTGAGACATTAGAGAATACATATACTAAAAATGATAANTTATTTATTGTTATGGCTCCAAAAAATGAAAATATTTTTGATCCTGATAATTTATTCATATTGAGAGAGTTAACAAAAAGATTGTGGCAAACTCCATCTTCTAGCAGAGTTGATTCAATAACTAATTTTCAATGGACTAGAGCAGAGGGTAATGACATTGTTATAAGTGATTTAGTTCCTGAAGGAGAAATAACCACTGATATTGCGGTGAATGCTCAAGAAGTTGCATTTGATGAACCGTTAATTTTAAATCAATTAGTTAGTCCAGATAGAAAGTATACTGGAATAAACGTTACAATAATAAAATCAGATGATCCTGTAGAAGCTGGAAATTCAGTTGTAGAAATTATGAATTTTATTAGACCAATACAAAATGAATTAAAAGAAAAATATCCTAATGTAGATTTTTATGTAACTGGAGGTGTTCCCCTTACAATGGCTTTTACTGAAGTCTCAATTAGTGATATGGTAACTCTAACTCCATTAATGTTATTAGTAATTTTTTTAGTTGCAGGTCTTTCATTAAGATCTTTTTTGGGTTCTGTTGTTACAGCCTTTATAGTAGTTCTTTCTGTAATAGGTATGATGGGAGTTGCTGGCTGGATGAAGTTTATTTTAAATGCTGCTACTTTTAATTCTTTTTTGATGTTATCAGCTTTAACTATTGCTCATTGTGTTCATATTATGAGCACACAAAGAATTAATATGAGATTAGGAAAGAATAAAAAAGAGGCAATTGATGAATCTTTAAGGGTAAATCTACAGCCAGTATTTATGACTGCTATCACTACAGCTATAGGATTTCTTACTATGCATTTTTCAGAAGCACCTCCGTTCAGACAATTAGGGTATATGATGGCTTTTGGTAATTTAATACTTCTCTTTCACGCTGTAGTAACATTGCCTGCCTTGTTAGTCATTTTACCTAGTAAGGTAAAAAATACGGGTACTTCAAAAGCTGAAAATTTTATGACTAAGTTAAGTAAATTTGTAATACGAAAAAGAAAACTTCTTTTAATTGGTAATGGGGCCTTAATAATTTTTCTATCATTAGGTATGACTAAAATTACTCTAGATGATACATGGACTAAATATTTTGATAAAAGATTTGAAATTAGAAAACACTCTGATTTTGTTCAAAATAATTTAACAGGTTTGGATACAATTGAATATTCTATTCCTTCTGGAAGTCCAGACGGAATCAATGACCCTGAGTATTGGAAAAAATTAGAGAAGTTAGCGAACCGAATTAGGCAAGAACCTAACGTTAATCATGTTACCACTTTATCAGATACCATAAAAAGATTAAATAAGGCAATGAATGAAGGGGATCAAAATTTTTATTCTATTCCTGAGAGTAGGGAGCTTGCTGCACAATATTTACTATTATATGAGCTATCAGTGCCATTTGGATTAGATCTGAATGATAGAATTAATGTAGATAAATCATCAACAAGGTTTACAGTAACACTACAAAATGCTTCAAATGATGATGTAAGGGAATTAGATAAAATTATTCAAGACTATTTTGATAAAGAGTTACCTGAGTTTAAAACACAGGGAACAGGTTTATCTATGATATTTTCACATTTTTCTAAAAGAAANATAGANTCTATGCTTGTAGGAACAACTGCTGCTTTAATTTTAATTTCCTTTTTACTAATTATAGCATTGAAGAATGTAAAGCTTGGTTTATTAAGTTTAATNCCAAATTTATTTCCNGCNGCAATGGGTTTTGGTTTATGGGGNTACTTNCAAGGAGAAGTNGGTGTAGCTTTATCTGTAGTAGCAGCAATGACNNTGGGAATAGTAGTTGATGANACTGTGCATTATTTAAGTAAATATTTAAGAGGNAGAAGAGAACAGGGNTTANNNCCNGAACANGCTACGACTTATGCTTTNAAAAATGTTGGNTTTGCATTNAGTACNACAACTTTAGCTCTAGTCGCTGGTTTTGCTGTATTATCTTTTTCTGGTTTTAAAGTAAATGCAGATATGGCAATGCTTACAGCAATAACTATTGCAATAGCATTATTTATAGATTTATTTTTTCTTCCTACTTTATTGATGGCAATAGATAAAGTAAAGTTTAAGCAAAACAATAAATTAAAAGNTAATACATAGGAGATTACTNATGATNTTTTTTAAATATGTTTNNATTATTAAATTAATTTTTCTAGNGTTTANAAATTTTTTAAACGCTGANACAGNAGANGANAAAGCGCTACGTATNTCAACCGATGCNTATAATTATGATAAAGGTTTTGGAGATTTTACTTCTGACTCAATGATGACTCTAANAAACAAACAGGGAGAAAAAACTGTTAGAAAATTTAGAGGTAAGACGTTAGAGGTTGATGGAGATGGTGATAAAACTTTATTTATTTTTGATAGNCCTAAAGATGTTAAAGGAACTGCNACATTGACATTTACNCATAAANTNGATCCAGATGATCAATGGNTNTANTTGCCTGCTTTAAAAAGAGTAAAAAGAATAACTTCNGATAATAGGTCTGGATCATTTGTAGGNTCNGAGTTTGCTTATGAAGATTTAGGAAGTCAAGAATTAGAAAAATATAAAGATCGNAAATATTTAANAAAAGAGGCTTGTCCTAATAATAATGANTTAGATTGTCATGTTATAAGTNGAGTTCCAACGGAAAAAAGCTCTGGTTATAAATATCAAGTNTTATGGTTAGATGATACTTCNGCACATAAAATTTGGAAAATAGATTTTTTTGANAGAAAAGGATCACATTTAAAAACNTTATTTTTTGAAGATTATAAAATNTATTTAGATAAACATTGGAGGCCAAGTGTTTATAAAATGATTAATCATCAAACAGGTAAGTCTACTGATTTATTAGTACAAAATATAAAATTTAAAGTTGGATTATCTNCAAGAGATTTCAATTCTAAAAGTTTATCAAGAGCTAGATAGTTTTTATTTAAAATGAAGTGCTTTTTGCAGTTATGCTTTTTAACTTATTTTTTTCTATTAGCAGTTTATTCAGCCGAATTTGATTGGGAAATTAATAGTGAAACAGGAATAGAAATTAAAGAATTTCATAAAAAAGAAGCNTATTCAAATCAACAGAATACATATTCTAGTTTTATAAAATCTGAAATATTTTTTGATTTTAAAAATGATTTTGAATTTTTAATAGAACCCTATTTGAGGTATGACCATCACGATAAAAATAGAAGCCTTTTTGATTTTAAGGAGAATAATCTTACCTATTATTATAATGATATTCAGTTAAAAGCAGGTATTAGTGAGGTTTTTTGGGGTATTACAGAATCTAAGAATTTAGTTGATATCATAAATNTAAAAGATGTTACTGATGGTGATCAAAAAGCAAAACTTGGACAGTCGCTTTTAGCTTTTTCTAATTACTCAGAAAAATTTGGAAGTTTAGACTTTTATTATTTACCNTTTTTCAAAAACTCTTCTCAAATAGGTGAGNCGGGAAGGCTTAGATTAAGTAAGCCAATAGAAAACTATAATATTNTTTATGAAGGTGGTGCAGGATCTAAGGTTCCAAGTTGGGCCTTAAAATGGGAGTATAGTTTTGGAATCCTTGATTTTTCTTTACAAGGCTTTAGAGGAAATAGTAGAGAAAGTTCTACTATAGCCAAATTGGAAAATTTACAATTAAAATATTTTCAAGGNTATGAAAGAATTTCTCAAATAGGGACNTACTTACAAGTTATTTCTGGGCCAATTATTTATAAGTTAGAAGCAATAAAAAGAAATGGTCAAAAAAATGCTAAAAATATTAGAGAAAACTTTTTCTCTTATACTCTAGGGTTGGAATATTTAATTAATAATTTATTTGAAAATAAATGGGAAATCACTTCATTTATTGAATATCATAATGATGATAGAAATAATGATTCTACTGATTTTTTTCAGAATGATTTATTTTTAGCAACTAGGCTAAATTTTAATAATATTGATGGTACTGAACTTTTAACCTCTATAACATTGGACACCGATGGTGGAGGGAATACTTCAACTTTAGAGTTAAGTACTAGAGTTACTGATAATATTAGGGTTACAGGTAGTTATGATTCATATTGGTCAGTAAATAATAAAGATATTTTATATAGTTTCAGGAGAGATAATTATTTTTCAATAAATATTATAAATTATTTCTGATTACTTAGTTGCACCCCTTTAAAACTTCTTTATAATTAGTATTAATTATAGTTTGCAAATTTAATATAGTTGTATTAGAACAATATAAGAACATATTAAGAAATAAAATAGAACGGATATTATTATGAGTTTAGAAGATAAAAGCAAGGCCTTAGAGACTGCTTTAGGATTAATTGAAAGAAATTATGGTAATGGCTCTATCATGAGGTTAGGAGATAATACCACTGTAAATATTGAAGCTATATCTACTGGATCTCTTGGCTTAGATTTAGCATTAGGTATTGGAGGCTTGCCTAAAGGTAGAATTATTGAAGTATATGGTCCTGAGAGTTCAGGAAAAACTACATTAGCTTTACAAGTGGTAGCTAGTGCTCAAAAAAAAGATGGAATTTGTGCTTTTATAGATGCTGAGCATGCACTTGATCCAGTATATGCAAAAAATTTAGGAGTAGATGTTGATAAACTTTTAGTATCTCAGCCTGATGCAGGCGAGCAAGCATTAGAAATTGCTGATACATTAGTAAAATCTGGAGCCGTAGATGTATTAGTAATAGACAGTGTTGCAGCATTAGTTCCAAAAGCTGAATTAGAAGGAGATATGGGTGATAGCCATATGGGTCTTCATGCTAGATTAATGAGCCAAGCGTTAAGAAAATTAACATCCTCAATTTCTAGATCAAATGCAATGGTAATATTTATAAATCAAATAAGAATGAAAATAGGAGTTATGTTTGGTAGTCCTGAAACTACTACTGGAGGTAATGCCTTAAAGTTTTATGCTTCTGTTAGATTAGATATAAGAAGAATAGGTCAAATTAAAGATAAAGACCAGATTATTGGTAACCAAACAAGGGTTAAGGTTGTTAAAAATAAAGTAGCGCCTCCATTTAAAATCACTGAGTTTGACATATTATATGGTGAAGGAATTTCTAAGGAAGGTGAAATTATAGATTTAGGAGTAGCTGAAGGTTTTGTAGAAAAATCGGGATCTTGGTATAGTTTTAATGGTAATAGAATTGGGCAAGGAAGAGAAAATGCTAAAAAATTCTTATTAGATAATAAGGAAATTGCTGAAGAAATAGAAAGCATGATTAGAAATAAAAATAATACTAGTGAAGAAGAAAAACAACTAGAAGAAGAAAAAAGTTTAAAAGAAGAAAATTAACTATACATTTTTTTTCTTTGTTTTTATATTATACTGAATGACAGAAAGCTCTTTATCAGATATCAGAAAAGAATTTTTAAGTTTTTTTTCAAAAAAAAAACATGATGTTGTACAATCCTCTCCATTAGTTCCTCATAATGATGACACACTTCTGTTTACTAACGCAGGGATGGTACAATTCAAGAATATTTTTACAGGACTAGATAAACCTGAAAATGGAAATAGAGCAGTTTCGGCTCAAAAATGTGTTAGAGCTGGAGGAAAACACAATGATTTAGAGAATGTAGGTTTAACTAAAAGACATCATACTTTTTTTGAAATGTTAGGAAATTTTTCCTTTGGTGACTATTTTAAGGAAGATGCGATCGAAATGGCATGGGAGTTATTAACAAAAAACTATCAAATAGATCAAAATAAATTATATGTAACTGTTTACCACACAGATGAAGAAGCTTTTAATATTTGGAAAAAGGTAACAGGCTTTTCAGACTCCAAAATTTTGAAAATAAGTACTAGCGATAATTTTTGGGAAATGGGTGATTCTGGACCATGTGGCCCTTGTTCAGAAATATTTTTTGATCATGGTCCTGATTTTATTGGAGGACTTCCAGGTAGTGAAGATGAAGGCGACAGGTATGTAGAAATTTGGAATTTAGTTTTTATGCAGTTTAACAAGAAAAAGAATGGGGATATGGAAAAACTTCCTAAACCATCAATTGATACTGGTATGGGCATAGAGAGAGTAGCTGCAGTATTGCAAGGTACATCTGATAACTATGAAGTAGATACTTTTAGAAATATTATTGAGTTTACAAAAGAACAATTTAAAATTAGAGAAAATGAACATACAAAGATTCCACTCAGAATAATTAGTGATCATTTGAGATCAGTTGGCTTTCTCATTTCTGACGGAGTGCTTCCTTCAAATGAAGGAAGAGGCTATGTATTAAGAAGAATTTTAAGAAGAGCAATAAGACATATTTATAACTTAAATATCAAAACAGAAAATTTTTATAAATTGGTTCCAATTTTAATAAAAGAAATGAGTTCACATTATAATGAATTAAATGTTTATAGTGAACTTATTAATAATACTATAAAAACAGAAGAGTCAAAGTTCTTAGAAACTTTAGATAAAGGGTTAAAAATTCTTCAGGAAGAAAATGATAAAAATAAAGAAGGTAATATTTTTTCAGGCAAAGTTGCTTTTAAGTTATATGATACATATGGTTTTCCACTAGATTTGACTGAAGATGTATTAAAAGAAAATAATAAAAAAGTTAATATTAGTGATTTTAATATTGAGATGGAAAAACAAAAGAAAATGTCAAAAAAGTCTTGGAAAGGTGATAATGAAAATAAAAACCAGATTTTCTGGCATAAGATAATACAAGAAATAAAGCCTACTACTTTTATAGGTTACGATAACTTAGATAGCACAGAGCAGGTTATTAAGATAATTATTAATGGTGTGGAAGTAGATCAGACATCAGATCAAAAAAGCAAAATTTCTCTATTATTTGAAAAATCTCCTTTTTATGCAGAAGCAGGAGGACAAATTGGAGACAGAGGAATAATAGAAAATGATTCTTTTAAATTTAAAGTTCTAGATACAATTAAAAGAGGAGAAAAAGTTTTTGATCACTTTGGACATTTAATTTTTGGTAGTATTAAGAAAAAAGATAAAGCTATTCTTAAAGTAGACCAAGAGTTTAGAAAATCAGTTGCCGCTAATCATTCAGCAACTCATTTATTACACAGTGCTTTAAGAATTAATTTAGGAAAGCATGTTACACAAAAAGGTTCTTTAGTAACTGAGACTAAGCTGAGATTTGATATTTCACATAATTTCTCTATTTCAGAAGAACTAATAAAAAAAATAGAAAAAGATATTAATCAGCAAATATTTAATAATACACAAGTTTCCCATTCAGTAATCAATAAAGAAGAAGCAATAAATAAAGGTGCTATGGCTATATTTGGAGAAAAATATGGAGACAAGGTAAGAGTTATAGAAATGGGTAAAAGAGAAGATAAACCATATTCTGTAGAGTTGTGTGGAGGGACCCATGTTATTAGGACAGGGGATATAGGTTTAATTAAAATCATTTCAGAAGGAAGTTTGGCTTCTGGAGTAAGGAGAATTGAAGCTGTTTCAGGTTTTTTTGCAATTGAAAAATATCAGAAAATAGAAAGTGATATGAACAGTTTAGCATTAAGATTAAAGACAAATCCTAAATTATTAGAGGATAAGATAATAAAAGTCTTAAATGAAAAAAAAGATTTAGAAAAAAAAATAATTCAAATTGCTAATAATAGAAACAAAAGTGAAGACTTTAAAATTAGAAAAATTAAAAATATTAAAGTAATTCATTCAATTTTAGAAAATGTTAGTTCTAAAGAAATGAAACTAATTATTGATAAACAGTTAAAAAAACAATCTGATAGTTTAGTTATACTAATATCCAAAGAAAAAGAAAAAGTAACAGCTGTGATCGGTATAGAAAAAAATATAAGTAATATTTTTGATGCTAATGATTTAATTAAATTAATAATACCTATGCTAGGAGGAAAAGGAGGTGGAGGAAGAAATACCTTGGCGCAAGGAGGTGGTAATAGTCCAGAAAACGCTGAAAAAGCGATAAAGATATTAATAGATGAGATTGAAAGAAAATTAGCTTCTTAAGCTTTTTAATGTATCCGCAATTTTATTTATAAATTCTTTAGTTTCCATCCATTTTTGGTTCATGCCTACTAATAAAGCAAGGTCTTTAGTCATAAATCCCTCCTCAACAGTTTTAATGCAAGCATTCTCCAGGTCTGAAGAAAACTTTTTTAAATCTTCATTATTATCAAAAGATGCTCTGTATGAAAGTCCCTGTGACCAAGCAAATATTGAGGCAATAGAGTTAGTGGAGGTTTCTTTACCTTGTTGATACTGTCTGTAGTGTCTAGTAACAGTTCCATGTGCTGCTTCAGCTTCAATTGCGTTTCCGTCAGGTGTCATTAATACGGAGGTCATTAAACCAAGGGAACCAAATCCTTGTGCTATAGTATCAGATTGAACATCTCCGTCATAATTTTTACAAGCCCAAACAAAACCTCCTTCCCATTTCATAGCACATGCTACCATATCATCGATTAGTCTATGTTCATAAATAATACCCTTTTCATCAAACTTNCTTTTAAATTCTTTTAAAAATACTTTTTCAAAAGTATCTTTGAATAATCCATCATAAGCTTTTAATATAGTNTTTTTAGTAGACATATATACAGGCCATCCTAGATTAAGACCATAATTAAAACAGGCTCTAGCAAAACCTTCTATTGATTCTTCCAAGTTATACATACTTAAAGCACAGCCTTTATCTTTAAAATCAAAAACATCTTTGGTAATAGTTTTNCCATTTATTGGTTCAAAAACTAATTTTAATTTACCAGGCCCAGGAACAACAAAATCCGTAGCTCTATATTGATCTCCAAATGCATGTCTTCCTATGATTATAGGTTTGGTCCAGGTAGGAACATATCTAGGAATATTTTTAATAATAATTGGTTGTCTGAAAACTGTACCGCCTAAAATATTTCTAATAGTACCATTAGGAGATCTCCACATTTTTTTTAAATTAAACTCCTCTACTCTTGCTTCATCAGGAGTAATAGTTGCACATTTTACTCCTACTCTATATTTTTTAATAGCTTCAGCTGCTTCTACCGTAATTTGATCATTTGTTTTGTCTCTGCTTTGTACACCAAGATCATAATATTTTAAATCAATATCTAGCCAGGGAAGTATAAGTTTATCCTTGATCAGTTGCCAAATTATCCTAGTCATTTCGTCTCCATCTAACTCTACAACCGGATTTTTTACCAATATTTTATTCACAATTTCCCCTTTAATTACTTGTTATTATAATTACTTTCTATAAATTCAATAGTTTTGGAAACTGAATTTTTGAAAATAATATTCTCTTTAGTATACAAAAAACCATTCTTTTTCAAATCTTTTATAAGTACTTTTAAAGAATTCCAAAAATTATTAGTATTCAATAATACAACTTTTTTTTTAATGATATTAAGTTGATTTAATGATAATACTTCAAATAATTCATCTAAAGTACCAAATCCTCCTGGTAAAACTAAAAAAATATCAGCAGAATTTATCATCATTTTTTTTCTTTCATAAAAGTCTTTAGTAAAAATAATTTTATTTGAATTTTTTGAAATAACATCCTTATTTTGAAAATATTTTGGAATTATAGAGAACAAATTTCCTTTATTGGAAGTGACACCTTCAGCAAGAGCTCCCATTAAGCCAATTTTACCTCCACCATAAATTACACTATATTTTTTTTTAGATAGCTCTTTTCCTATTTTGAAAGCTATTTTTATATAGTTTTCATCATTTCCACTTTTACTGCCACAGAAAACACATACTTTAAATGATTTAAATTTTATCATGTATATTATAAATTTATTTATTTAATAGAAATTTGTTTGCTGAATTTTCTATAAATAAAATCAGGTGTCTCACTTCCAGCTTTAGATAGAGGTTCTTCAAGTACACTTCTGTACGGAGAAAATTCACAAGTAGGATCGGTAGCATCAGCATTTCCTGTGAGGGCAAAAGCCTGACATCTACATCCACCCCAATCAATTTCTTTTCTATCACATGATCTGCATGGTTCTGGCATCCATTCAGTTCCTCTAAACCTGTTAAAAGATTCAGAATGTTCCCATATCCAGGATAATGGCTTATCTTTGATATTATCAAAGTTTAAAAAGTCTAAGGATTCTGCAGCATGGCAAGGTAGTACTCTTCCTGCAGGGGTAATATTAAGAAATTGTCTTCCCCATCCTCCCATACAAGACTTTGGTTTTTTTGCATAATAATCAGGTACCACATAATCTATTGCTAGAATTCCTTTATATTTTATTCTAGCTTCCTCAACTATTTTAGTAGCTTCATCTAATTGTTCTCTTGTAGGCAGAAAAGCAGTTTGATTTTTAAGTGCCCAACCATAATATTGTACTTGAG
Organism: Alphaproteobacteria bacterium TMED62; assembly: GCA_002170595.1. Lineage (GTDB taxonomy): Bacteria > Pseudomonadota > Alphaproteobacteria > TMED109 > TMED109 > TMED131. The sequence continues at coordinate 82,746 of NHDP01000008.1, forward strand.
CAACTTCTAATCTTTCAGCATCAAGTTCAATTGCAAGCTCAATCATTGATTTTAGATTATGAAGATTTTGCCTATGCATAACGCAATTAATAGTAAGAGGAATGCCAACTTTTCTAACAAGNATACAGGTATTTATTTTTTTTTGATGACCTTTAAATCCTGCAATNTTTTCAGAGTTTTTCGGATCAGTGTCCTGAATAGATATTTGTACATGATCCAAACCAGCATCATATAGTTTTTTAAGCCTTTTCTCAGTTACTAAAACACCTGAGGTTATTAAGTTTGTGTACAATCCATTTGAAGATGCNTGATGNACTAGTTCTTCCAAATCTTTTCTAGCAGTAGGTTCTCCGCCAGAAAAATGAGCTTGCAAAATACCTATTTTNATTGCTTCGGATAATGCTTTTTTCCATGTATTAGTATCTATTTCATTTGATTTTAACTCTAGTTCTACGGGNTTAGAACAGTAAGGACAAGATAAAGGACATCTGTGAGTTAATTCACANAAAACAGCATAGGGAATTAAGAGCTTNCTTTTTTTTTCTGGTGTAGANTAACTTTTAAGCTCAGCACAATTTTTAATTTCAATATCACTCATATTACAATAAATCCTTTTTCAGCCAAAGGCTGTAACAGGAACAAAACATCTTTTTTTACAACATCTTTAGATGCTCCCTCAAATTTTTTAACTAATTTGTCTACTATGTCAATTATTGAAGACTTTCCGTCTATAAGTTGCATTACTTCTGATGCAATTTCATCTAATTCAAAAACCCTTTCAGGCGCATTAATAATCCATTTTTTTCTTGCTTCATCAAATCTTAATTTAGCATGTCTAGGCAATTTAGGTATATCATTTTCTTTTAAATTAAGTAGTTTTGTCATTTTTTAACATTTTTCAGTTTATAGTCTGTTGGAATAAAACATCCAGGAGGAATATTCCCGGGCTCCACATAAGAATGATATAATGCATCTAATTGAGCCCACAATACCTCTGTCTTAAATTTTACAGCATTTAATACAGCTTCTTGATCACTTCTAGTTTTAGCATTGTTAATGACCCATTCTCTTCCAAAGTCAACGTCTTTTCTTGCTTGATTAATTCGTTTTTTAAAATATGCGAGAGCATAGTCATCTGCCCACTCATAATGTTTAGAAAGCCCTGCAATTCTTTCTTGATGAATGGCAGGTGCATATATTTCTGTCAGCGATGAAGCTATTCCTTCTAATAATGATTTATTCTCAACAAAATTAACATATGCATCTACTGCAAACCTAGTTGCAGGAAGCAATCCTTTACAGGATTTAACGTATTCTAAGTCAAGATTCAGTTTTTCACATAATTGTAAGTATCTAGCAATACCTCCGCTACCGTCAATATCACCCTCATGATCTATAACTCTTGAACGCCATTCTAACCTAAGCTTAACATCATTTATTCTAGCCATTAGTGTTAAATCTTTTCTCGGAATAGACCATTGATAATAGAATCTATTTAAAGCCCAGGCTTGCACTTGCGGAAAACTCAACTTTCCATTGTGTAATAATTTGTGGAAAGGATGTAAGCTATGGTATCTCTGGTTTCCTAATTCTACTAAAGCATCAATAAATTCTTGTCTGTCCATAGGTTTGCCATTTTCATATTCTTTAGATGGGCCAGGATAAAATGGAGCTGGCATTATCATATCTTAATCTCCATAGTATCATATGCTACTTCCCAACCTTCATCTTCTAAAACTTTTCTTTCTGAAGAGTTATCAAGTAAGGCAGGATTTGTTGTATTGATATGAATAAATATTTTCCTATTTATTTTTATGTTTTTAAAAACATTTAGTGAACCTTCTTCTCCTGACATACTAATGTGGCCCATTCTTTTGCCTGTTTTAATACCAACTTTTTGTGCAATCATTTCATCATCTGTCCAAAGAGTTCCATCAAAAAATAGCAAATTAGTGTTATTAAGTTTTTCTTTTAACCAATCTGGTACATATGCGCAAGCAGGAATATAAAAGAAACTACTTCCAGTTTCTTCATTACAAACTTCTAATGCAATTGTATCTTCATCAACAGATCCAAAATTAGGGCCTTTATTTGAGTCTTCTAACCATAAAGCAACCTTTCCAGGAACAGCAAAAGCTTTAATTTTAATACCACTTGCAGATTTATCTGCATTTAATAACTCAAGGTAACTATCAAGTTTAACTGAAACTCT
>NHDP01000009.1 GCA_002170595.1 Alphaproteobacteria bacterium TMED62
AACCAGTTGATTCTATTTTTGGTACTTTCATACCAGATTTTTGACCGAAGTTTTCTGCTACTACAGTTGCAAAAGGATACACAGTAGACGATCCAACTACATAAAGCTGATCTCTAGCCTGCATACTCCCTAAGAAAACTATATTAAAGAAAACTATAAGAAAAAGTTTTTTAAACATATTTTTACTCCATAATTATTATTCTGTAATAATTGAGCTATAAATATTACAATATTATGACTATCACAATGAAAACCTTTTAACTTGAAATAAAGTATTCTAAATATTAAATTTTTTTGTAGTTTTTACAAAAATTATATAGGTTTCTGTAGTTTTTAAATAAACTTGTTGCAATTTTATCACTATTATTAAAAAAAAAATTTTATTGTTGTTTATAATGGTCTAGCAGAATTACGTAATAAATCTGTAATAATTGAAAAGTAAAAATTAGGAAATTTAAATTAAGAAAAGGAAATTTTATGATTCTAATTAATAAAGTTATTACAGGTTTAGCTCTAGTGTTATTTACATTGAGTTTAACCAATCTATCTAGAGCAGATGGTCATAGTGATCGATTAGATAAAATCGAATCACAGGTACAAGATGCTCTTATTAAAATGAAAGGCATGGAGAAAAAGACTAAAGACATGCCAAAAATGAAAGTTGGGCCAGGCTTAAAAATTAAGTCAGGAAAAAATGAAGTGAAGTTAGCGGGTAGAATTCATTATGATGTTGGTATGCATGATGCTGATCCTATTTTAGGTTGCGATGTTGCAAATACAGAAGGTGGTTCTTGTTTTGTTGATGGTACTAACTTTAGAAGATTGAGACTTGGTTTTAGTGGAAAATATGGTGGAGGTTTTTATTATAAAGCCCAAGTAGACTGGGGTGCCTCAGCTAAGCAGCAAAGCACACTTGGTGATGCTGATGGAATGAATGATATTACCTCTGTAGATGAAGCATTTATGGGTTACAAATTATCCAAAAATTCTACAATTTCTATCGGTAAACAAAAGATTCCTCTATCATTTGCTGAATCAACGTCATCTAATGATTTACCATTTATTGAAAGAGCCCCATCAGTTGATGCTATGACAGACCATACACTGGGTCCTAAAAGAATGTCTGTGCAGTATAGAAATTGGGATAAAGAATATGGATATCTTTTTGAGACAGCAATTCATGGAGCAGGAGATATGACACCTNCTGAAGCNNTTGATGAACANNTAGGATATACAGCAAGANTTGTNTATGCNCCANTNNTNAGTAAATCTACAGTTCTTCATTTAGGATATTGGTATGATTTTACTGATACTGATACAGCAGATACTTCTATGGAGTGGGATTATAGAATAGGTTTAAATGTAGCTGATGAAAAACCAATTGATGCAGANATAGGTTCAGATTTAGGAGATATTAATAATATGACCCACTGGGGTGGAGAAATTGCACTTCTATATAATAATTTTTGGGCAGCTGGAGAATGGTTATGGGGAGAAATGGAAAGAGAGAATGGTGGCTTAAGAAATGGAGCTAACACTGCTCAATGTACTTCAGTTGAAGCTAACATGGGTTATTATGAGTTAGGTTATACAATNGGTGGACAGAGAAGNTATACTATCAAGAAAGGTGGATGGAAGAGACCTAAGGTTAAAAATGCCGTTAATAAAGGAGGTATGGGAGTTCATGAATTTGGAGTTAGATTTTCAAATTCAAGTTTGAATGACCTCTGCCCAGGTTATGGCTCTCAAGGGTCTATGAGAAATACTACTTTTGGATGGAACTGGCAGTTAACTAATAATAATAGAATTATGGTTAATTACATTATTGCCAAATTAGATGCTGAGGCTGTTGATGAAGTAACTAGTTTAGCTCCAGGAGCAAGCTTTAATGGAACATTAACAAATGATTATGGTAATGATAACCAGGTAAAAGCTTTAGGCATTAGATTCCAAACTAATTGGTAATAAGTATCCTTNAATTTAAACGGGTCTTTTTAGGCCCGTTTAAATATTAAAAAAACCTTAGTGCCACTTTTCTCTTCAGTTTCAATTTTAATTTCTCCTTCATGGTTATTCATTATCTCTGAGACTATTGCCAATCCAAGACCACTACCTTCTATTTTTTCGTTTCCTTTAACTCTATAAAATCTCTCTGTAACTCTATTGATTTCATTTTTTGGAATACCGAAGCCATTATCTTGAAAAATTATTTCTATATTTTTTGTAGTTTCTTCTAAAAAAACTTTTACTAAAGAAGAAGAGTACTTGAATGCGTTATCTAATATATTAAAAAATAATAATTTAAATTCTTTTTCATCAGTTTTTAATTTTAAAGATTTATTTTTTAAATTATTAAAAATTTTTATGTTCTTCTTTTCAGGATTTATATTTTTAAATTCATCTATAGTTGACTTTGTAATCTTTTCTAAATTCAATAATTTATAATGAATAATATTTTTATTCATTTCAATTTTTGATAAGTCTAATAAAGAATAAATTAAATTTTGCATACGCTTTACATTGACTAATAAGTTTTTACTGAAATTTTTATTTTCAATTATTGCGTTAGGATCATTAGAGATGATTTCTGAAATTCCTACAATATTTGTTAGAGGAGTTTTTAATTCATGGCTGGCATTGGCTAAAAAATCATTTCTTTCTTGAATAGATTTTGAAATTGTATTTTGGTCTATAAATATAATTAAATAATATAAAATTTTTTTTTCTTCTGAAACAACGGGCTGCATTGTTACATTAAATAGAACGATTTTATTACTTAACTCTATTTCAAGGTTAAAGTTTTTGGAAGTTAAAGTTTCTTGTATTTTTTCTATTGAGCTTTTAAGGATAGGATCTCTAAAATATTGATTCAAATAACTATTTTCAAAGTTTGGAGAAAAAGTATTTTTAGCAAAATTATTAGCAAATAATATAAACCTTTGTTCATTTATTAATGCCAAAGGGAGAGGAATAGAATCAAGAAGTTGTGAATACTTACCTTTTTCTTCCAATAGTTTTTTATCATAAAGCGCTATTTTCTTTTGAAATGCAACTTTATATCTTAAATATTCATTGTTAGGGTTAAGAAAAAAACTTATTACAGTATTCTTAATATAAATATTTTCTTCTTTTAGTAAAGATAGAACATCGCTATAAAACTTATAGAATCTTAAAATAAGTAAAAAAAATAATATGCTTAAAAAACCTAAAATTACTAAAGACTGGAAATATAAACCAAAATAAAATAGTACTAAGGAAACTAGTATAATTGATATAAAAATTATAGATAAAAAAGTATATCTTACCCTTAGCAAGTTAGGCTTTTTTAGACGCTAGTTTAGTATTTTGAGAACTGGAAAAGGTATTTGGCTTACTCGTATCATAAGCAGCAAATAACGCTAAAGTAACGATTTCTGAAACACTAGCACCTACTCTCACTATTTGAGCTGAATTCTTCAACCCAGTTAGAAGAGGTCCTATAGTTTTTCCTGCCCCTACAGAGTCAATAAGTCTAGATGCAATATTAGCAGAGTGTAGTCCAGGCATGATCAAAATATTAGCGGGTCTTGAAAGTCTACAAAAGGGATAGAAAGCAAGTGACTTAGGATTAAGAGCGACATCTACTGTCATCTCTCCATCATATTCAAAGTCTACTTTTCTTGAATCTAAAACTTCTATAGCTCCATGAACTCNCTCNGTNCCTTCTATGGCTGGATTACCAAAGTTAGCAAAAGACAACATTGCTACTCTTGGATTATATCCTAATTTTTTTGCTATTTCAGCAGTTTGGCATGCAATATCAGCAAGCTCTTCACTGCTAGGAAGATGGTGCACTGTTGTATCTGCAACGAAAAGAGTTCTTCCTTCAACCATAATAATAGACATACCAAAAATTCTTGATTTTGGAGCGGGGTCTATAACTCTGGTAATATCATCATAAGCGACAAAATANTTTCTAGTCGAACCTGTAACTAATCCATCAGCATCTCCATTTGCTACCATGCAAGATGCAAAAATATTTCTATCTTGATTAACTAACCTTTGACAATCTCTTTCAAGGAAGCCTTTCCTTTTGAGTTTTTTATATAAAAATTCAAAATAATCATGATTTTTATTTGACTTGCTAGCATTTAATATTTCAATACCTTCAGCTTCTTTAAGTCCAATTTTTTCTATTGCTTTTAATACTGTTTCTTCTCGTCCTATTAATATTGGTTTACCATAACCTTCTTTATAAAACTGGATAGCAGCTCTAATTACAGATTCTTGTTCTCCTTCTGCAAAAACTATTTTCTTTGGAGTTGCCTTTACGGTATCTGCAACACCTTGAATTAAAGTTGCAGTTTTATCAAGTCTTGCAGCTAACTTTCTTCTATAGCCTAGTTCATCTTTAATTGGTTTTCTTGCTACACCAGACTCTTCTGCAGCTTTAGCAACTGCTGGCGGTATTGTTGTAAGCAATCTTGCATCAAACGGCTTTGGAATTATATATTCTGGACCAAATTGAAGGTGTTTACCAGAATATGCATTAGAAACTTCATCNGGAACATCTTGTTTTGCTAAGTCAGCTAATGCTTTTGTCGCAGCAATCTTCATATCGATATTAATAGCAGACGCTCTAACATCTAGGGCACCTCTAAAAATATAAGGAAAGCCGAGTACATTATTTACCTGATTAGGATAATCAGATCTTCCTGTAGCAATAATTGCATCAGGTCTTATTTTTCGAAGCTCATCAGGACTAATTTCAGGATCTGGGTTAGCCATTGCAAAAACTATAGGCCTATCATTCATAGACAGCATCATTTCATTCGTAAAAGCTCCCTTCGCGGATAAACCAAATGCTATATCAGCACCCTTAAGAGCGTCCTTTAATGTTTTATGAGGAGTATCAACTGCATGAGCCGATTTCCATTGGTCTAAGTTAGTTCTATCTTTTGATATAACACCTTTTCTATCGCACATAATTACATTGTTAGAGGGCATTCCCATTGCTTTTAATAATTCAACACAAGCTATACCAGCTGCACCAGCTCCATTTACTACCATTTTGAAATTTTTTATGTCTCTTCCTGTAATTGTAAGAGCATTTAATACGCCTGCAGTAGCAACTATAGCAGTACCGTGTTGGTCGTCATGAAATACTGGAATATCTAGTTTCTCAGATAACTTTTGTTCTATGATAAAACATTCAGGGGCGGCAATATCCTCTAAATTAATTCCTCCCCAAGATTTTCCTAAATATTTNACGCAGTTGACAAATTCATCTGCGTCACTCGTATCTACCTCAATATCTATTCCATCTATATCTGCAAATCTTTTAAATAAAACAGCTTTTCCTTCCATTACAGGTTTAGATGCCAGAGCTCCCAATTTTCCTAACCCTAAAACTGCAGTGCCATTAGAGATAATAGCAACCATATTTCCTTTGGCTGTATAATCATAAGCAGCATCAGGGTTTTTTTCTATTTCTAAACAAGGAAATGCAACTCCTGGTGAATAAGCTAGAGATAAGTCTCTTGCAGTTGCAAGAGGTTTAGTAGCAGATATTTGAAGTTTCCCGGGTTTCCCATTTTTATGAAAATCTAGCGCATCCTTAGTAGTTATGTTAGATTTTGAAGTTATTTCTGGCATTTATTTATACTTATATAATAATATAAGATGTTTTAAAGATAGCGTAAAGATATATTTGGAAATGTTAGCTAAGAAATTAACACCACTATTAAGACAGTACTTAGAGATTAAACAACAATATAATGATTGTTTAATCTTTTTTAGGCTAGGGGACTTTTATGAACTTTTTTTTGAAGATGCGGAAATAGCCTCTAAAGTATTATCAATAACATTAACTAAAAGAGGACAGGTAGATGGTGAAGATATTCCAATGTGCGGAGTTCCTCATCATCATGGTGATAGTTATTTAGCAAAATTATTAAAAAATGGATATAAGGTAGCAATATGTGAACAGGTAGAAACTCCAGAAGAAAGTAAAAAAAGAGGGTATAAAGAAATTATAAAAAGAAAAGTAATTAGGATAGCTACCCCTGGAACATTAACAGAAGAAAAAGAATTAATATCTCCAGAAAATAATTATTTAATGTCAGTAACATTTTTCAATTCCCATTTTAATATAGTTTACGCTGACATTTCNACAGGAGAAATAAGTATTAAAAAAGCATTAACAGAAAANGCAGTATTNGNTGATATCGAAAGTATTTTGCCTTCCGAAATAGTTTTACCTAAGACACAAGAATATGAATTTATTTTAAAAACAAACAAAAAAAATCTAGTAACATTTATAGATAATAAATATTTAGANATTGAAAGNGCCTCAAATTATTTTGAAAAAACATATCGTTTTGATAAAAAACTATCTTTAANCAATTTTAGTATTGATGAAAAAATATCTTTAGGGGCAATTATAAAATATATTGCCTTCACTCAAAATGAAAAAACTCCGGTTATGCTTTTTCCTCAAAGAAATAAAATTGATGATTATTTAGAAATTGATAATGCTTCTAAAAGAAATTTAGAGATAGTAAAAAATTTAAATGGAGATAGTGAAGCTAGTCTATTTAATAGTTTAAATTTTACCATGACAGCTACTGGTTCTCGAAAGTTATTAAATGATTTATCAAACCCTCTTAGCAACCTTAATAGCATTAATAAAAGACTAGATCTAGTAAACTTTTTTTATAATAACTTTGATGATTTAAATAATATAATAGCAAAGTCAATAAATAACTTTCCTGACATTTCAAGATCTTTGAGCAGGCTTTCTCTTGGCAGAGGAGGACCCAAAGATTTATTTTGCGTTTTTAATGGATTAAAAAAATCAATTGAATTATGTGAAGTAGTTTACAACAAAGTAGAAGATTTGAATGAAAATTTCTTTTTAAAATTTTTAAAAAACACTAAAGGTAATAAGGATGTTCAAAAAATAGTACTTACTTTAGAATCTGCACTAGGAGAAAATCTCCCGCTACTTGCTAGAGATGGTAATTTTATTAAAGCAGGATTTGATGCAAAACTTGATGAAGTTAGAAAATTTAGAGATGAAGCCAAAGCTTTAATTGTTCAAGAAGAAGAGTCAGAAAAAAAAATATCTGGAATTAATAATTTAAAAATAAAATACAATAGTTTTTTAGGATACTTTATAGATATTTCCACTTCAAATAATGATAAACTAAAAAATACTGACCTACACTATATTCATAGACAAACGTTAAAAAATTCTTTCAGGTATACTACAAAAAATTTAACAAGTATTTCTGAAAAAATTTTGAGTGCTAACTTTGAGTCATTAGAGTTAGAGATAGAAATTTATAACAAATTAGTAAGCTTATTATTACAATCCTCTGGAAATATTTTTAATATAGCAAACTTAGTTGCTAGAATGGATGTGGCAATTAGTTGGGCAAATTATGCAAAAAAGTATGGTGCTGTAAGACCAGAGCTTAATGATAGCTCTGAGTTTATTATTAAAAAAGGAAGACATCCATCAGTTGAAAAAACGCATACTGAAAGCTTCATTGCTAATAATTGTATATTAAATGAAAAAGATAATAATCTATTTAGATTAATAACTGGTCCGAACATGTCGGGNAAATCAACNTATNTAAGACAGAATGCTTTAATACTTATCATAGCTCAAGCNGGAGGATACTGTCCTGCAGAACAGGTNANCATTGGNATATGTGATAAATTATTTTGCAGAGTAGGTTCTGGAGATGAATTAGCAAAAGGAAACTCTACTTTTATGGTAGAGATGCTNGAGACAGCNAATATTTTAAATTCAGCNACAAATAGATCTNTAGTNATATTGGATGAAATAGGNAGAGGAACNTCTACCTATGATGGNATGTCTTTAGCTTGGGCNACTGTAGAATATTTAATGCAAAATATCAGNTGCAAANCANTATTTGCTACTCATTANAATCAACTTGCAGCATTAGAAAAAAATTATTNTTTNCTCAAACTAAATACATTTAGAGTTAAGAAATGGAAAAATGAATTNATTTTTNTNCACCAATTAATTGAAGGTGTTGCTGAAAGTTCTTATGGAATAGAAGTAGCAAAAATGGCAGGACTTCCNGAAGTNGTAGTAATAAAAGCAAGAGAAGTATTAGGTAATTTAGAAAANGGCTTAGGGNTTGAGAATANTNATTCNAATCTNAAAGATATCAATATAAATAGAGAAAAAAAAAATACTATGTTAGAACTNTTAGAAGATCAGATTATTAGTCTAAATTTAAATAACTTAACGCCGATTGAAGCTTTAAATTTTTTAAAGGAAATAAAAGATAAGTTAGAGGAATAAAATTAAGGTATGAGTGTGTTNAAATCTTTTAGCNTAATGAGTATATTNACTTTCTTAAGTAGAATATTGGGGTATGCTAGAGATCTTCTTTTTGCATTTATATTTGGAGCTTCCTCAAGTGCAGATAGTTTTNTATTAGCATTTAGACTNCCTAATTTATTTAGGAGATTATTTGCTGAAGGAGCTATAAACAATGCNCTTATTCCTCTTTATTTAGATNTTAAAAAAAAATCAAATNAAAAAATAGCTCAAGTTTTTTATAANTCNGTNTTTAATTATTTAATTATCATTTTANTAATTGTTACNNTGTTAGCTGAAATTTTTATGAAAGATATAATTTCTTTTCTAGCACCTGGGTTTAATGAANACCTTATAAANAAGACAGCTTTTCTAGCATCAATAATGTTTCCTTATTTGATACTTATTTCAATATCTTCTTTTATAGGGGCGCTATTGAATGCAAATGGAAGGTATGCTATGTGGGCATTTAGNCCAATTATTTTAAATCTGGGCATGATNGTAGCTTTAAGTATTAGTTATTTTTATTTTGCTGTTCCAGAATTAATCTTATCGTGGGCAGTAATTATTTCAGGAATATTACAGTTAATATTAATGATTTTTTGGTCTTTAAGAATTAATATAAAAATTAATTTTTCAAANCTAAAAATTTCAAAAAATATTAAAAAGTTTTTTTCGTTATTATTGCCTAATATTCTTGCAGGAGGAATACTTCAAATAAATCAATTTATAGGAGTAATTTTTGCCTCTAGTATTATAGGAGCTATATCATGGCTTTATTATGCCGATAGAATAGTACAACTACCTCTTGGTATNTTTATTNTTTCTATTTCTACNATNTTATTAACTACTTTATCTAATCAGAAAGCAAAAAAATCAAAAATAAATATTGANCAACAAATTGAATTTGCATGTCTATTAATGCTTTGTTTAACTTTATTATGTATGNTAGGNCTNATAGCNTTATCTGATCTAATTGTAGATGTTTTATTNAAAAGAGGTAAATTTGGATTNGGAGATGTTTTAGCTACTAGTGATGCTATTGTAATGTATTCNATTGGACTTCCTGCATTTGGCTTTATAAAAATTTTTTCAGTAATATTTTTTTCAGAGAAAAATACATTTATTCCTTTTTTAATATCTNCTTTATCAATGNTAGCAAACTTANTTCTNATATTATTATTAGTTGAAAGCATGGGNCATTTAGGTATAGCCTTATCTTTAAGCTTATCAAGTTACTTTAATGTAATTGNGTTATATATATTTTTACNAAAGAANAAATATTGGAAAATAAAAAAAANTTTTATAAAAAAANTTTTTAAGATTTTAATAAGTTCTNTTCTNACNTACATTTTATTAATTACTTCATATATGTTAGTATTATATAGTGATTANTTTAGCTTATCNGGATTNATGTCTAAGACTTTAACTTTAGGAGTATTGATNATTTTTGCNGTCATTACTTTTATTGTTTTATTAANTATGTTTAGAGTGNTNAATTANGAAGCCTTAAGNAAAAAAAATTTAAGNGACNTTTTTATGGAGAAGAAATTTGGATAAAATTTTTTCAGGNGTACAACCNACAGGAAACTTGCATATAGGAAATTANTTAGGAGCTATAAAAAATTTTGTTAAATTACAAAATGATAGNAANNANTCTNTNAATTATTATTGTGTTGTNGATTTACATGCTATNACAATATGGCAAGAGCCAGANAAGCTNAAAAAAGATATATTAGAAACTGTAGCTTGTTTTTTAGCTTCAGGTATCGATCCAAATAAAAGNATTGTATTTAATCAATCTAGGGTTACGGTTCATTCTGAGTTAGCATGGATATTTAATTGCGTATGTAGAATGGGGTGGTTAAATAGAATGACGCAATTTAAGGAAAAGGCAGGCAAAAATAGAGAAAATGTGTCTGTAGGTTTATTTACTTATCCTGTGCTAATGGCTTCAGATATATTGGCATATAAATCAAATAAGGTCCCTGTAGGAGAGGATCAAAAGCAGCATCTTGAGTTAGCTAGAGATATAGCTAAAAAGTTTAATCATGATTTTAAAGTTGATTACTTTCCTGATGTGGAACCATTAATTTTTGGTGGAGCTACAAGAGTAATGAGTTTGAGAGACGGATTATCAAAAATGTCAAAATCTGAGGCCTCAGATTATTCAAGAATAAATATTTTAGACAATAAAGATTTAATAGTTAATAAAATTAAAAAGGCTAAAACTGATAGTAATACAATAATGGGTGAAGATGCATTAAATGAAAGAGGAGTCTTTAAACAAGAAATAATTAATGAACGTCCTGAGGCATGTAATTTATTACAAATATTTAGTGCCATATCAGAACAATCAATTAACAAAACATTAAATATTTTCGAAGGAAAAGAGTTTAGAGAATTTAAGGAAATGCTGTCTGAAGTTTTAATTCAAAAAATTGTACCAATTGGAGATGAGGTAGAAAAAATGATAAAAGAAGAAAGTTTTTTGATAAAGATTTTAGAGAATGGTTCTGAAAAAGCTAGCAATCAAGCTTATCAAAACCTGAAGGAAATTAAAAATATAATTGGATTAATTTAAAAGAAATTGGAAATTTATTTACCCATAGCTGAAATATCACAAAATATATTCTTTTTGTTAAGCATAGGATATATAGCAGGTGTGTTATCAGGTATGTTTGGAGTTGGAGGAGGTTTTTTAACGACGCCTATATTAATATTAAGTGGAGTTCCTCCTGCGGTAGCGGTAGGCAGTGAGGCAAATCATATAGTGGGATCGTCTTTAACAGGATTCTTAAATTATTTTAGAAGAAAAAATGTTGATATTATTATGGGTACAATCCTTCTTTTAGGTGGAGTAATAGGGTCAGCTACTGGTGTTTTTCTTTTTAGATTACTATCGATAAAAGGTAGAATTGAAGAGGTAATTTCATTTACTTATATTTTATTTTTAGGCTCTGTAGGTATTTATATGTTATATGAAAGTTTAAGGACTAGAAAGAAAAAAAAATCAGGTAACTTAATGAAGTTACATGTTCATAGTTGGATGCATGGTTTACCTTTCAGAATTAAATTCAGAAGATCAAAACTTTACATAAGTATAATCCCACCATTATTAATAAGTTATATTATTGGTATTTTAGCTGCAATAATGGGAGTAGGAGGTGGCTTTATTCTAGTGCCCGCTATGATTTATTTATTAGGAATGTCAACTCAAGTTGTAATTGGTACGTCTTTAATGCAGGTACTTTTTGTATCTATAACTTCCACTGTTATGCATGCTTATGTAAATCAAACTGTAGATATTATTCTGTCTGGATTGCTATTAGTAGGAGGTGTTTTTGGTGTACAAATGGGGGCTTTAATTGTTCAAAAAATTTCCGGAGAAGTTTTAAGAATGTTACTTGGAATTATAATAATTTGTCTTTGTCTCTTTTTAATCTCAGAATTAATTATAGACCCTAAATTTATTTTTATATTGGATTTATTATAATGAAAAAGTTAATAGTTTTTTTTTTAATATTTTTCTTTTTAATATTTCAGTCTAATGCGAAAAAAATAATTATTGCCGATATTTCTGATAATAAAATAAATATAGACGTAGGTTTTCAAGGAGCAAAATTATTGTTTTTTGGTGTTATAGACGAAGAAGGTGATGTTGTAGTATCTGTAACTGGCCCACGAAAAGCAATTAGAGTTAGAAAAAAAGAAAAAAAAATGGGTATTTGGTTAAACTCTGACACTAAAATATTTTATGATGTTCCTTCCTATTATTACGTTGCAGCGACAAGACCATTGGAGCAGTTAAAAGCTGAAAATTTATTAAAAATTAATCAGGTTGGTATTAAAAATATTAGGTTTGAAGGAGCTGAGGAAAAGGAAAAAGAAGAAAGGAATTATTGGATAGATGGTATAGTGAATAGCATGGTAGAGGCTGAAAGGTATAACCCTAAGCAGGGAATAATAAAACTATCTGATAAAAGGTTATTTAAAACAGAGCTGAATTTTTCTGCCGAATTAGTAGATGGAGAATATTTAGTTGACACTTTATTGTTAAAAGATGGTAATGTAATTGCGGCTAGAAGATCATTTATAAATGTATCAAAATCTGGATATGGTGAAAAAATATATAAAATGTCTAAAAATAATAGACTTTCTTATGGTTTAATTGCAGTTTTTTTTGCTATAGTTTTTGGTTTATTTGTGCATGAAAGCATCAGGAGGTTTAATGCTTAAAAAAGTAAGTGTAAAGAAGGAAAAAGAGTTTCTTTTAGTTTATGTAGATGAATCTGATGAATTTTTAGAAGCTATGACACATGCATGCAATTTGGCAAAAATTGAAAATTTAGGTATCATTTTATTATTTATAATAGAAGGTGAAAATTTTAGGCATTGGAAAGGTGTAGAAAATATTATGAGAGCAGAGAGAAAAGATGAGGCTAAAGAAGTTTTAAATAAATATATAAAAATTATAAAGGAAAAGCATAAAATTCAAGTAAAGTCATTTATCAAAACTGGAGAAAAGCTTGAAGTTTTAATAAAAATTATGAATAATAAAAGATTAAAAGTTAAAAATTTAGTTCTTGGATTAGCTATGGATAAAATAGAAAATAATAAAATTATTTCTTCTTTAACAGGTATTTCAAGAAAGAAACTAACTTTACCCATAATCATAGTGCCTGGAAGGATTAAATAATGTTTATTAATGTAGAAGAAACGCCTAACCCTAATACTTATAAATTTATTCCTGAAAAAGATATAGGAATAGAAAAATCTTATATTTTTAAGAAAACAGATGATTTTAAAAATAATGACTTTTTAAGCAACCTGTTTGATATAGAGGGGGTAGAAAGTATCTTAGTCGATACTGGTTTTATCTCTGTAACAAAATCAGAAAGTGCTTCCTGGGATATACTTCGTACTATTTTAACTAGTAAAATAGGTGCTTTTTTAGAAAAAAATAATTACATTATAGACTTAACTACTAGTACTGAAAAAGTTCTTGAAAATAAAAAACCCTTAACTAATTTAGAGAAGAATATTTCTGAATTATTAGAAACTAGAGTAAAACCAGTAGTTGCTGGTCATGGGGGAGAAATTTCCTTTCATAGCTTTAAAGAAGGAGTAGTATATTTGGAGTTAAAGGGAAGTTGTGCTGGTTGCCCTTCATCTACTGCTACTTTAAAAATGGGGATAGAAAATATGTTAAAACATTATCATAAAGAAATTAAAGAAGTAGTAGAAGTAAATTAATTTTTTTTATAAAAAAAATTATGTATTAAAGGATAACTTGAAGGATTAAATAGCTGATAATGCCACCATTCTTTATGATAAAAATCAAAACCTGCCAAGGTCATTATTGATAGCAATAAATGTCTATTAATTCTAATTTGCTTTTCTAAATTTCTAGATAAATGATAAGCTTTTTTGGTAAAATCATCAAATTTTGTACCCATCTCTAACTCATTTCCGTTTAAATTAGTTAAAGTTAAATCAATAGCTATGCCTCTAGTATGCGGAGAGCCTTTTCGGGGGTCAGACAAAAAATTTGGATTAGGGTCAAATTTCCATAAAGCTTCTTGAACATATGTTGGTCTATAAGCATCAAATATTTTAAAAATATATCCTATTTCTTTAGCAATTTTGATTGCAGCTAGCAATTTTTCTGCTGTTTCTTCTAATAAAAAACATTGATTTTCATGGAATATTTTTTTTTTCATTATATTGTCAGTGGAAGCATACTTAAGGTCTATCAATACATCAAATGTGTTTTTTTTAATTTCTATTAAATTCATTATGCTTAATATACTATTATTCTTATGAAAATGTCATTTTTATCTATTGAAACTTCATTAAATAGGATTTTTTTAGTTTTGTACTGTAATAAAAAATTATTTTCTAATAATAGATTAATTGAAAACAGTATAGAAGTAGAAATCAATCACATGTTTGATTATATTTTAGCTAAGGGTGATATTGAATTTAATGAATTAGATTTTATTATGGTTTCTTTAGGGCCAGGTTCTTATACTGGAACAAGATTAGGATTAGCAGCTGCAAAAGCTATATCAATATCCATTGATAAGCCTATTATTGGTTATACAAATTTTGATTCTGTATTTAAACAAGGTTTAATAGACGGATATATAGAAAAAAATTCCTCAGCAGGAGTTGTAATTAAGGTTAATAAACATGAATGTTATTATCAAAAAATTAGTAAAAACAAATTAAACAATTTTAAAATTTTAAAAATAAATAGTTTAAAAAGCAAAAATTATATATCCGAAAATTTAGTTGGTATTTGCGAAGACCTAGCAAAGACTAAGAATTATAATTTTTGTCTTCCTAAAAAAGAAGCTATTTTAAATATTTTTATCAGTCAATTTAAAGATATAAATAATAATAAAAATAAGAACTTAGAGCCCTTATATATTAAAGGACACTATGCTGAAAAGAAAAAACACTAATATTAATTTTTTATATGATATTTATTGCTCTGTAAAAGATAATAATGAAAAAAAATGGGGAAAAGCAGAATTTACAGAGTTTATTCAAAAAAAACATAACATTTTCATTTTATCTGAACCTAATCCAGTAGGTTACCTAAAAGCAACAATTACAAAAGATCAAATGGAGATTATTTCATTTATTATCGATAAAAAATTTAGAAAAAAAGGAATAGGAAAAGCTTTATTAAATAAAGTATTAGTGATTGCAGCAAACAAAAAAGTTAATAGTATTTTTCTTGAAGTTTCTGTGGAAAATAAAATTGCAATTAATTTGTATAAAAAAAGTAATTTTTTAAAGGTTGGAGAAAGAAAAAATTATTACAGCAGGAAAGACAGAAAAGTAAATGCTTACATTATGAAATTAAATTTTTCTTGAAATTTCTAAATAAAAAACTTCGCTTTTTAATTCTTTTTTTTTTACTATTTTATATCCTAATTCTTTAAGACTAGAGGGTAAACCTTCTAAAGCCTCACCTTTTTTTATCAAGATTGCAAGATACTGGTGTGGTAATAATTTTTCTAATGCGATTTTAGTCTTAACAAAAGTAATTGGACATTTGTCATTTACTATATCTATTAATATTTTTTCTTTCTTTTTCATTAGCATGCTGTAAAATATTTAATTAATATAAAATGAAAAAAAGTAAAAATCAAATATCTAGAATAGAAAAACTTTGTGCAGAAAGTGGTGTAAAATTTACACACCAAAGAAAAATTATAGCGGATGTTATTTCTAATTCAAATGATCATCCTGATGCTAATGAAGTATATTTAAGGTCAAACAAAATAGATCCTAGAATAAGTTTAGCAACCGTTTACAGAACTATTAAATTATTTGAAGAACATAATGTATTGAACAGAATAGAATTAGGTGGGAAAAGAGCAAGATACGAGGAATTAAATGAAAATGAGCATCATGACCATTTGATAGATATTGATAGTGGAGAGATCATAGAGTTTGTTAATGAAGAAATAGAAAGCCTTCAGATGAAAGTAGCGAAAAAACTTGGTTATAAATTAGTTAATCATAGAATGGAGCTTTTTGGAAAAAAAATTTCAAAATAGATTTTAAATGGCAATAGCAGAAGATTATAATTTAGACTCACTAAATATTACATCCGGAAACCTAGAAGTAAGATTGGCTGAAAATAGTTTAGAAATTGATGCAGCTCAAGCTTTGAGATATAATGTATTTTTCGAAGAAATGGCAGCTAAACCAACTATTGCACAAAAAAAATCTAAAAGAGATATTGATAAATTTGATCATTATTTTGATCATATTCTAGTTGTTGATCATAATAAATCAGGTAAAATTTATGATAAAGTAGTTGGAACATATAGGTTGAATGGAGGAAATTATAAGAATAAGAAAAATTTTTTTTATACCTCAGGAGAGTATGATTTATCAAAGCTTATTGATTTTAATGGTAATATATTAGAATTAGGAAGAAGTTGTGTTCACGAAAATTATCGTAATGGAAAAATAATGCAATTATTATGGGCTTTTATTGCTCAATATGTTATTAAATATGATATTAAAATCATGTTTGGCTGTGCATCCTTTCCTGGTATAGATGTTCATAAGCATAAATTTGCTTTATCCTATCTCTATGACAATTACTTAGCTCCTATTAATATTAGACCAATTGCCATAAAAAGTAGGTACATTAGAATGACAGAAGATAATTCAAGCGATAAAAATTTTAAAAAATTTCTTTCATCTATTCCACCACTTATAAAAGGCTATATACGTTTAGGTGCCTTTGTTGGAGATGGAGCTGTAATAGATTATGAATTTAATACACTAGATGTATGTATTGTTTTACCTACTAAAAAAATAGCAGCTAGATATATGGATCACTTTGATAGAAAGTAACTTTGAGATAAGCATTTGTTTTCTTTTTTAAAAGTATTCTTGATTATTTTAACTATTTTATTGCTAATTCCTATACAGTATATTTTTGTTCAATTTAAATTGAGATATAGAATCTATGTACCTATAGTTTTTCATAAAATATTATTAAAAATATTAGGTATAAAAGTAAAGTTGATAGGAAAAAATAATGGTATTAGGCCATTAATTCTAGCAGGCAATCACACTTCTTACTTAGATATAATAATTTTAGGTTCAATTATGCCTATTTGCTTTATAGCAAAAGAAGACATAAAGCATTGGTTTTTATTTGGATTTCTTGCAAAAATGCAAAATACTATATTTATTAAGAGAAAGAACTATAAAACTTTGGAGAATTTAAATAGTATTAATAAAGAGTTAAATAATAAAAGTGCTGTTGTATTATTCCCAGAAGGAACAACAAATACTGGAAAAAAAGTTCTAAACTTTAAAAGTAGTCTTTTTAATTTATTTGAAAACAATGATACATTAAGATTGCAAAATTTTTCGCTTTGTTATACACATGTTAATGTTATGCCAATAGATAATAGAACAAGACCTCAAATATCATGGTATGGAGATATGAATATAATAAGTCATTTATACAATTTTTTGAAAATTAGCTGTATTAATGTCACATTAGTTTTCCATCCAATTCTTTCCTTAAAGGGCTTAGATAGAAAGAGCATTTCTATTTCATCAATAAAACAAGTAAAAAAAGGAATAAGTCTAGCTTTTAAAAATGCATAATTTAAAATTTTAAGAATTATATATTGAAAAAATCTATTTATATCAAAACTTTTGGCTGCCAGATGAATAGCTATGATAGTGACCGGTTGTTGGAAAGCATTAAAGACACCCATGAACAAGTAGTATCTCCAGAAATGGCTGATGTAATAGTATTTAATACTTGTCATATAAGAGAAAAAGCAGCAGAAAAGATTTATTCAGAATTAGGTAAAATAAAAAAAATAAAGAAAATTAATTTGGACACTAAACTTATTATTACAGGGTGCGTAGCTCAAGCTGAAGGCAGAGCAATGATTAAAAGGCAGCCAATTATTGATGCAGTTATTGGACCACAAATGTATCATAAATTTAAAAATGTTATAGATCAGCTAAAACATAAGAAGGTAATGGAACTAGACTTTCAAAGTAATGAAAAATTCAAAGCTCTTCAAAATAAACGGTCAATATTCAATAGATCAGCATTCGTTACAATTCAAGAGGGATGTGATAAATTTTGTAGTTTTTGCGTAGTTCCTTTTACTAGAGGAGCGGAATCCTCAAGAAAGGTTAATGATATTTATAATGAGGTTGAGTATTTAGTAGAAAATGGTTGTAAAGAAGTTGTCTTATTAGGACAAAATGTTAACGCTTACCACGGACTAAATTATAAAAATGAAGAAGTAAATTTAGCTAGATTAATATCTACTATAGAAAAAATTGAAGATTTAAAAAGAATCACTTATACTACATCTCATCCCAATGATATGCATGAAGAATTAATTCAATTACATGGGTCTAGCGATAAGTTAAATCCTTATTTACATCTTCCGGTTCAATCAGGTTCAGATAAAATATTAAAACTGATGAATAGAAAGTATAACAAAAAATTATATTTGCAAATTATTGATAAGTTGAGAAAAAAATGTCCTGATATAGCTCTTTCTTCCGACTTTATTGTAGGGTATCCGGAAGAGACAAAAAAAGACTTTCAAGAAACTATTAAATTAATTAAAGAGGTTGAATTTGCTCAAGCTTATTCTTTCAAATACAGTAGCAGATTAGGCACAAAATCTTCCAGAAATAACTCAAATAATATTTGCGATCAAGAAAAAAATGAGAGACTTCAAAAGTTACAAGAAATACTGAATCATCAGCAAAAAAGTTATAATAATAAATTTTTATTGAAGAATCTTAAAGTATTAGTAAAAGGAAAAGCAAAGAAAAAAAACCAATATCGAGGAATTACTAAGTGGATGCAAGTAGTCAATTTTGAAATATCTAGAGAGGTTAATAGTTTTGAGAATATAAAAATTATCAAGTCGAGTAATAATAGTTTGTTAGGAGAAGTTCAATAACTGTAATAAAAGAAAAGCAAATTATTTTTGATGTGAATGATAATAAAGTTGCCGCATTAATTTTTGGTGAAAAAGATAAAAATATAAAGCATTTAGAAAAATCACTGAATTTAAAAATAAATGCAAGGGGAAATATTTTATGTATTATTGGTAAAAATGCATATAAAGCTAAAAATGTAATTGAAAGCCTAATTCATACTGTGAAAGATAAAAGAATAATAGATAATGAAGAGGTAGAAGCTGCAATAAGACTATCCGAAAATACGAAAGAAATAAGAAGGAGAGACTTATATATCAAAACTCCAAAAAAAAAGATTTTACCTAGAACACTTCAACAAGAAAATTATATAAGAACTTTAAAGGATAGTGTATTAACGTTTGGAATAGGTCCTGCAGGAACAGGAAAAACTTATATAGCCGTTGCCGATGCTGTAGAAAAAATAATCTCAGGAGAAGTTGATAAAATAATTTTATCTAGGCCTGCAGTAGAAGCGGGAGAACAGTTAGGCTTTTTACCAGGGGATTTAAAAGAGAAAATAGATCCTTATTTAAGACCATTATATGATGCGCTTGAGGATTGTTTATATACAGATAAAATTTCAAAGTTTATTGATAGAGGAAAGATTGAGATAGCTCCATTAGCATTTATGAGAGGCAGAACTTTAGCCCATTCTTACATAATTTTGGATGAGGCTCAAAATACCTCGCCAATGCAAATGAAAATGTTTTTAACAAGGCTAGGAAAAGATTCTCAGATGGTTATAACTGGAGATTTGTCACAAATTGATCTTCCGGAGCCAAAAAAATCAGGGTTATTAGAAGCTGTTAATGTAACAAAAAATTTAAAAGAAATAGCGCATATCAAATTTAGAGAAAAGGACGTAGTTAGACATCCTTTGGTTACTAAGATAGTTAAAAGCTATAATGAAAGTAAATAGTATAAAATGAAACATTATTGTTTTAATTCAAATATTTATATATACCAGAAAGAAGCTAAATGGAAAAATACCGAAATTAATACTATTAGAAGTGTTCTTAAAGTTACCAATGTAAGAAAAACAGGATTAACTATTAGACTCTCCAATGACAATGATGTAAAAGCGTTCAACTATAAATGGAAGGGTATTAACAAAGCTACAAATATTCTAAGTTTTGCAAATTCTGATAGAGGTCTTAATCTAGATAATAAATGTGTATATTTAGGCGATATTATAATTTCTTATGATACATTGTTGAAAGAAATACGATATAAAAGAATGAGCCTACAGGATCATTTATCCCATATTTTAATACATGGAATATTACATTTAAAAGGATATACTCATAATGATGAAGAAGATACAAGACTCATGCAAAATGAAGAAAGAAGACTTCTCAAAAATTTAAATATACAAAACCCATATAAGATATAAAATGAAAAATGTCATTGAATTTTTTAAGAATTTTTTTCCCTCTGAAAAGCCTGCTTCAGAATTAGTAGATAATTTAAAAAACAGTTCAGATTTAACAAATGATCAAACTCATATGTTAGGAAATTTATTAAAGCTAGGAAATATTCAGGTTAGAGATATTATGGTTCCTAGAGCTGATATAGTTGCAATAAATATAGAAAGTAACTTTGAAGAAACCTTAGAATTATTCATAGAAGCAGGGCATAGTAGACTTCCTGTATATAAGGATCAATTAGACAATATTGTGGGTATGTTACATGTTAAAGATCTATTACCATATTGGCATAAAAATCAAGAATTCTTTATAGTAAAGGTAAAAAGAAACGTTTTATTTTCATCTCCTGCAATGTTAGTTAGTGATTTACTAGGACAGATGAGAGCTACAAGGACTCATTTAGCAATTATAGTTGATGAACAAGGAGGAACTGATGGGATATTAACTATTGAGGACTTAGTGGAAGAAATAGTGGGTGAAATAGAGGATGAACATGATTCGAAAGAGAAGCCTTTAATTACAACACTTGATAACGGGGGTTTATTAGTAGACGCAAGAACTAATATTATTGATTTAGAAAGAGCATTAGGTATTGATTTTTCTAGTATGGATTTAGATCAAGATACAGAAACTGTAGGTGGCCTTATTTCAAACATTAGTGGAAAAATACCTAAAGTTAATGATAATATACCAGAACCTAAATTAGGAATAAAATTTAAAATATTGGAAGCTGACCATAGAAAAATTCATAAAGTGTTGGTATCAAGAGGAGATGCTTAAAGAAAAAAACATAAATATTTTAAAATATAGTTTTCTTATAGCTTTTATATTAGGTAGTTTAGGTAGTTTAGGTTTAGCACCATTCAACATTTTTGTGATTACTCTCTTATCAATAGTATTCTCTATTTTTTTATTAGAAAAACAAGATAGGCTTAGAAAGGCTTTTTACATTGGTCTATTTTACGGTCTTGGTTTTTATATCAGTAGTTTATATTGGATAGCTATTTCTTTTAAAGTAGCAAATATGGGAGGCTATTTATTAGGATCTTTAGCAGTTTTCATCTTATGTTTTTTTTTGGCACTTTTTTCGGGATTAACTTACTATCTGATTAAAAGATTTAGCAAAAAAAATAATTTATTTTTTAATAGCCTTTTAATTATTTTTCTTTTTTCTTTTTTTGATTGGGTAAAAGGAAATATACTATGGGGGTTTCCATGGACGCCTATATCTTCGATATGGTCATTTAATTCTAAAACTCTGGCACCATTTTCTTACATGGGTATATGGGGTTATTCAATGTTAACTTATACTCTTGTTATAGCTATTTATTTATTTAAAAAAAACATTAAATTATCCGTTACTTTTTTTATTCCTTTTATAGTTATTTTGTCTATTAGTAATTTTTCTAATAAACATATTGAATATATTTCTCAAGACTTTCAAGTTAGGTTAGTACAACCTAATATATCGCAAGCTGATAAATGGGATAAAGAAAAAACTGCAAGTAACTTTCAAAAGTTAATTGATTTAAGTAAAAATTATAATGGTAAAAATATTGATTTGGTAATTTGGCCAGAAACTTCAATTTTATTTGATATTCAGCAAAATAAAGCTAAAGGTTTATTTTTGAGAGAAAGTTTTAAAAATATTGAAAATATAATTATAGGAGGGATAAGAAGAGAAAAAATTAATGATTTAAATAGAATTTATAATTCACTTTTCTTAATAGATAATAAAAGCAACCCTATTAAATACCATGATAAACAAAAGCTAGTACCTTTTGGAGAGTATATACCATTTAGAGATCTCTTGAAAAATAAAAATATTTTATTGGGAGGGATAGACTTTTCATCTGGAAAGAAATTTAATCTATTAAAATTAAATGATGATCTACAAATATTACCTTTAATTTGCTACGAAGTCATATTTCCAAAGATTACAAAACCTAAAAATAGTAAGTATGATTTAATAGTTAACATTACTAATGATGCATGGTTTGGAAATTCAAGAGGGCCTTATCAGCATTTGGCACTATCAAGAATAAGAGCAGTATTAGAAGGGAAGTATATGTTAAGAGTGGCAAATACAGGCATATCAGCAATAATTGATAATAATGGAAAGTTGATAGAAAGAATAAATATAAATAAATCAGGGTTTATAGATAAAAAATTAGTTTTATATAAAAAAAATACTCTGTATAATTATACTGGTGATAGTATATTTTTCATTTTATTAATAGTGCTGATTTTAGTTCTAATAGTAATTAATTTTAAAAATGGTATAAAAAACAAGATATGATAGAAAATGAATATATTTTTACAAGTGAGAGCGTTTCAGAGGGACATCCAGATAAAGTTTGTGATCAAATTTCTGATGCAATAGTAGATTATTATTTATCTAATTGTAGTTATCCTGAAAAAGCAAGAGTAGCTTGTGAAACTATGGTTACTACAAATAAGGTAATAATAGCTGGAGAAGTTAGAGGGGATGGAGAATTAGAAAATGTGGACAATAACAAAATAGAAGATATTGCAAGAAGAGTAATAAAGTCTATAGGTTACGAGCAAGATACTTTTCATTGGAATAAAGTAGATGTTAGTATTAATTTACATTCACAGTCACAAGATATAGGCAGAGGTGTTGATGCTTTAGAAAAAAATCAAGAGGGTGCGGGGGATCAAGGCATTATGTTTGGGTACGCTACTAATGAGACCGATGTTTTTATGCCATATCCTATAAAACTTAGCCACGATTTGCTTAAGGAACTAAGAAATAAAAGAATAACAAAAGAAATTTTAAATCTTGGTCCAGATGCAAAATCACAATTTTCAATAAAATATATTAATGGGCATCCCGCAGGAATACATTCAGTAGTTTTATCTGTACAACACGAAGAAGGCAATACTCCTGAAAAAATAAAAGATATAGTTCTACCTATAATAGAAGAAATTAAACCTAAAGAATGGGCTTTACCTTATGATAATATTTTTATTAATCCTACAGGCAATTTTGTTATAGGCGGACCGCATGGTGATGCAGGGTTAACAGGCAGAAAAATAGTTGTCGATACTTATGGGGGTATTTGTCCTCATGGAGGCGGAGCATTTTCTGGCAAAGATCCTTCCAAAGTAGATAGATCAGGAGCATATGTAGCTAGGTATATTGCTAAAAATATAGTTGCTGCAGGTATAGCTGAAAAATGTACTATTCAACTTGCATACATTATAGGAGTTGCCGAACCAATCTCAATATTTTTAGATACTCATGACACTGCTAAAATAGATACACAAAAACTTATTAAAAATATAAGAGAAATATTTGACTTAAAACCTTCAGGTATTAGGAGAATGCTAAAATTGGCTAATCCAATATATGAAAAGACAGCATCTTTTGGTCATTTTGGAAGAGAGAGCGATAAAGATGGTTTTTTCACATGGGAAAATCTTGATAAAATAAATGAACTCAAGGCGTTGCTATAAAGTCTAAAACTTATCAATATTATGGTGGAAGAAAAGCCTCAAAACTAAGTAAGAGGAAGTTAGGTGTTCTAGAAACACTTTTACCTAGATTAGAGCTAAATGAAGATAACATTGATGAATACATTTTAGATATAGCGGAAAAACAAACTAATGTCAGTTTAGAGGTAGGCTTTGGTTATGGAGAAAATTTACTAAATATGATAAATAGCAATGGTAATAATAGGAAATTTATAGGTTGTGAGCCCTATTTAAATGGCTTAGCTTCTTTTATTTGTAAGCTTGAAAAAGAAAATTATAATAAAATAAAATTGTATAAAAATGATATAAGAGAACTTTTGTTTTCTTTTTCAAAAAAGATTTTTGACGAAATATTTATTCTATTCCCTGATCCTTGGCCAAAAGCTAGACATCAGAAAAGGAGAATAATTAATCATGAAAATCTTAAATTATTTTCATCACGTTTAAAAATTAATGGAAAGATATTTGTAGCTACTGATGTAGAAAATTATTTTGAATCTATACAGAGATTATTTGAGACCTTTGGAAAAATTAAAATAATGAACACGGGTAGTTTTGATGTAAGGCCAAAAAATATTATTAGTACTAAGTATGAAAAAAAAGCAGTTTATAAAGATATAAAGCCGCTTTATTTGGAAGCAAAAAAAATTCTGGATTAAAAGTTAAAAATATTTTAATCTTTAAGTTCTTTTAATACGTGCGTAGACAATTTATAAATAATGCAATATGTTGTATTTGAGATATAGGTTGTTAGTTATTTTATTATAAACGTATATTTTAGATTAATTTAAATAAGTCAAAAGACGAGAGGAAATATGAAGAATACAGAAGACTTATCCATAGTAAGACCGGAACTTTTGCAAATAGCAGAAGCTGTAGCTAGAGATAAAGCTATAGAACAAGAGTTAGTTATAGAGGCTATGGAAGAAGCTATACAAACAGCAGCAAAGAAAAAGTATGGACAAGAGCTTCAAATTAAAGCAGAAATTGATAGAAAGTCGGGTGAAATAAAACTTAGTAGAGTTTTATTAGTAGTCGAAAATGTAGAACTGTCATCTGAGCAAGTTTCAATTGAGCAAGGAAAATTTATAGATAAAAATGCAAAATTAGGAGACTTATTACATGATCCATTACCTCCTATTGATTTTGGTAGAGTTTCTGCACAAACTGCAAAGCAAGTTATAGTACAAAAAGTTAAAGAAGCTGATAAGGAAAGGCAGTATAACGAATTTAAAGACAAAGCAGGACAAATAATTAGCGGAATAGTCAAAAGAGTTGAATACGGTAATATTTTCTTAGATTTAGGTAAGGCAGAAGCTTATATGAGAAAAGATGATACAATTCCTAGAGAGGTATTTAGACCTGGAGATAGAACTAGAGCTTTTATTACAGAAGTTAAAAAAGATATAAATGGACCACAAATATATTTATCTAGAACTTGCAATGATTTTATGGCCGCTTTATTTACTCAGGAGGTACCTGAAATATACGATAGTATAATTAAAATTCAAGCAGTAGCGAGAGACCCCGGAAGTAGAGCGAAGATAGCTGTAACTTCTAATGACAAAACAATCGACCCAGTGGGAGCTTGTGTAGGAATGAGGGGGAGTAGAGTACAAGCAATAGTTAATGAGCTTCAAGGAGAAAAAATAGATATTATTCCATGGTCTGAAGATGCAGCTTCATTCATAGTNAATACTTTATCACCTGCAGANGTNACNAANGTTGTNCTTGATGAAGAAGTAAAAAAAGTAGAAGTTATAGTACCAGATGATCAACTTAGTTTAGCAATTGGAAGAAAAGGTCAAAATGTTAGATTAGCTTCACATGTTTCTAAATGGGAGATTTCAATTTTAACTGAAGGGGATGAATCAGAAAGAAGACAAAAAGAAACAAAAAAAGAAACGCAAGCTTTAATAGATGCATTGGTAATTGACGAAGTGATAGCTCATTTATTAGTTTCAGAAGGTTTTAAAAAAGTTGAAACTGTAGCATATGTTCCAATTGAAGAATTAAAAAGTATAGGTGGTTTTGATGAAAAATTAGCTGAAGAATTAAAAAGTAGAGCTNTAACNTATTTAGAAGANAAAGAAGANGANTTNGAAAANGAAAGAAAAGNNCTNGGAGTNGAAGANAGTTTAAAAANTGTAGANCTTNTGGATTTAGAAANGNTGGTNATATTAGGNAAAAATAATATTAAGACAAANGATGATTTAGCTGANCTNTCTTCTGATGAATTATTAGATNTAGTNGGTGATAAAATACAAGATCTNGATGAGGCTAATAAGATAATTATGAAAGCTAGAGAAGATTGGTTCAAGGAGTAAGCTAAGGTTAATTATGGAGAAAAAAAAATTAGGTTTATCTGGTAAGACTAAATTAGAGTTAAGTAAAACTGTAAGAGGTGGAACAGTAAGACAATCATTTAGTCATGGTAGAGTGAAGTCTGTCGAAGTAGAAGTCAAAAAAGTAAGAACATTCAGTAAAAATAATTCTGATAAAATTAGTGATACTAATGTAAACAATTCTCCTCAAAATATAAATGAAATTGATAATAAAACTGAAAAGTCAACTAAAGATAGACTTCAAAAGTTAAAAGAAGATGCTCAGAGTGATAGAATAGCTAGAGAAAATAAAATATCATCTACTGATGAAAAAAAACCAATAGAAAAACTTCTTACAGAAAATAAAGAAAAAAATGCAGATAATAATAAATCAAATCTAAATTCATTAGAAAAAAATAAAAATCTTGTTGTGGAAAAAAAATCAACGCCTGTTAAGGAAGATGATAAGAGCAAGAAACCAGGAATTAAAAAAAATAGAGCAGATCTTAAAAAACAACTTTCTTTAGGTAGAGTTAATATAAGAAGACAAACAGGTAAAATCACTATACAACAAGCTTATGATGATGAAGAGAGGCAAAGAAGTTTAGCGTCTATAAGAAGGGCCAGAGAAAAGGAAAAAAAATCTTTAGAAAATAAAGATAAATTAGAAGGTGTTACAAATAAACCTATTGTTAGAGAGGTTAAAATTCCTGAATATCTTACTGTGCAAGAATTGGCAAACAGAATGGCATCGAGAGTAGCTGATGTTATAAAAGTTCTAATAGAAAATGAAATTGCAGCTACAGCAAATCAATCTATCGATGCTGATACAGCAGAATTAGTAGTATTAGAGTTTGGACACAAACCCAAAAGAATATCAGCTTCAGATATTGAATTAGGGTTAGACGCTGCTAAAGAAGAAAAAGAAGATGCTATAGAAAGGCCTCCAATAGTTACAGTTATGGGGCATGTAGATCATGGAAAAACTACATTATTAGATGCTTTAAGAAATACAAATGTAGTTTCTAAAGAGCAAGGAGGTATAACTCAGCATATAGGTTCATATCAAATTATTACAAAGGATAATAAGAAAATAACTTTCATTGATACCCCTGGTCACTCAGCTTTTAGTGGTATGAGAGCAAGAGGTGCAAAACTTACAGATATTGTTATTCTAGTGGTAGCCGCGGATGATGGTGTTATGCCCCAAACTATTGAAGCAATCCAACACTCAAAAGCTGCAAAAGTACCAATAATAGTTGCAGTTAATAAAATTGACTCAGCTGGTGCGGATAAAGATAAAGTTATTAACGAATTATTAAAATATGATATAGTTGTTGAAAAGTTAGGAGGAGATGTTCCTTTAGTTGAAGTTTCTGCTCTAAAAAAACTAAACTTAGAAAACTTAATTGAGAATATTGTTATTTTAGCAGAAGTCTTAGAAATAAAAGCAAGTAGTACTCAAAGATCTGAAGGTACAGTTATAGAATCAAAAAGAGAACAAGGTAGAGGGGTTGTCGCTTCTATAATTCAACAAAGAGGTATTTTAAATAGAGGTGATATTATTGTTGCTGGATCGCAGTGGGGAAAAATAAGAGCTATTATTGATGACAAAGGAAAAAATTTGAAAAAGTTAACACCTTCTGCTCCTGCAGAAATTTTAGGACTTAATGATGTTCCTATTGCAGGTGATGAAATTATAGTAGTGGAAAGTGAGAGTAGAGCTAGAGAAGTCAGTGAATATAGAAAATCAGTTGTTTTAAAAGAAAGAACAAACTTATCTAGAGCTAATTCTATGGATAATATTTTAAAAAGTATCAAGTCAGGAGAGAAAAAGTTGCTTAACTTAGTTCTTAAAGCTGATACTCTAGGTTCTAAAGAAGCTATCATTACTTCATTAGAAAAAATAGGAAATGAAGAAGTAAATACTCAGATCTTGCTTGCAGGCGTTGGTGGAATCAATGAAACTGATGTAGCTTTAGCTTCTTCTAATGAAGCTTTAATTATTGGTTTTAATGTAAGGGCTGATATTAATGCAAAAAAAACAGCTAAACAGCTAGGCATAGATATAAAGTATTATTCTATAATTTATGAAATTTTTGATGAAATAAGAGATTTACTCTCTGGTTTACTGACACCTACTGAAAAAGAAAAATTTTTAGGGTATGCAAAAATAAAACAAGTATTTAAAGTTTCAAAAATAGGAAAAATTGCTGGTTGTTTAGTAACAGAAGGGTCTATTAGAAGAAATACTAAATTAAGACTTTTAAGGGATAATGTAGTAATACACTCAGGAGATTTAGATAATTTAAAAAGGCATAGTGACGAGGCTAAAGAAGTAAAAGAGGGGCTTGAGTGTGGAATATCAATTCAAAATTTTAATGATATCCAAACTGAAGATATAATAGAATGTTATGAAATTGAAAAAACACCGAGAAAGCTTGCTGATTAATAATTAAGGATACTATTGAAAACTAATAATAATAGATTACTTAGGGTAGGAGAAAATATACGAGCAGTGCTTTCAAAACATATAATAGCTAACGAACTATACATTAAGCATTTGAAAAATGTTATAATAACTATTACAGAAGTAAGGCCATCAAAAGACTTAAAAAATGCTAAGGTTTTTGTAAGTTCTGTTGGAGGCAATGAAGAAGTAGTAGCAGAGGCTTTAAATAGCAGTTCAAGCTATTTTTCTAAGCTGGTTGCTAAAGAAATAAAAACTAAATATACACCAAAATTACATTTCTTCCCTGATTTAATTCATAAAAGAGCTTATTTAATAAACAAAATAATTAATGAAAATGAAGGCAAATAATTTAGCAATGAATGGGTGGTTAAATATATTTAAGGAAAAAGGATATATTTCTTCTCATGTAGTAAGGGAGATAAAAAAAAAATTTAATATTAAAAAAATAGGTCATTACGGTACTTTAGACCCTTTGGCTTCTGGAGTTTTGCCTTTAGCATTAGGTGAAGCTACTAAAACAATTAAATTTATTACTTATGATCGGAAAGAATACTCATTTTTTATAAACTGGGGAAAAGAAACTGACACTTGTGATGACGAAGGTAAAGTAATTTATGAAACAGATAAAAGACCAAAAATAGATGAAATTGTATCAATTATTAAGAACTATTTTACTGGAAATATTACTCAGATACCGCCTGCTTTTTCGGCATTAAAAATAAATGGAAAAAGAGCGTATGAACTTGCTAGGAAAAATATAAAATTTGAAATAGGGAAAAAAAATATAGAAATTTATAAATTTATATTAATAAAGACTTATAGTGATCATAAAGCTCAATTTTTTGTCAGTTGTGGGCCTGGTACGTATGTTAGAGCTCTGGCAAGAGATCTGGCTAAAAAATTAAATACTTTAGGACATGCCTCTGATATAGTTAGGTTAAAAAATTCTTATTTCAATATTTCGGACTCTATTAATTATGAGAGACTTATCGATATAAGTATTGTAGATTTGCAAAATAAATTATTGCCAATTGACTATGTGTTAAAAAACATTGAAGAGATAAAATTAGAAAAAAAATACTCAGATATGTTAAAAGATGGTAAAGTAGTCTTTATGAATAAACATTATAACAATATCGAAAAAGACTCTTTATTTTTAATAAAAAATAATTCTGAATTAGTTTCTATTGCTAATTTAAAAAAAGGGTATATTATACCACGACGTAACTTTAATAATTAGGCTTTGGAGGTAAGGTGACGATGAACGTTAATGAAAAAAAAGAAATAGTTAAAGGCTTTGGAAAGAAAGATGCTGATACCGGTTCAACTGAGGTACAAGTAGCTTTATTGACAAAAAAAATTAATGAGTTAAGCGAACATTTTAAAACTCATAAAAAAGACCATCATTCTAGAAGAGGGCTTCTAGGAATGATTAATAATAGAAGAAAGTTATTAAAGTATCTCAAAGGAAAAAATGAAGAAGATTACCAGTCTTTAATAAAAAGACTAGGTCTTAGAAAATAATCAAAAAATAAATTAAGGAAAAAAAATGTTTGAAATTACGAAAAAATCCTTGGAATGGGGTGGAAGAGAATTAACCATAGAGACAGGAAAAATTGCAAGGCAGGCTGATGGAGCTGTTGTAGTAACTTATGGAGAAACTCAAGTTTTAGCTACTGCTGTTGGTGTGAAAGAAAATGATGGTAGTAATGATTTTTTTCCTTTAACAGTTCATTATGTTGAGAAGTTTTATTCAGCTGGTAAAATTCCTGGAGGATATTTAAAAAGAGAAGGAAGACCAAGTGATAAAGAAACATTAACCTCTAGACTTATAGATAGACCTATTAGACCGCTTTTTCCGGATGATTTTAAAAATGAGGTTCAAGTAATATGCCAAGTCATTAATTATGATAATGAAAACAATGCAGATATTCCAGCTATAATTGCTGCCTCTGCAGCACTTACTATCTCAGGAATTCCATTTCTTGGCCCTATAGCATCTACAAGAGTTGCTAGAATTAAAGATAAATTTGTTTTAAATCCAACTAAGGAGCAGATGTTAGAAAGTGAATTGGATTTGGTTGTTGCAGGTACAAAAAAAGGTGTGCTTATGGTTGAATCTGAAGCAAATGAATTAACGGAAGAAATTATGTTAGAAGCAGTAGAGTTTGGAAAAAAATCTTATTTAGAAGTATTGAATTTAATTATAGATTTAGCAAAAGAGACTGCAAAAGATCCATGGGTGTTAAAAGATCTAGATTTAAATAAAGAAGTTAAGTTAATAGAAGAAACTCTTATTAAAGATTTAGAAAGTGCTTATCAAATTAGAGAAAAATCAAAAAGAGCAGAAGCTCTAAAAAATATTAAAGTAAAGGTCAATGAATTAGCTGAAGAAAAAGAACTAGATATTAACTTACTAAATCAAGCATATTATAAATTCCAAAAAAGTTTTGTTAGGTCAAAATTACTTAAAACAAAAAAAAGAATAGATGGTAGAGGAGTAGAAGATGTCAGACAGATAAATTGTCAAACAGGTTTATTGTCTAGGTCACATGGATCAGCATTGTTTACAAGAGGCGAAACTCAAGCATTAGTTTCTTTGACATTAGGTACCTCAGATGATGAACAGATGATTGACTCTTTGGATGGAATGCATAAAGAAAAATTTATGTTACATTATAATTTTCCTCCTTATTCAGTTGGAGAAGCTGGTAGAATGGGAGGTACGGGAAGAAGAGAGATTGGTCATGGGAAACTAGCTTGGAGAGCCATTAATCCAGTTCTGCCTAGCAATGAAGATTTTCCATATACACTTCGTGTAGTATCAGAAATTACTGAATCTAACGGTTCCTCTTCTATGGCAACTGTTTGTGGAAGCTCTTTAGCTATGATGAATGCTGGAGTTCCAATTAGTAAACAGGTAGCAGGGATAGCAATGGGCCTTATTAAAGAAGGAGATAACTTTATTGTATTATCAGATATTCTAGGAGATGAAGACCATTTAGGAGACATGGATTTTAAAGTTGCTGGTACTAAAGATGGTATAACTTCTTTACAAATGGATATAAAGATAGATTCAATCACAAAAACAATAATGGCTGATGCATTAAAGCAAGCTAAAAAAGGTAGAACTACTATATTAAAAGTAATGGATAAGGAAATTAATAAACCAAACTCAGAAATGAACAGATATGCTCCTAAAATGATAACTATGACTGTTAAAAAAGATAAAATTAGAGAAGTGATAGGTGCAGGAGGTAAGGTTATAAGAGAAATAGTTGAGGTTTCCGGGGCGAAAGTTGATATAAATGATGATGGCGTTATTAAAGTAGCATCTAGTGAGCAAGAAAATATTGATAAGGCTAAAAAATTAATTCATGATATAATAGATGAGGCAGAAGAAGGCAAAATTTATAAAGGTAAGGTAGTAAAAATAATGGAATTTGGTGCATTTGTTAATTTCCTTGGAAAAAAAGATGGTCTTGTCCATATAAGTGCCTTATCTGAAGAAAGAGTTGAAAAAGTTACAGATGTAGTAAAAGAGGGAGACGACGTTTCAGTAAAGGTAATCGGTTTTGACAGAAGAGGAAAAGTAAAACTGAGCATGAAAGAGGTAGATCAAAAGACAGGAAAGGAAATTTAAATAATTTGTTTAAAAATTTAAATTCTGTATTAATTTCTGGTAAAGAGGTACTACCTTTAATTGAAGGAGGAAAGGGAGTGGCTGTATCCAATGGACTGTCTTCAGGAAGCTGGGCAGCTGCAGGAGGAGTTGGCACTTTTTCAGGTGTAAACCCAGATGATTATAGAGATGATGGTAGTATAATAAGACAGATTTATAAAGGAAAAAATAGAAGAGAAAGACATCAGGAATTAATAGATTATGGTATTAAAGGTGGTATAAAACAAGCTCAAATAGCTCATGAGTTATCTTCTGGAAAGGGAAGAATACATATTAATATTTTATGGGAAATGGGTGGAGCTCAGAGAATATTAGAAAGTGTTTTAGAAAAAACTAAAGGGATTGTACATGGAGTTACTTGTGGGGCAGGAATGCCATATAAGTTAGCTGAAATTGCTTCTAGGTTTAATATATTTTATTATCCTATAGTTTCTTCTGCTAGAGCTTTTAAAATATTATTCTTAAGAGCATATAAAAATTTTATACCTAAATTAGGTGGGGTGGTTTACGAAGATCCATGGTTAGCTGGAGGTCATAATGGCTTATCAAACTTAGAGGACCCCAACAAACCAGAAGCTCCATATGAAAGGGTAAGTTTGTTGAGAAAATTTATGCGTAGTGTGGGTTTAGATAATATACCTATAGTAATGGCAGGAGGAGTTTGGCATTTATCAGAATGGAGCGATTGGATAGATAATCCTGAACTTGGTCCAATTGTATTCCAGTTTGGAACTAGGCCACTTTTAACTAAAGAAAGTCCTATCCCTAAAGCATGGAAGGAAAGATTATTTACTTTAACAAAAGGAGATATTAAGCTACATCGATTTAGTCCTACAGGATTTTATTCATCAGCAGTAAAAAATTCTTTTATTAAAGAGTTAATGTCTAGAGTAGAGAGAGAGTTTAAATTCTTTTTAAAAACAAACTCTAATGAATATTTAGAAGATAAACAAGATATAAAATTAGGAAATAAAAAAAAATCGTTTTTAGTCAATAAGAAGGATATAAATAAAATTTTAAATCTTATTAAACAGGGCTTCAAAGAACCTTTAAAGACACCAGATGATACTTTTATTATGGTAGAGGAAGAAAAAGCTGCAGAAATTAAAAAAGATCAGACGGATTGTATGGGATGTTTAAGTCAATGTAAATTTTCAAGTTGGAAAGATAGTGATAAGTACTTTACTGGTAAATTAGTTGATCCTAGGAGTTTTTGCATTCAAAAAACATTACAGAATGTTGCTCATGATAATGAAGTAGACAATGAACTTATGTTTGCTGGCCATAATGCATGGAGATTTGCTAAAGATCCTTTTTATTCCAATAAATTTATTCCAACTGTAAAACAGCTAATTGATAGAATAGTTACGGGAGATTGAATGTGTATTGATAGCAAAAAAGCTAAAGAAATTTTGAAAAATTTAAAATTAAGACCAACTATTCAAAGAATAGCTATAACTGAGACACTAATAAAACAAAAAGAAATACATGTAACGGCTTATTTGTTAAAAAGAATGTTAGCAGAGAATAAAGTTTTTATTTCTAGGGCAACTATTTATAACAATTTAAATGAACTATCTAATAAGGGTTTCTTAAAAAAGGTCTTAGTCAAAAAGGGTAAAATGTGGTTTGATACTAATCTTTCTAAACATCATCATTTTTACGATGAAGAAGAAGAGACTTTAGCAGACGTAGCAGAAAAAGAAATAAAATTTTCTAAATTTCCTAAAATACCTAACGGTAAAAGAATTAAATCAGTAGATATAGTGATAAATATAAAAAAAATTTAGAATGGTTCTAAAGTATAAGTTTTTTCTATAGTCTATATAGGTTGTAATAATCCTTATATTTAGTAATTTAGATTCATTCTAATGATCTAATTTAAATATAAAACGTAAAAATATTATAACCGGAAGGAGATTATTATGTCATTATCAAAAAGTAAAACAATAGAGAATTTAAAGGCAGCTTTTGCTGGAGAATCTCAAGCAAACAGAAGATACTTATATTTTGCATCAAAAGCTGATGTAGAAGGTTTCAATGATGCAGCTACAGTCTTTCGTTCTACAGCTGAAGGAGAAACCGGACACGCATTTGGGCATTTAGAATTTTTAGCAGAAGTAGGCGATCCAGCTACTGGTGAACCAATAGGATCAACTTCAGATAATTTGAAGGCAGCAATAGCAGGAGAAACTCATGAATATACAGATATGTATCCTGGTATGGCAAGAACTGCTAGAGAAGAAGGTTTTGAAGAAATTGCAGATTGGTTTGAAACCTTAGCAAAAGCTGAAAGAAGTCATGCAGGTAGATTTCAAAAAGCTTTAGATACATTAGCGGAATAAAAATTTAGTACCGCATATTGTTATTATGCGGTACTAACTTTAAAATTATATTTTAACATGAAGAGAGAAAACTATGGTAACTGAGGGTGGCTTAAGAAAACCAGAGCGAGAACCTATGAACATTGACAAGTCTAGCTTTTGGGATGAAAAAGAGCTTGATAAAGAATTAAGAAGACAGTTTGACGTGTGCCATAGTTGTAGAAGATGTTTTAATTTATGTGACAGTTTTCCAAAATTATTCGATCTTATTGACGAAGCTCCATCTATGGAATTGGATACAGTAGAATCACAAAAATTTCAAGGAGTTGTTGATGCTTGTACATTGTGCGATATGTGTTTCATGGTAAGTTGTCCTTATGTACCACCTCATGAATTTGCAATTGATATACCTTCATTATTTATTAGATTTAAAGCTATAGATAATAGTAAAACAAAAAACTTGTTAGATGCACAAATTGCTAAAACTGATATTAATGGGAAGATAGGTGTTTTATTATCTTTATTAACAAATTTTTTATTAAATAAAAAAAGAAATCTTTTTAGAAAAATTTTATCGTTTTTTATAGGTATAGATTCTTCTGCTACGTTGCCTAAATTTAATAAGCTAAGTTTTAAATCTTTTTTTTTAAAATATAAGAAAAAATTTGAATTCAAAAAAAATTATAACGAAAAAGTATTAATATTTACTAGTTGTTATGTAAATTACAATGATGCAAAAATTGGAGTATCATTAGTAAAGGTTTTGGAAAAAAACAAAATATATATGGAGCAATTCTATGAAGGTTGTTGTAAAATGCCTCAGTTAGAACAAGGTAAAGTAAATGAAGTAAAAGAAACTGCTGTTGATGTAGCAAAAAAACTAAGTGAAAAAATCAATCAAGGTTTTAAAGTTATAGCTCCTATTGCTTCATGTGCACTAATGATAAAATCACATTGGCCATTATTAAATCCTGATAATAAAGATGTTGCTTTATTAGCTTCATCCACTATGGATATTGACGAGTATTTATGGGATTTGAACAATAGGAAAGGTTTAGTCGCAGGAATGAAAAGCCTGGATAAAAATATAACTTTGCATAGTTCATGTCATAGTAGAGCTCAAAATATAGGACCAAAGTCGGCACAGTTACTTAGGCTAATACCTAACACTAAAACTATAAATATAGAAAAATGTTCAGGACATGGTGGTACATGGGGAATTAAAAAAAAATGGAATAAAACAGCAAGAAAAGTTGGGTTATCTGCAGCAAAGCAGGTATTTAAAAATGATGACGATATTATTGCATCTACTTGTCCACTTGCTGGATTGCATTTACAAGATATCAATGAACATAAAAGTTTAAAAAACAGAAATGATAAAATATATCATCCAATAGAATTAATTGCACAATCATATGATTTATAGGGCTAATGGATGATTAATATAAAAAACTTTATGTTTAAAAAAAGACTTAGAAATGAAATTTTAAGCGGATATAATCATTTAAAATGGTTTATTAAAATTCATAAGAATATAGGTATGTTCGCTAAAAAAAATAACCTTAGTTTAAGAGAAGTAAGACATGTTATGTTGTTAGACAATAATGTTGTTAAAAATACGCGTGTTTAAGAAGGGCTTGTAAATAATACTCAGGATAATAACTACGTGATAGCAAATTCTGAAAATATACTTAAAGATTTAAAAAAATATAGAGAGGTTTTATGAATTATTCAAATGTTATAGAAGAAAGAGAAATTTTATCAAGAAGTACATATATAGGTAAAAGAAAAACTCTTAGAGAAAATATGGTTTTAAGAAAAAAACTTAGAAGGATAGATATAGGCCCTTATATTACGGTTTATTTTGAAAATAAAGATACAATTATTCATCAGATAAATGAAATGGTTTATATAGAAAATGGTGGTAAAGAACAAGTAAAGGAAGAAATAGCTGCTTATAAATCTTTGGTACCAAATGGAAAAGAGTTAGTAGCTACCGTAATGGTTGAGATAGATACTCCAATCAAAAGAGCCGAGTTTTTAGGAAAAATGGGCGGCTTCGAAGAAAAAATAGGTATAATGATCGATAATATTAAGATTGAAGGTAAAGCAGAGCTAGATGGAGATCGCACAACCGCAGATGGAAAAGCCTCGTCAGTACAATTTGTTCATTTTGAATTTAATGATGAAAATATTAATAATATTAAAAAAAATAAAGATAAAATTTCTTTGTGTATTAACCATCATAACTACAAACATTCTACATTGCTTAATACTAGTACTATTGAAGAATTAATAAAAGACTTTATTATATGATTTCAATAGCCCCATAAATTAGATTTTCTTATGTAACCTTTAACTTTTTTAATTTCTACTTTACAAAATTTTTGTTTTTTTTCTAAATAGCAATTATGCTTCCTTATTATGTAATGCTTTAAAACTTTAGCTTTAATTTTACCATTTTTATTAATTAAATTCGAATCCTCAATAACTATCAAGTTGTGTTTATTAGTAGTTAATATCTTTGAAAGCCAACCCTGCGTGCCGTCATGCAGTTCAACTTTATTAAAAGTTTGACTTCTTTCTAAAACTTTCAAGGGGAGATTAGGAGCATTTATTATCCATTTAATAGGGTACCATTCGCCAGGTCCTTTTCTAAGGTTTGCTTTATTGGTAACTTCTTTAATGCTTATAAAATCATTAGAAATAGCATGATTTGATAATAAAAAAAATAAAAATACTTTGATATAACTCATAATATTATCTAGCAATTAAATTATATATTGGAGCGGGTGAAGGGATTCGAACCCTCGACCCCAACCTTGGCAAGGTTGTGCTCTACCCCTGAGCTACACCCGCAACATAATTAATGTAACACATATATTTAAAATATTCATTTATTATCATTGAAAATAATTAATTAAATACTAAAATATTAAAAGTTAATTAAATTAAATTATTTTTAATTAGTAAAATAAACACAGTTATTACAATTATATATAAATTATGTTAGAAGAAAAAAGCTCACTTATAGAAGATATTGATACTAGTAACTTTATTCAAAAAGTAGTAGAAGGATCAAAAGAAAAACCGGTAATAGTTGACTTTTGGGCACCCTGGTGTAATCCATGTAAACAATTAACGCCTATACTAGAAAAAATTATTATTCAAATGGATGGTAAAGTTAAGTTAGTAAAGGTTGATATTGACCAAAATCAAAATTTAGCTCAACAAATGAGAATACAATCTGTTCCTACTGTGCTTGCATTTTCTGATGGTAAACCAGTAAATGGATTTTCTGGTTTAAAAGGTGAAGAGGAAATATTAAACTTCGTTATGGAATTGGTAACAATTTCAGAACACTCCTCCGATGAGTTAAAAAAAATTAACGAAACATTAGAAGAGGCTGAAAAAAGACTACAGAATAAAGATTACGAAAAAGCAAGTTCAGATTTTGTTTCTATTTTAGAAGAATCATTACCTAAAGAACTTATGATAAAAGCAATTAGTGGATTAGGGAAATGCTATATAGGGCAAAATAAATTTATTGAATTGAATGAACTTATAGAGCAGCTTGAAGATAATATAAAAGAAGAAAATGAAATACAGGATTTAATTAAATCAAAAAATTATATAGAAAATATTGAGGTTAAAGAAGTTTCAGGTTTAGAAGTACAATTAAAAGATAACCCTAACGATTTCGATATTAGGTATGAGGTAGCTAGAGGACAAATAGTTAATAAGGATTATTCAAAAGCTATTGAAAACCTTTTGTTTATTATAGGAAAAAATAAAGAATGGAACCAAAACAAAGCAAAGAAAGAATTATTAGATATCTTTTCTTTATTAGGAGACAGCAATCCTTTGACTTTAGAAGGAAGAGCAAAATTGTCAAATTTGATATTTAAATGAATAAAAAAACTAATTTTAAAGACTTGCCAGAAGCACTCCCTATATTTCCTCTGCCGGGAGTAATAATACTACCACGTGGTAATTTGCCCTTAAATATATTTGAGCCTAGATATATTGCCATGGTAGAGTCTGTATTAGGAACACATAGAATGATTGGTATGATACAACCTAATCCAGCATCAAGTAAGACTAATGGCTTATATCCAATAGGCTGTGCCTCAAAAATAGTTTCATTTTCTGAGACCTCTGATAACAGATACTTAATAGAATTGAAAGGAATTATTCGTTTTAAATGGTTTAAAGAATTAGAAAATATAAATGGATATAGAAATATTATGCCTATTTGGGAAGACTTTAAGGAAGATTTAAATATGAATTTACAAAATATAAATATAGATAACTTGCTCGAACAACTTAGAAAGTATTTTAGTACTAATAATATTAATGTAGACTCCGATGAACTTGAAAAAATTCCAAATGATCAGATAGTGTCAGCAATTCCTCAAATTTGCTCATTTCAAAATAATGAAAAACAAGCTATATTAGAAGCTAAAACAGACAAAGAAAGAATAGAAGTAATTATATCTCTACTAAAAATGAATTTATTAGATGAAAGTGAAAATAATACTGATACTATAAATTAATAATTTTTATAAAATATAATGGAAAAAAAAATATTAGACTTAATTGTTTGTCCTGTTTCTAAGGGAAAACTTGAGTATGATAAAAAAAATAATGAATTAATAAGCAAAAAAGCAAAACTTGCTTATAAAATTAAAAATGGTATTCCAATACTTTTACCAGAAGAAGCAAGAAAGATTTAATTATTTTATTGATAACTTTCCTGCAGATGCATAATTTTTAAAAAGATTTTTTAAAATACTACTTTTTTTAAAAGTATATATTCCTAACTTTCTAATTTTTTTTAAAAAAATGTTTGAGTTAGAAAATAAAAAATTTAATTTATCAGTAGCAAAAATAATAGTAATAGAGTTCAAATATTGTTTTTTGCTAAAGATCTTTAAGGTGTAATCATTTCCTAGATCTTTTTTTTTAATGCTTTTTTCTATAGCTAAATTATAAAGGATTTCGATACCTTTCAATGTCAAATTTAATCCTTGTCCAGCAAGTGGGTGAATAGAATGAGCAGCGTCTCCTAATAGCAAGAGTCTAGTGTCATAAAATTTATTAGCTTTAATAAGTGTTAAATTCCAGTTTTTAATATCACTTATAATTTTAAATTTTCCATAATAATCTGATAGATAAAAATTCAGTACATCCTCAATATCATTTTTTTTGTATTTAATAATTTTATAATAAAAAGGATAGTTACAGGACCAAACAATAGAAGAATAGAAGTTACTCTTATTTTGTGTAATTGGAAGAGAGGCTAAGGGTCCTTGTTCTAAAAAATTTTCTGTAGCTAAATTATTATGTTTTTTAGTGTGTCTAACATTAAATATAAATGCTTTTTGATTATAGTTTTTCTTATACACATTTATGCCAGCTTTTTTTCTTATAAAAGAGTTTTTTCCATCTGCCGCAATTAGTAAATCACTTTTTATTTTGACGCCATTACTTAATTCTAAAGTTACATTTTCTAGGCTTCTTGAGAAACTTAAGACTTTAGAGTCATATTTAGTTATATTTTGTTTTTTTTTAATAGCGATTATTAGAGAACTAAATAGTGCTTTGTTCTTTACCATATACCCTAAGGCATCTTGTGAAGCATTAAGTGGATTTTTGAAATATATATTATCCTTAGTATTACCATCATTAACCATTATATTTTTAATAACACAAGTATGAGGCTCTATTAATTTCCATAAGTTTAAATCTTCAAGGAAAAGTTTTGATTTTTTTGATAATGCGGTAGTTCTAGTATCATAAGTTTTATGCTTAAATTTATCAAATTTATTAGGGTCAATAAGTGCTACTTTATACCCAGCTTCAGACAATGCTAAAGATGCTATATTCCCTGTTAAGCCTGAGCCTACAATTGCAATATTAAATTTGAGTTTCATGATATATATATATATCATTATAAATAAATTTATGAAAAATTATATTACTAAATTAAGTGCACATGAAATAGGAACGTTACTAAGTGAGAAAAAAATAGATCCTGTAAACTTATTAGAGCTATTTATTGAAAATTATAAAAATGCTCCTGAATATACAAAAAATGCGGTTTCTAGAGTCTTAAAGAAAGATGCTTTAATTCAAGCAGAATTATCTTGGAAAAGGCAGAAGGAAAATAGGAGGTTAAGTTTCTTTGATGGTATACCTACAGGTTGGAAAGATGTAATAGATATTGAAAATTATCCAGCATTTGGAGGGTCTAAACTTTTAAAAAAATTAAGGAAAAATATGAAAGTTAAAGATGCTCAAATTATATCTACTGCAAAAGAAAAAGGAATAATTCCGCTTTTTAAAACTAGTACAGTTGAATTTGCTTTTGGAGGCTTAGGAGTTAATAGAAGTGTAAAATATGGAAAAAACCAAATGCAAAAAGGATCATATTGTCCAGGAGGTTCTAGCAGTGGATCAGCCTCATCAGTATTTTCAAACTTAGTACCAATTGCAGTTGGTACAGATACAGCGGGTTCAATTAGAATACCTAGCTGTTGGCATGGTCTAGTAGGTTTTAAACCAACTTATAATACTATCAGTATTGAAGGGGTTATCCCTTTGGCAAAGTCTTATGATACTGTTGGCACTGTATGTAAAAATGTTAAAGATAGTTTGTTTTTTTATAATATTTTATCTGAGAAGAACTTTATTTATTCCTCATTAAAAAAAAGAAGTAAAATTGCTATTGTTAATGATTTTATTTTACCTGATTTGGAGAATAAAGATAAATTAATATTTAATGATTTTTTAAATAAATTAAACAATTATGACTTTGATATTCAGGCTATAGAGGTACCAGAATTTAAAATAGTAAATAAAATAATTGAAGAAGATGGTGGTTTAGTAAATTATGAAGCTTGGCATTATTGGAAAAAATATATAAAAAAAGATATTAGTATGATTGATAAAAACGTTGCATCACGGTTTCTAATTGGAAAAAATATGAGCGATAAGGTATTTTATGAAACGAAGTATAAAATAAATAAATTAAAGAAAAAAATATATACTTATTTTAAAAATATAGATTTTCTAATATTACCTACTTTGAGCATTAAGCCTCCTAAAATAAAAGAAGTTTTAGACGAAAAGAAATATATTTTTTATAATAATTTAGTGTTGAGTAATACAAGAATAGCAAATCTATTCAATTTGCCGGCAATTACTTTTCCTGTAAAAAATAATTACTGGCTTTCTTGCTCAATTTTAGGAAAGGAAAATAAAG
Source organism: Alphaproteobacteria bacterium TMED62 (assembly GCA_002170595.1). Taxonomy (GTDB): domain Bacteria; phylum Pseudomonadota; class Alphaproteobacteria; order TMED109; family TMED109; genus TMED131. The sequence goes on from NHDP01000009.1 coordinate 41,843, forward strand.
ATAAGGATGTATTATCTATTTCCCAAGAAATAGAAAGCATTAATTATAATTAGAGTTTCTTAATGGTATTATTAAATAAAAACATACAAAATTTAACAAATTATCCTTTTGACAAACTTAGGGCTTTGTTAGGAAATACTGAGATTGATACAAAAATTACTGATATGTCAATTGGGCAACCTATGCATGCTGTTCCTAATTTTATTAAAGAAATTATATATAAGGGCCAAGATAAATGGAATAGTTATCCTCCATTAGTAGGTATTCCTGCTTTGCAAATATCTTACTTAAGATGGCTTAAAAGCAGATTTAATGTGAATAGTTTTTTTGATGAACAAAACATTTTACCTTTATCGGGCACAAGGGAGGGTTTGTTTTCCGTAGCAATGGCACTAAATATTCAAAAAATATGTTTGCCTAATCCTTTTTATCAAGTATATCTTGCAGCCTCTCTATTTGATAATATTAAAAAATCTTTTTTAATATGCAATTCTGATAATAATTTTTTAATAGATTTAAACAAACTTAAATTATCTTTAAAAAATAATCGTTCATTAGTTTATTTTTGCTCACCATCTAATCCGCAAGGAAAAATTGCATCATATGATTATCTACAAGAATTGATAAAGATAGTAAGATTTTATGATTCAGTTTTAATAGTTGATGAATGTTATATAGATATTTTTTATGAAAAATTACCTATAGGAACAATAGAAGTTTGTGAAAAATTAGGAAATAGTCTAAATAATGTAATAATTTTTCATTCATTGTCAAAAAGATCAAATGTAGCTGGTCTTAGATCGGGTTACTTAATTGGAGACACAAAAATCGTGCAATGTTTTAAAAAACTTAGAAGTTATTCAGCACCTACAATACCTATTCCTATTCAATTAGCTTCTACTGAATTATGGAAAGATGAAAAACATGTTATTAAAAATAGAGAACTTTACAAAAGAAAAGTAAAATTTTCAGATAAAGTTTTTAAAAGTTATAGACCATATAACTCTCCTGAAGCAGGTTTTTTCCTTTGGTTAAAAGTAAAAGACAGTGAGGAATTTACTAAAAAATTGTACTCTAAATATGACATTAAGGTTATGCCGGGTCAATATTTAGCATACGGCAAAAAAGATAATCCTGGTAGGCAATATGTAAGGATAGCTTTAGTACACCATGAAAAAAAAAATAACGCAGGATTAGAAAAAATATTAAAGTTACTTTTATGATGAAAAAAACTAGTTTTAACAAATCAAATTTACGGGTTTTAGGGTATAAATTCTTTCAGATTTTTTCTTTATTAGTTTTATCAATAATATTATTTTTAATTTTAATAACTTACAATGAATTTGATCCGTCACCATTTAGTGTTGGTGATGATGAGGTCACTAATATTTTGGGAAAATATGGATCAAGCTCTAGTTCAGTTTTATTTTTTATTTTTGGTGATGCTGCATGGTTAATAATAATAGGGTCATTACTGCTGATTAGAATTGTTATATTATCTTCTTATAAAAAATCTTATATAATATTAAGGTTTATAACTATTTTATTAGTCTGTTTTATCTTATCTTTATCTTTTGAATTTATTCCTTTAAACAATGGTGTTTTAGCAAAAGCATTTATAATTAAATTTAAAAAATATTTTTTGGAGCATTTTTCAGAGATTGTTTATATTTATGTTTTACTATTTAATTTTATTTTTTTTACTATGGTATTCTTATTAAGTATTTCTAAAAGTATCAAATCTTTTTTTTTATTTTCATACCAAATTCTTTTTCAGTTTCTAAAAATATTACTTTTTTTCTTCAAAAAAGTAATAGGAAAAAAGAAAAAAAACATAATTGCTAAAAAGAAAAATGATAATAAAATAAAATCTACTTCTACTACATACACCTTACCTAATTTAGATTTTTTAGAATTAGAAAAATTAACTCTATCAAGAAAAGCAGAAAATATTGATCAAAATGCTGAAAAATTAGAAAAAGTTCTTGATGACTACGGTATAAAGGGAGAGATTGTTAATGTTACTTTAGGGCCTATAGTAACAAGATATGAACTAGAGCCAGCACCTGGAACAAGATCATCTAGAGTAATTAGTCTATCTGATGACATAGCTAGGTCTATGAGTGCAAAGTCTGCTAGGGTAGCTGTTATTTATGGTAAAAATGCAATTGGTATAGAATTACCTAATAAAAATATTGAAAAGGTGTTTTTAAAAGAAATTTTATCTTCAACAGACTTTGTAAAAAAAAGTACTATCTCTTTAGCATTAGGAAAAGATATAGCAGGAAAACCAATTGTTACTGATTTAAGTAAAATGCCACATCTTTTAATAGCTGGAACAACTGGGTCTGGAAAGTCAGTTTCTATAAATGCAATGATAATTTCTTTATTATATAAATTTAGTCCTAATGAGTGTAAACTGATATTGATTGACCCTAAAATGTTGGAATTATCTGTTTATGAAGATATACCGCATTTATTACATCCAGTAGTTACTGACCCCAGAAAAGCTGTCTTTGCCTTAAAATGGGCTGTAAGAGAGATGAATGGAAGGTATAAACAAATGGCTAGTTTAGGAGTAAGAAATATAGACAGTTATAACAATATCATATCAAAGAAACAAAATAAAAGACAAATTATTTCAAAGAAAGTTCAAATAGGATTTGATAGTTCTACAGGAAAACCTTTATACCAAGATAAAGAAATAGAATTAACTTTTTTACCTTTTCTAATTATTGTAGTTGACGAGATGGCTGATTTGATGTTAGCAGCTGGCAAAGAAATCGAGGTTTCAATTCAATCTTTGGCACAAAAAGCCAGAGCAGCAGGAATCCATTTAGTTTTGGCAACACAAAGACCATCTGTTGATGTTATAACTGGAACTATAAAAGCTAATCTTCCATATAGAATTAGCTTTCAAGTCACTTCTAAAATAGACTCTAGAACTATTTTAGGAGAGCAAGGAGCCGAACAATTATTAGGAAAAGGGGATATGCTATTTATGGCTGGAGGAGGATATACTGAAAGAATTCATGGTCCATTAGTTAATGATCAAGAAATCGCTAAAATTACAAGCTTTATTAAAAGCCAAGGAGTGCCTGAATATCAGCATCATATTACTGAGGATGTTAATAATTCTAATGAAGAAGAGAATGATAAATTTGAGGAGAATGATCCATTATATGAAAAAGCTTTGTCATTAATAATAAAAGAAAAAAAAGTTTCTACGAGTTTTCTTCAGAGACATTTTGCTATAGGGTACAATAGAGCCGCAAGAATAGTTGATACTTTTGAAAAGAAAGGAATTGTAAGTTCAGCTAACTCAATGGGTAGAAGGGAAGTCTTGGTAGGTAGAAATGATTAACAGGTGCTTTGGACATATTTTTATTTTCTGTTTTATATTTTCATTTTTATTAAAAGAATGTTTCACTCAAGATGCTCATTCAAATTTAATTTCTATATTAGAAGCTAATTATCCAGTAGAGTTTACTTTTCAACAAAAATATCAAAATCAAACACTTGATGGATGGATGGTCATTTATGGTAATGGAATGGCAAGAACAGAGTTTGCCCCTCCAAATAATAATTTAATTATTGCTAATGGAAAATGGATTGTATTTCATGATCCTGCAATAGACAGAACTACTTACATCCCTCTTGATAAAGGTATATTAAACGCATTATTAAATCCTAAGTCACTAAGAAAAGATAAAGTTTTTCAGGTCAATGAGGAACAGAAAAACTCTAAAACAATATTTACATTAGAATTTAACATTAATAATAAAAATCAAAAAATAATACTTAACTTTGACGAGAAGTCTAAAAATTTATTAGGCTGGAGACTATATGAAAGTACAAAGGATTTTATTGATGTAAAAATTATGGTCATGAAAGAATTTAGTCTTTCTGATAATTATAACTTAAAAGATTTTTTTAAAATAGATGATTCTAATTCAGATAATAGAAAGTTATATTTTGGACCTTATAAGAATAGAAAAGTAAAAAAATATTTAGGAACCGGCAAACTAAATTAGCAATTTATAACCTATTTTATCTTTAATAATCTTTGGTGGATTTGTGATATTCTTTAGTTTACTTCTTATTCTGGAAACCAATGTTTCAACTACTCTAGTTTCTGTCATATTATAATTAATTTGTATATTCCATACTTTATTAAGCAACTTTTTTTTTGTTACAGAAACACCTTTATTATGTAAAAGAAAAAAGATAAAATAAAATTCTTTTTCTGTTAAATTTACAAATATTTTATCATTTTTATAAAACCTTAGTTTCGATCTATCTAGTTTCCATAACTCTCTTATTTTAATATTTTTAGAAATTTTTTTATAAATTTCTTTATAAAGTTCAAAAATTTTTAATGGCTTAAAAAAAATCTTATGATATTTTTCGTCATAAATTTTTAAATTTCTATTACTCAATAGAATAAAAAAATTTTTAAATTTTTTTTTTTTTTAAAAAAGATATTTTTTCTTCAAATTCTTCAATGCTATCATCAATAAGATATAACTGATCATTATTAACTATTTTTTTTGAAAAAATAGCCTTTTCAATAAAAAAAGTTTCTAATTCTGAAGATAAAATTTTTAAAGAATCATAAATACTTAAATCATATCCTATATATAAAACATCAATTGGGGTATTACTATTTTTTTTAATTTCTTTTGCCAAAAATTATTGTTCCTATTCTAATATTAGTTGAACCTAATTCAATTGCCTTGTCGTAATCATTGCTCATGCCCATACTCACTTCTTTTATATTATTTAGCATGCAAACATCTCTTAAAACTTGAAAATATTTTTCAGGAGAACTATTGTTTGGCGGTATGCACATCCCTCCATCTATTTTTAGTTTATATTTTTCACGGCATGCTTTTAAAAAATTTTCAGTTTCGTTTATCGGTATACCTCTCTTTTGCATTTCACTGCCTAAGTTAATTTGAATAAATAGTTTAGGATTAAACTTGTTATTATTTAATTTAAGGTTAGCAATTTTCTTCAAAGAGCTTTCTGTGTCAAGTGTTTCAATAACATTAACTTTATCAATAATATCCTTAACTTTTTTTGATTGCAAGGCTCCTATGAAATGTATATTAATATTTTTTTCATTAAAATTTTTCCATTTTTCTTTGATCTCTTCTAACCTATTTTCACCAAAACAATAATGACCTGCTTCTACAAGTATTTTAATTTTTTCTATTGGTTGTGTTTTAGATACAGCTACAATATTAATTTCTTCAGGATTACGATTTATTCTTTTACAAATTTTTAATATATTATTTTTAACACTTTTAAAATTTTTTAGTATATCCTTTTGCATGGTAAAATTAACTTCAAATAAGTTAAATAGTTTATTAAAAAAAGTATACAGTCTTTCTAGGAAAAGTAAAAATGAAACAATTCTTATTTGGATATTTCTGGATAGTGATCGTATCAAGGATTATGAAAAGTTTATAAATTTAATACCACCAAATAAAAAAATTGGCATAGTATTAAGATGTAGACATATTGAAAAAAGATATTTAGAAGCGAAAAAATTGCTAAAATTATGCAAAAAAAAAAAATTTACTTTTTTAGTTTCTTCAAGTTATATCATTGCAAAGTCAATTGGGGCAGACGGTGTTCATTATCCTAATAAATATAATTATTGTAAAAAAGATCCAAAAATATTAACGACCTGTTCTTATCATGGTTATAATGATATCAAAAGGATCAAGCAATTATCTGTCGGTTTAGTTTTTATATCACCTATTTTTTCAACAAAAAGTGATATTAATAAAAAAGAAACTGGCCTAATTAGGATAAGTTTTCTTGCAAATTATTTAAAATATCAATACTCTGTATTAGGAGGAGTTAAGAGCAATAATATTAAATCTTTAAGAAATAGAGGTATTAAATCCATTTCAGGACTAGATATTATTTTCGATGTTATTGGAGTGAAATGTTAGAGTTAAAAAATATATCTGTACAGTTTGGTGGCATTAAAGCTTTAAATGATATTAGTTTTAAAATAGAAAAAGAGTCTTTATTTTCAATAATTGGTCCTAATGGAGCTGGTAAAACTTCCCTTTTAAATGTCATTTCTGGAAGATATAAGCCCAAAGCAGGCAACTTACTTTATAAAGGGCATAATATTACAGGACTACATCCTAATAAAAGACCTGATTTAGGGATCGGTAGAACTTTTCAGAATCTAGCTTTGTTTAATCATATGACAGTACTAGAAAATATATATATAGGAAGACATCATCTTTTAAGGAGTAACTTTTTATCAGGAGCATTTTATTGGGTCTCAGGAGCTAAAAATGAAGAAGTTAATAATAGAAAAGAGGCTGAGAAGATTTTAGATTTTTTAGAAATTAGTAATGTAAGGAAGTCAGTAGCAGGGACATTATCTTACGGATTAAGAAAAAGAGTAGAGCTAGCAAGAGCAATTGCAATACAACCTGAGTTAATTCTTCTAGATGAACCTATGGCGGGAATGAATCTAGAGGAAAAAGAAGATATGGCGAGATTTATTATTGACTTAAATAGAGAGTGGAAAATTACAGTAGTAATGATAGAGCATGATATGGGGGTTGTAATGGATATTTCAAAACGGATTGCTGTCTTAGACTTTGGAGAAAAAATAGCGGAAGGGACACCTGATGAAGTTATTAAAAATAAAAGAGTACAACAGGCTTATTTAGGGGATGAACATTAATGCCTCATACTATTCCTCACTATGTAAAAAGAAATGCTAAAAATTTTCCTAAAGATATTGCTATAAGAGAGAAAAAGTTTGGTATTTGGAAAACAAAAAATTGGAAACAGTGCTATGAAGAAATACAAAATATTACTTTGGGGTTGTATTCTAAAGGCTTAATAGCTAAAAATACTGTGGCAATATTAGGTAATAATACTCCAAGATGGATCCTTGCTGAAATTGCTATTCAATCTTTAGGTGGTGTAGCTTTGGGAGTTTACTCAGATGCCTTAGAAAGTGAAATTACTTATTTAATTGATTATTCAAAATGTCGGGTTTTTTTTGTTGAAGATGAAGAGCAGGCTGATAAAATTATGTCTTTACCCCAGTCTTTGTCAAAAATAGATTTAATTATTTTTGATGAGCCAAAAGGTATGAATAAATATGATGATAAAAGACTGATATCATATAAAAACTTATTAAAAGTAGGGATTAAGTTTAATGAAAAAAATCCAAATTTATTTGATGGTTTATTAGAAAAAATAAAAGAAGAAGATATTTGTATATATTGTCCAACATCAGGAACTACAGCTAATCCAAAATTGGCTATGATCAACCATAGAGCAATTCTTAATCATGCCAAAAGCTATTTATCTGCAGATCCAAAGAATAGCAGAGATGAGTATGTATCAGTTTTACCAATGCCTTGGGTTATGGAACAAACATATGCAGTGGCGAAATGGTGCATATGTAGAATGAAAGTCAATTTTGTAGAAGAAGCAGAGACATTGTTTGAAGATCTTAGAGAAGTTGGACCCACTTTTATCTTATTTGGTCCTAGGGTATGGGAGCAAATGGCAGCGGATATAAGGTCTAAGATCATGGACTCTTCTCTAATAAAAAGAAGTATATTTAATTTTTCTATGAAAGTTATGTCTTTTAAAAGTAATATTGTTACTAAATTTTTATGCGAATTTCTTATTAATAGGTGGTTAAGAGATCAGTTAGGGCTTTCTTTTGTTAAATCAGCTGCTACCGGAGGAGCTGCGTTAGGTCCTGATACATTTAAATTTTTTGTTAATATAGGAATACCTTTGAGACAATTATATGGACAAACTGAACAAATAGGTGCTTATACTATTCATAGAAAAGGAGATATTGATTATGACTCTGTGGGGTTTGCTTTTGATACAGTTAAAGTGGGAATTGACAAACCCGATAATGAAGGTATAGGTGAAATTAAGGTTAAAAATGAAAATTGCATGCAGGGATATCTAAATGTTGAAGAAGCATTTTTAAAGGATGGTTGGTTTTTTACTGGAGATGCTGGTTATATAAATAAAAAAGGTCATTTAGTAGTTATTGATAGAATGTCTGATTTATCATATACAGCACAAAAACTTAGATATTCGCCACAGTACATCGAAAATAAGTTAAAATTTTCATCATATATAGCTGAAGCAGCAGTTATTGGATCAGAAAAAGATTATTTATCGGCAATTATTTGTGTAAGGTATTCTGTCCTATCTAAGTGGGCTGAGAATAAAAGAATAGGATTTACTACTTACTCTGATTTAGCAACTAAGAAAGAAATTGAAAGTTTAATTTTCAGTGAGACTGTAAAAGTTAATGAAACTTTACCAGAAAAGCAAAGAATTAAAAAATTTGTTTTACTTTATAAAGAATTTGATGCTGATGATGATGAGTTAACCAGAACTAAAAAGTTAAGAAGAAACTTTGTAATCAAGAAATATTCAGATATAGTTGAGGCTTTGTATGGAGATAAAAAAAGTATAGACATTAATACATCTGTCAAATTACAAGATGGAGGATTACAAAAAATTAAAACGAAATTAAATATAATAAATTTGGAGAGAGTAAATGGCACTTAATTTTTTAATTCAATTGTTAGTTAATGGATTAATTATTGGTTTGCTTTATGGCGTAGTAGCAATGTCATTCGTATTAATTTACAAATCTAGTCAAGTAGTTAACTTTGCTCAAGGTGAGTTTCTATTAGTTGGAGCTTGGGCCTGTTGGTGGTTACTCGCTAAGTTTGCAATACCTTTTTATCTGGCTTTTTTATTGACACTTATTTTTATGATAATTTTTGGTATTTTAGTGCAAATAATAATACTTAAACCTTTAATAGGAGAGCCAATAATATCTATTATTATGGTGACTATAGGATTATCAATTTTTTTTCAAGCTATTATGAATTGGATGTTTGGAGTTTTTACAGAGCCTTTTCCAACTATTTTTAATACGGAAAGTATAAAAATATTTGGTTTAAATGTTCAAACTGCATATTTAATGAGTGGTTTGATAAGTATCTTTATAATGATAAGTTTTGCCTTATTTTTTAAAAAGTCTAGATTAGGCCTTGCAATGAGAGCTACGGCTTTTGATCAACAGGCTGCTCAGTCTTTAGGGGTATCTATTAAGCAAGTTTTTGCGGCAGCTTGGGCAATATCTGCTATGGTTTCTGCTGTTGCAGGAGTAGTGTTTGGTATTGTTAATGGAATTTCTTCAGGAATTGCCTTTATGGGGATTAAAGTATTTCCTGCTGTAATTTTAGGAGGTTTAGACTCTGTGCTTGGGGCTATACTTGGAGGTTTGGCAATCGGTTTGCTAGAGCATATAGCACATTACGTAGATGTTCAGTTTCTTAACGTAGGTAATTTAATTAGAATAGCACCTTTTTACGCATTGATAATCATCTTAATGATAAAACCTTATGGTTTTTTTGGCACAAAAGATATTGAACGAGTATAAAAATGAATTTAAAAAATAGTAGGCCCTGTGGTGACTTTAGAACTTCTTATTTCAAAGACATGTCTATGTTTGAAGACAAAAAAGGTTTTTTTCTTACCTGTTTTGGAGTATTTATCCTTTCGTGCTCGCCTTTGTTTTTAGACTCTTATTTAATTTCTTTATTAATTTATATAGGTTTTTATGCAATAGCTGCTCTTGGTTTAAACATTTTAGTAGGTTTTACGGGTCAAATATCAGTTGGACATGCAGTCTTTTTTGGCTTTGGTGCTTTTGCCTCTGCTTGGTTAAACAATAGTTTTTTAATTCCAGTATTTTTTTGTATACCTTTAGCAGCAATATTAACTGCTTTTATAGGTTTACTCTTTGGAATACCAGCAGCTAGGGTAAAAGGGCTTTATCTCGCAATCGCGACTTTAGCAGCTCAATTTATTATGGAAGACTTCTTCTCTAGGGCTTCTTGGTTTACAGGTGGAGTTGATGGAGCTTCAGCTGAACCTTTGAAAATTTTTGGAATATTTTTTGATAGTGATACTAAGTATTTTTTTATAGTTTTATTTTGGATGGTAGTAAGTTTTATTATTGCTACAAATATCTTAAGAACTAGAGATGGCAGGGCTTTTTTAGCAGTTAGAGATCATTATTTGTCAGCTGAAATGATGGGTATAAACCTTATGAAGTATAGAATTCTATCATTTGGTATATCATCGTTTTTTGCAGGATTAGGTGGAGCACTTTATGGTCATTATTTAAATTTTGTATCAATAGAGGAGTTTAATATTCAATTATCTATTACTTTCTTAGCAATGATAATTATTGGTGGGCTTGGTTCAATTAGAGGTTCAATGATGGGAGCAGCATTTATGGTTTTGCTTCCAGAAATTATGGATTGGTTAACAAGATCTTTATCGGGTACGTCTATAGATAGTGCATTGTCACTATCAGAAGCTATACCTTTTATTAAAGAGGCTTCAATAGGTTTAGTAATAATATTATTCTTGATTTTTGAACCTAATGGACTAGCCTATCGTTGGGGACAAATTAGAGCGTGGTTTAAATTATATCCTTTTTCATATTAGTTTACAGGAGTTACCTTATGTCAAAACACTTATTAAAAACAATAAATTTAACAATCTTTATTTTTTTGTTAACTAAAAATTTAATATCAAGTGATATACCCGTGGGACAGTTAGTAGATTTTACAGGTCCAACCTCAAGTGTTGGTAGACCTTTTGGACAGGGTCATATCGATGTAATAAAATGGATAAATAAAAATGGTGGTATTAATAATAAAAAAATTAGATTAGAGACTGTTGACTATAGTTATAAGGCTCCTAGAGCTGTGGCTACTTATAAAAGGTGGAAATCTAGACTGAAAGTTATTACAGTAATAGGCTGGGGTACAGCTGACACAGAGGCTTTAATGGAAACAATAGCAAGAGATAAAATTCCATTTTTTTCAGGATCATATGCAGGGCAATTAACAGACCCTACTGGCAAAGCTCCTAATTCTTTTAAGGCAGCTCCTTATAATTTTTTTTATGGACCATCTTATTCAGATGCATGTAGAGGTTTAGTTACATGGGCATTAAAAGATTGGAAAAATAAAGAAAAATCAGAGAAACCTAAATTTGTCCATATGGGAGATAATCATCCATACCCAAATGCTCCTAAGCAAGCTTGTCAAGAATACGCTGAAGAATTAGGGTTTGAAGTTTTGTCAGTAATTAATTATACATTGGCACCTGGAGACTTTACAGCTCAATGTCTTACCTTAAAACAAATTCAAGCTAATTATGCATATCTTGCTAACTCATCCAACTCTACAACTGCTCTCTTAAAAGCATGTAATACTGTTGGAGCTGAAGTACAATTCATGACTAATGTATGGGGAGTAGATGAGACCGTAATAAAGGCATCTGGTAAAGCTGCTGATGGTATAGTTTTTGCGGTTAGAACCAACTCTGTATGGGGAGAAGACAATGAAGGCATGGAATTAATTAAAAATATTTCCTCAATGTCAGGGAAAAAAGATCAATATAGATCAGTTCATTATATATCTGCAGTTTGCTCGATGTTTTATATTGTAGAGGCAATGAAAATAGCAATGGCAGAAGGAGAATTAAACGGTGAAAATATTAGAAATGCTATGTATAAAAATGAAAATTGGATACCAGAGGGTTTGAAGGATGTATGTTTGCCTTCAACTTGGAAAAGTGATGACCATAGAGGGCTAATGGAGGTGCCTATTTACATGGTTAAAGTTAATGGAAAAACCGATAAAAAAGGTGTAGACCAATTAATGAAAGAAAAAACTATTAAGTTAGTTAAAGAGGATCAAATTACGCTTCCTAGAAGACCTGAGTGGAGAGGTTATTAGAATATAATTTTAAATGTTAAAGATTAAAAATATTGAAGTAGTATATAATGAAGTTGTACTAGTTATTAAAGGCTTAAGTCTTGAGGTTCACAAAGGAGAGATAGTATCTCTTTTAGGTGCCAATGGCGCAGGCAAGTCAACTACCCTAAAATCAATATCTGGACTCTTAAAAACAGAAGATGGTGAAATAACAAAAGGAAATATATTTTTTGAAGGTAATGATATAATAAAATCAAACCCTTCTGACATTGTAAAAAATGGAATTTTTCAAGTTATGGAGGGAAGAAGGTGTATAGCCGATATGACTATTGAGGAAAACCTAAGACTTGGTGCACATACAAGACCAGATAGAAAAATGATTGGTAAAAATATAGAAGAGGTAATGGACTTTTTTCCTAGATTAAGAGAAAGAAAAGGTTTATCTGGTTATCTTTCTGGAGGAGAACAACAAATGTTAGCTATAGGCAGAGCTTTGATGGCAAAGCCGAAAATCATCTTGATGGATGAACCATCAATGGGACTTTCGCCTATGTTAGTAAAAGAAGTTTTTGATATCATAAAAAAGCTTAATAAAGATTTAGGAATTACTATTTTGTTAGTTGAGCAGAATGCTAAACTAGCACTAAGTTTATCCTCGCGTTCTTACATAATGGAAAATGGTAAAATAGTTATGGAAGGAAAATCAAGTGATTTAATAGAAAATGAAGATGTTAAGGAGTTTTATCTTGGAGGGGGAAAAGATAATAGGAAGTCGTTTAAAAATTTAAAGTCATACAAAAGAAGAAAACGTTGGCTATGAAAAAGATTAATTCAAATAATTTTTTTAGCGACAATGAAATCCAAGATCCTTTAAAAAGAGAAGAATTATTATTTTATGATATAGGTATTAGATTAAAGAAAGTATGTGATAGTTCAATAGGATGGAGAAATAGACTTAGTAAAATTGATTTTGATCAAATAAAGACAAGAGAGGACTTTAATAAAATACCTATAACTAGGAAAAGTAGTCTTATAGAGCTTCAAAAAAACAATCCCCCTTATGCAGGGTTCAATATTAAAAACTCCAAAGAATATGCTTACATGTTTGCTTCTCCTGGGCCTATTTATGAACCAGGAGAAAAAGGCGATTTTTGGAATATGTCAAGTTGTTTACACGCAGCAGGTTTAAGAAGAGGAGACTTAGTTTATAATACTTTTTCTTATCATTTAGGACCAGCAGGAATTATGTTAGGAAATTCTGTTATCAATCTTGGTTGCGCAGTAGTACCAGGAGGCATTGGAAATACTGATTTGCAAATAGAGACTATTAGATCTCTAGCTCCAGATTTTTATATTGGTACTCCTTCTTTTTTAAAAATAATTTTAGATAAAATTTACAGAAAAAAGATAGATATATCATTTTTAAAAAATGCATTAGTGGGAGCAGAACCCTTTCCAGAAGACCTTAGACATTATTTCAAAGAAGAATATAAGCTAACTCCATTACAAATGTATGGTACAGCTGAGGTAGGTTGTATTGCTTATGAAAGTAAAAGTAATATTAATGATGTTAATGAAGGGATGATAGTTGAAGAAAATATTATTCTAGAAATTGTTAAACCTGGTTCTAATCAACAAGTAAGAAGAGGTGAAGTAGGTGAAGTAGTTATAACAAAACTTAACAATTCTTATCCTATGATAAGATTAGCTACTGGAGATTTATCAGCAATAATTGATGAACCTAGCCCTTGTGGTAGAACTAATATGAGAATAAAGGGCTGGATGGGTAGAGCTGAGCAGTCTACAAAAGTCAAAGGAATTTTTGTTACTCCAGAACAAATAAATAAATTAATAAATACACATAAAGAAGTTATTAAAGCTAGGTTGGTGATAGAGAGTAAAGACTTTTTAGACGATCCCGTTCTAGTGTGTGAAGTTAAAGATATTAACAAAATTAATGAAGAGGATATTAAAATTTTTTTTAAAAGCCAATTTAAATTAAATATTAGAATTAATTTAGTTGAAATAGGTAAGATAGCAAATGATGGTAAAGTAATAGAAGACAAAAGAATAAAAAATTAAATTTATATGAAAAAAAAACTTTCATTAACTGTTACTAAACTATCATGTAAAAGAAACTCTATAGATATTTTTAATTGCCTTTTCTTTAAAGTATTAGAAGGACAATTATTAATAATTAAAGGAAAAAATGGTAAAGGTAAAACCACTTTATTACATTGCTTAGCAGGGATATTGCCTTACGAAGGGTCTATTAAATGGCAGCAAAAATTTGATAAAATAGGATATGTCGGACATAAATTCGGATTAAAGGAAAATGAAACAGTATTTGATTTTATAAGGTTTTGGAAAGAGATTTATGACTCTACTGTAAGTATAGAGCAAGCTGTAAAATTTTTTTCAATAGCTAAGTTACTTTTTTCGCCCATAGCATTTTTATCTTATGGTCAAAAAAAAAAATTAACTTTTATAAGGCTTTACCTTTTAAATAGTAAAGTATGGTTGTTAGATGAGCCATTTTCAGGACTTGATGAGCAAAATAGAAAATTAATTTATAATATGATAAAAAGTCATATTAACAAAAAAGGTATGGTTATTTTATCTACTCATGAAAAAGGTGAAGTATTGAATATTAAAAACAAAAAGGAACTAATTATTGCTTAAGTTATTTTTTATAATTTTAAAAAAAGATTTTAAAGATAATCTTTTATCTAATAAGGCTTGGTTTACAATTTCTTTCTTTTTATTATGTTTATTAATATTTCCTTTAGCCTTTGGAAATTCTCAATATATAGAATTAAATATATCAATTTCAGCAATTTGGATTGCTACCCTTTTTGCTAACCTAATTGCCTTAGACCATATGTATAAAGAAGATTATGATGATGGAACATTGCATTATTACATTGTTAACAAAATTTCTTTAGGTATTATAGTTTATGCTAAGTGTTTAAATCATTGGCTTTTTAGTGGTTTACCTATAGTAGTCATAGCTCCCTTTTGCATATATATTTTTTCAGGTTATAATGAAACTAATTTTAACTTATTCATTAGTTTGGTAATAGGAACACCTATATTTACATTAATTGGATCTCCTATTGCTGCTTTAATGTTAGGTTCTTCTTTTAGAGGAGCAGCATTAACTTTTATTACACTTCCATTTTATTTACCTATTATTATATTTGGTGTTATGGGAACTAATTTAAATAACAGTAATATAAATGCTGAATTTTATTTATTATTAGCTATTTTAAGTATAGGAATAGTTTTTTTTCCTATTATAACAACAAAAATTTTAAAATATACGATCAATTAATATGTTTAAAACATTGCATAAATACGCAAACCCAAATAAATTTATTGTAACTATAGCTCCGTTTAGAAAAATATGTTCTTATTTAGCTGCAATATTTATTTTAATAGGTCTAGTTTTAGGATTATTTTTTTCTCCTCCTGATTATCAACAGGGAGAAACTGTTAGAATAATGTATATTCATGTATCTTCAGCGTGGATTAGCTTATTTGCATATATTTTAGTTTTTTTTCTTAGTTTGTCTTATTTAATTTGGAAGTTTCCTTTATTCGTATTAATGGCTAAAGAAATACCAGTCGTTGCAATTGTGTTTACTATAATAACTTTAATAACAGGCTCACTATGGGGAAAGCCTACGTGGGGAACATACTGGGTATGGGATGCTAGACTCACTTCATTTTTAATATTATTATTTATATATTTAGGACTTATTTTTATAGATAAAACTTTTAAGTATAACGCAAGCGGAGATCTATCATTTTCGTATTTATCAATAATCGGAGCTATAAATATACCTATAATAAAATTTTCAGTTGATTGGTGGAATACTCTTCATCAACCAGCAAGTGTAATTAGATCTGGTGGTCCATCTATTAGTATGGAAATGTTAGTTCCACTTTTAATAATGTCATTAGGAGTTTTTTTATTATTTTTTTATTTGATTTTGACTAATATTCAGTCCGCAATTTACGAAAAAAAGCTTATATTTTTAAGTAAAAAGGATTAAGTAAATGATTGAATTTTCTTTATTTTTTGATATGAACGGATACGGTTTTTTTATTTGGTCTGCTTATTTAGTATGGCTATTTTTATTAATATTATTAATTTTAAAAGTAATCTTAAGAAAAAGATTAATCGAAAAAAAATTAAAATATTCTAATTTAGAAAAGTATGGTGTTAATAAATAAAAAGTTTAAAAGNTTTNGTNTTCTTATAATAATATNTTGNAGNATTNGTTTAGCAGTTTTTTTTNTTTTAAAAGCATTAGAAGAAAAAATAGTATTTTTTTATACNCCTACTAAANTATATGAAAAGGNAAATGAAAACACAGGATANATTAGAGTNGGNGGCTTAGTNAAAGAAAAAAGTATTAATTATAGTAACGANGGGCTTAAAGTAAATTTTATGATCACAGATAANCANAATTTTTTAAATATNATATTTNAAGGAATANTACCTGACTTATTTAGAGAAAAACAAGGANTANTTGNNGAAGGTAATTATGATATAGAAAATAANCTNTTTATTGCTAANAAAGTACTAGCTAAGCATGATGAAAATTATATGCCACCAGAAATNGAAAAAGCTTTAGAAGGGAGAGATTAAATTGNTAGGAGANTTNGGTCTAATCTTTTTAATATTTGCTTTTGTTTTATCTGTTNTNCATTTAGTTGTTTCNACAAANGTTTGTTTTATTANNTTTTCAGAATTTAATTTTGATATNATNAGAAAAATTAATTTTTTTATNTGTTATCTNTTAATNTTATCTTTTTTATCTTTNATTATTAGNTATACANTNTCNGANTTTAGTATACTAAANATTTATAATAATTCCCATACCAATAAACCTCTTATATACAAAATATCAGGTACATGGGGAAATCATGAAGGTTCACTATTAATGTGGTTAGCTTTCCTAGGGCTTTATGGTTTTTTTCTTACTTTATATACTAAAAACAATGATAAAAAATTTATATCTAAAGTGTTTTTTACTTCTAACTTAGTTAATATAGGTTTTATAGGCTTCACTATTTTTACTTCTAATCCCTTTATAAGAGTTAGTCCAATACCGGAACAAGGTAATGGATTGAACCCAGTTTTACAAGATCCAGGGTTAGCATTTCATCCACCTTTACTTTATTTAGGTTATGTAGGATTAACAGTGCCTTTTGCCTATTCTATCGCAGCTTTGTTGGAGGGTAAGGTTGATAGAAAATGGGCTAATGAGATAAGNCCATGGATACTAATATCTTGGATTTTTCTNACATTAGGAATAACGTTAGGNTCATTTTGGGCATACTATGAGTTAGGCTGGGGAGGCTGGTGGTTTTGGGATCCCGTAGAAAATGTTTCCTTACTTCCATGGTTATTGTTAACTGCTTTATTACACTCAAATAGAGTTACAGAAAAGAGAGACAACTTAAAATCTTGGACCATTTTATTGTCTATAATAGCCTTCTCTTTAACTTTATTAGGAACATTTATAGTTAGGTCTGGGTTGTTAACTTCTGTACACGCGTTTGCTTCTGATCCAGCAAGAGGTATATATATACTAAGCTTTTTATTCTTCATTACTGCCTCTTCATTAATACTTTATGTTATTAGGCATGATAAAATTGAAAATAATGAGAAGTTTAATTTNCTTTCTAAAGAAGGAGGTCTTTTATTAAATAATATATTTTTGTGTTCTTCAACAGTAACTATTCTGTTAGGAACCCTATGGCCACTATTTGTAGAAGTAATAACTGGTAGAGATATATCAGTAGGAGCACCTTATTTTAATTTAGTTTTTTTACCCATTATAATACCTGCAATTTTTGTAAGTGGTATAATTATTAATATTAATTGGAAGAGAAATACTGCAGAACTTTTATTAAAAAAATTAGGAAAGGCAATTATAATATTTATTTTTTTTACTGGAGGGATTTTGTTTTTACTAGAAGGACCTGTTATATATTATATAGGGATAATGGCTGCATTGTGGTTAATAATCTCTATATTTAATGATCTCTATGAGAAAATTAAAACTAAAAAAAATAATGCCTCTATAAAATTAAATAAATTTTTCTTAATTCCTATATCCACTTATGGAATGTATATAGCACATATTGGACTAGCAATTTTTATTCTAGGAGTGGCTATTTCTGATTCAAAAAAAATCTACTACGAAGGGATAATGAAAGAAAAACAAGTTATTAAGTTAGATAAATTTGTAATTAAATTATCTGATATATTAGAAATAAAAGAAAAAAATTGGATATCGCAGACAGGTGAATTTATAGTGAATGGTTTTAATAAAAATATTAAAATGTATGCAGAACGAAGAATTTATTTGGATACAGGAATGCCTAGNACGGAAGCTGCAATNTTTAGAAATTTATTTAGNCANCTTTANATAGTGATGGGACANGAGCAACCACCTAATTCAGGNCAAAGAATAGTTAGAATATATTTNAATCCTTTTATTATNTTGATTTGGANTGGNACATTTTTAATGGCATNAGGNGGNATAATTTCTGTTNTTGATAGAAAAAGAAATAGGTAATTTTTTGAAGNANGTNANANTATTNCCAATNANNCTATTTTTAATTTTATCATATTTTTTNTACTGGAAGATNANTAATGTTGAAAATACTAAAGAANTANAATCAGTTTTATTAAATCAAGANTTACCAAAGTTAAANTTAGAACATTTGGAAGGAAAGCTTTTAAAAGATGTTTTAGGAAAAGAACCNTTTATTTTAAATTTTTTTGCATCATGGTGTGCTCCTTGTAGAGAAGAACATGCAGTNCTTGAAAAGTTTAGTAAAGATAATATTATAATAGGAGTGGCTTATAAAGATAATATTAAAGATATAAAAAGGTTTTTAAANNTANTAGGAAANCCATATGATANTTTATTGANTGACGAAAANGGNAGNGCTGGNATAGATTTAGGANTATATGGNGTTCCAGAAACATACTTTATTAATANAGCAGGTCAAATTAAGTATAGACAAGTAGGGCCTTTAACAGTAATAAAGTTTGAAAATATTATGAATTTAATAAATACAAACTAAGTACAATTTTATGAGTTTTTTAAAAATTTTCTTAATGTTGAATTTTTTTTTTCTTACAACTTTTACTTTTTCAAATCAAAAAAATAATGAGCTAGAAAAAAGATTTAGAGAGTTATCTTCAGAACTTAGGTGTCTAGTATGTCAAAATCAATCTTTGTTGGAATCTGATTCTGAATTGGCTAATGATTTAAAAGAAATCATCTATGAAAAAATCTATGAAGGTGAAAGCAACTATCAAATAAAAAACTTTTTAATCAAGAGATATGGAGAATTTATATTATTTAAACCTTTGTTTAATGGCTCTAACCTCCTTTTATGGGCTTCTCCTTTACTTTCTTTTGTTTTAATAACATTTATAGCTATTAGAAAAACTACTTTTAAGAAAAATAAATGATTTATCTTTTTTTAGTTATCTTATTTTTAACTGGTATTCTTACATTATTGATTTTTCAAAAATCTAGGAATAAAAAAAATAAGANNGTATANGNNTTATATTTTTTNTCTANTTTTATANCNGTATTNATTATTTATCTTTATGTAAGTAATTATTGGATTGGAGAGGATATAGGTAACAAAATTGTAAACAATCTTAATATTAAGGATGCAAATAAAATTAATCCGGAAACCATAGCTACTCTTGTTAATAAAATAGAAGAAAAATTGAAAGACGATCCTTATCAAATTGAATTAATAAAAAAGCTAGCACAATTAAAATATTTTTCCTTAGATATTGATGGTGCTCTTAATGTTTTTGAAATGGGCAGAAAAATAGATTCATCAGATATAGATTTTTTATTAGGTGAAGCTAACACTAGATTAATCTTGGAAAAAGAAAATCTTAGTCAAAAGACTATAGATCTTTTTAATGAAATATTGATTAGAAAACCAGATGATATTACAGCTCTCCTAGTTATAGCTGATTATAATTTTTATTTAAAAGATTATAATCTATCAAAAAGTTATTATGAAAAATTACTGAGCCTAATTGATGAAAATAGCTTAGAATATAAAAGTATAAAAAAAAACTTAGATGAGATAAAAAAAAATAAATGATAAGAAAAATTTCTATAATAATTCCTATTTATAATGAACAAAATAATATAACTAATTTAATAGAAGAGATAAGGAGCGTTTTAAAAAGTAAAATCAATTATGAGATAATCGTAGTGAATGATGGATCAGATGATAGTAGCCTCAAAGTATTAGAGGAAATGAGAAAAAACATAATAGTTATTAGCCATAAAAAAAAGTATGGACAAAGCATTGGCTTGAAAACAGGTATTATCCATGCAAAAAATGAATACATTATAACATTAGATGGAGACGGTCAAAACGACCCCATAGACATACTTAGGTTAATTAAATATTTTGATGAAAAAGTTGATTTTATGATGGTTATAGGAAATAGAGTAAACAGGATAGATACTAGAGCAAGGAGGATAGCATCAAGATTAGCTTTTCAGATCAGAAGACTACTATTAAATGATAATACTCCAGATACAGGTTGCGCATTAAAATTATTTAGAAAAAAAGATTTTCTTCTACTTCCATTTTTTAACCATATACATAGGTTTTTGCCTTTTTTATTTAATTCCTTTAAAGGAAAAATAGTGTCAATCCCAGTTAATCATAGACCTAGAGGAAGTGGTGTATCAAAATATTCTAATTTCCAAAGATTTTTAGTAGGAATTAATGATTTATATGGTGTAATTTGGTTAAGGAAAAGGTCTGTTTGGCCTATATTAATTAAAACAAGTAAAGATTTAAAGGGTAAGGAGAAGTAATCATGGAGATAAGTTTAGGCTGGCTAATTATAGGGTTTTTGGGGCAAATTTTTTTTTCTGCTAGGTTTATTTTGCAATGGATTTATAGTGAAATAAATAAGAAAAGTATTATTCCATTAGGCTTTTGGTTTTTTAGTATTTTAGGGGGTATTACATTATTGATTTATGCCATCCATAGAAAAGATCCAGTTTTTATAATGGGACAAGCAACGGGATTATTTATTTATGCTAGAAATTTATATTTCATAAATAAACAACATAAAATAAGTTTAGATTTTCGAAGTATATTTAAAAAAATTAAAAGATTCTTTCAAGATTTATTTGATTTAATAAGCAAAAAAAAATAATTATTTCCAATTTTTTAAAATATANATATTAAAANTNTTTGTCCTNTTATTTGTNTTAAAAGAAAAACTGTTAATCTTTATACTNGNGTCAGCACGAGANCTCATAANTGGAGTAGGTTGAGTTCTTGTAANTAGNAGGANNTCNTAACCNTGAAGNTCATTNTGANTTGTAGTNAGTTCATAGTGATCATCTATTTTAACGTCACCATTCCATTTTGCTTTTTTAATATTTATATTTTTTAAATAATATAATAGATGTGCATAATCTTCTCTATCATCAGTCATTAAGGCTATATTATTTCTAATAGATATTTCATTTTTAATTATTTCAGAAAGAGAATTTATATGTTTTATATTAGAAAATGGATCAAGTTTAAATAGAGGTAGAAAAAAAATAAAACTTATAATTAGTATAGAAAATAAAAATTGGTTCAATAAACAAATTTCTCTAACATAATTTTTTTTAAAATTCAATAAAGTTGACAATAATATACAAGCGAAAGGATAACCAACTACTGCCCAATTAGCATTTGCTCTAGAGAATATTGCTAAAAAAAAAATTACAAGGATTGGTAAAAGAAAGCTTATTAAAAATATTTTTTGTATTACATTAAATTTATTAAATAAAATAGACTTTTTTGATAAATACAAAAACGGAAATATACCAAAAATAAGTCCTTGAGATAATATAAATAATAGCCCTTGAAAAAAATTAATTTTAATATGAGCTAAGTTAGCATTCGCAGCGGTATGAGATAAAGTTACAAATTCATTATTAACATTCCAGATAATATTAGGTGATATAAAGATAATAGTTATTAATATACTCAATAGAAAATTATTGTTTAAAAAGAAAAGTCTACAATCTTTATCAATAATCATACTAAAAATAAAACTACATATTAAATAAAAAATAGCGTATTTTGATAAAATTCCTAAAGCTAAAGCAACGCCTAAAATATAAAAATATAAGGTACTTTTTCTATTAGAATTATTAATTTTGATAATTAATAATGCTATTAAGGATGAAAAAAAAATTAATGGTACATCGGTAGATATTAAAAAGGATGAGAATGTTATTCCTGGCATCAATAAGAATATAATTGCACCAAATAATGAATTTTTATAATTTCTAGTAAGGAAATAAACAGAATAAAATATAATAAATGATGTGAAAGAATGGAACAAGGGGGATAGAGTCCTAATACAATTTTCACCATTACCGCAAATTTCAGTAATTATTCTTATAAAAAAAGCTAAAAGTGGGGGTTTTGAAAAATAACCCCAATCTAAATTTTGAGCCCAGTCCCAATATTGAGCCTCATCAAAGTGTAGAGGCAGCTTTAAATTTATATTTAGTAATACTCTTACAAAAAAAATAGAAAAAGAAAAAAATAAGAAAAATTTCAGGTAAGAAGTTTCCTTTAACTTATTTAGCATAAATATTAATTCAGTTTATATCTAAAACTGAGTCCCAATATAGAAAGTCGTTCCAAGTATGGTGTAAATAATTGGGAGGAAATAGTTTTCCAGCTTGTCTTAATTCATTAAATGTTGGTTTTTTAGGTATTTTTACCAATTTCATATTTGCATCTTTGTAACTTAAACTACCTTTTTTATTATTGCATTTGAAGCAGGCTGATACTACATTATCCCAATCTGATAAGCCACCCTTTGCTCTTGAGACAACATGGTCAAAAGTAAGTTCAGATGCTTTAAATTTTACATCGCAATATTGGCATTTAAAGTGATCACGTAAAAAGAGATTAAAACGAGTAAAAGGTATTCTTTTATTAAGTGGTATATATTTTTTTAAAGATATAACGCTAGGTAGTTGCATGGAAAAATTAGATGAGTTAACTTTTTTTTCATATTCTGCAACTATATTGACCCTTTCTAAAAAGACAGCTTTAATAGTATCTTGCCATCCCCACAAAGACAAAGGAAAATAACTAAGTGGTTGGTAGTCAGCATTTAAAACTAAGCAAGGGCTATTATCTAAATTACTAATTTCATTCTCCAATAAGTTTTTAACTATTTTATTTTGGTTTTCAATCTTTCTTTAATGAAAGTTAAACCCTTTAATAAACCTTCTTCATTAATAGAATGTTCTAAATTATCATAAATTTCCTTTCCTAAGTAATTAGAGAAAGGCTCTAACTTTTCAACGGCATCATACATTTTTTCTATCGGAACTATATTGTCATTTTTACCATGGATTAATAAATAATCATTTTTTTTAATTTCACTACTAGGGAGGCTACCTAGAAAAGCTCCAGAATAACCAACTATTCCTAAAAGCTTCTCTCTTAACGAAGTATATAATCCAAGCATTGTACCTTGACTAAATCCTACAAGAAAGTATTGATTATTAGCTAAATTATATTTTTTAAGAAAACTATTTATATAAGCTTTTAAGTCTAAATATGATTTATGTAAACCCTCTAAAGACTGTTCATTATTGTTATTTAGTATATCAAACCACTGTCTTCCATTTGGATTTCCTGAACATACTTCGGGTCCATTAGGAGCAATAAAAGTAATATTAGGTAACTGATGCTTCCACATTTCGCCAATTTGTATTAAGTCATTTCCATCAGAACCCCATCCATGTAAAAAAAATACTAAAAATTTAGTATTTTTTTCTTTATTTATTGAAGGCCCTTCTAAATTTCTTATCGTAGTCATTATCATTTAAGTATACAATTTTTTATAATAATATATATATTTAATTATAGTAATCACATAACTATGGTGTAAAATGGATTTTTTTTTGAACTTTGGGGTTGTTTTCTTTTCTATTGCTGTTTTTATAGTTTTAACTTTAGGAGTTTTAGCTATGGCTAGGGGCGATAACTTTAATAAGAATTGGTCACAAAAATTAATGAGAATGAGAGTATTATTTCAAGCTATTGCAGTATTATTTATTGTTATTATATTTGGATTAATTAAAAATTAAGGAAAAAAATGAAAGTACTAGTAGCTGTTAAAAGAGTTATAGACTACAACGTAAAAATTAGGATAAAACAGGATAATTCTGGAGTAGAAACAGATAATGTAAAGATGTCAATGAATCCTTTTGATGAGATTGCAGTAGAAGAGGCAATAAGACTTAAAGAAAAAAATATCGCAGAAGAAGTTATAGTCATATCTATAGGCACAGACAATGTTCAAGAGACAATAAGATCGGCTTTAGCAATGGGAGCTGATAGAGGTATCTTGGTAAAAACAGAAAAAGAATTAGAACCTTTGAATATAGCAAAGATAATCAAATATTTTGTAGAAAAAGAAAAGAGTGATTTAACTATACTTGGTAAACAAGCAATTGACGATGATTTTAATCAAACGGGACAAATGCTAGCAGGTCTATTGCAATATCCACAAGCCACTTTTGCGTCTAAAGTAATAAAGGAAAATGGTTCTTTATTGGTTACAAGAGAAGTTGATGGAGGTTTAGAAACATTAAAAGTAAAATTACCATGTATAGTTACAACTGATTTAAGGTTGAATGAACCTAGATATGCTTCTCTTCCAAATATAATGAAAGCTAAAAGTAAGGCTATTGATATCTTTCAATTACAAGAACTAAATTTAGATTTAGAAAACAGACTAGAGTTATTAGAAGTGAAGGGACCACCTGAAAGAGGAGGTACTGTTAAAATGTTAGAAGGACATAGTGATTTGATTAATGTCTTAAAAAATAAAGAGGGAATTTTATGAGTTGTTTAGTTATTGCTGAATTAGAAAATGGTATACTTAATAGACCAAGTCTAGCTACAGTTTCAGCTGCTGCCGAGTTGAATGCAGATATAGATTTATTAGTTTTTGATCCAGATAAAATTGAAGAAATAAAAAAAATTAATAATGTAAAAAAAATTATTACTTTCAAAAAAAGGCTAAACAATTTAGTAGCAGAGGATCTAGTGAAACTTTTAAAAGAAGTAATCTCAAATTATAAATATATATTAGCTCCATCAGGAACATTTTCAAAAAATTTTATTCCAAGATTAGGAGCAGTATTAAATTTACAGCCTTTATCAGATGTTATAAAAATACACGATAAAAATACTTTTGACAGACCAATTTATGCTGGAAATGCTATTGCAACTATTCGTTCAAAGGATGATACTATAATACTTACTATAAGAGGTACAGCTTTTCCACCAGCAAAACAAGAAAGTGGAGAAGCTCAGGTTGAGATTTTACCTGAGCCGACTACAGATGATAATTCTAAGTTTATAAGTAAAGAAATCACCAAATCCGAAAGACCAGATTTGACGTCAGCAAAAATTATAGTATCTGGAGGAAGGGGTGTAGGCTCAAAAGAAAATTTTCAAATTATTGAACAATTAGCAGATAAACTTAATGCTGCTATTGGAGCAAGTAGGGCTGCAGTAGATGCTGGCTATATTTCTAACGATTATCAAGTCGGGCAAACGGGTAAAGTAGTTGCACCAGAATTATATATAGCTATAGGCATATCAGGAGCAATACAGCATCTAGCTGGTATGAAAGATAGTAAAGTTATAGTAGCAATAAATAAAGACGAGGATGCACCCATATTTCAGATAGCGGATTATGGTTTAGTTGGTGATTTATTTACTATGATACCTGAAATTACTAAAGAGATTTAATAGAAAAATTGCTATGAATTTTATTGGAATAGATCTAGAAGGTGTATTAATACCAGAGATTTGGGTTTCTTTATCAGAAAAAACAGGCATTGAAGAATTAAAATTAACAACAAAAGATATTAGTGATTATAAAGAGTTAATGAATATTAGGATAGGGATATTAAAGAAAAATAATATAAATTCAAATTTATTGTTTAAAATAGCCACAGATATTCAGCCTTTTGAAGGAGCCGCTGATTTTTTATTTGGTATCAGAGAAAAATATCAAGTAATTATATTATCTGACACGTTTTTTAATTTATCAGCACCAATTTTTAAAAAATTAAATCATCCTACAGTTTTTTGTCATAAACTATTGGTTGATGATAATAATATGGTTAGTGGTATGGAAATGTGTGTAGAGGAACATAAAAAGCGTACTATAAATTATATGAATTCATTAAATTTTAATACATTGGCGATAGGAGATAGCCTCAATGATCTAGGAATGTTACAAGTTGCTGATACTGGAATTCTCTTTAGATCTTCAGAAACAATTAAAAATAAGTATAATAAATATTTTAGCTGTGATACTTATGCAGAATTGACAAATAAAATACATGAAATTTTTAAAGCTGAAAAGGTAAATAAATGATAAATATTAGCAAGAGAAGTTTTTTTAAAGGACTTGGAACCATAATGCTTAGTGCATTTTCAGCCAATATTAACAATAATCTTTTAGCTCACACTGAAAAAAATGATGATAGAACCAATTCAAATTTTGGAAAAGATAAAGACGCTTTGATCGTAGTAGATCTACAGAATGATTTTTGTCCAGGAGGTACTTTAGCAGTTAAAGAAGGAGATACAATTGTAAGTAACATTAATGAGATACAAAAAAAATTTAACTATGTTTTCTATACACAAGACTGGCATCCAAAAGATCATATATCATTCTCTACAAATAATAAGGGCAAGGAAGTTTTTTCTACAATAGATGTTTCTTATGGAAAACAAGTGATATGGCCACCACACTGTATATTTAATACTGAAGGTGCTAATTTTCATAAAGATTTAGAAGTTAAACATGCTAACGCAATTATCAGGAAGGGGTTTAGAAAAAATATTGATTCTTATTCAGGTTTTTTTGAAAATGATAAGTTTACACCTACTGGACTTTCAGGTTTATTAAAATCTTTAAAAATTGAAAGAGTATTTATATGCGGCTTAGCTTTAGATTTTTGTGTAAATTATACTGCAATAGATGCAAAAAATATAGGTTTTGAAACAATTGTAATTAAAGGGGCAACTCTGCCTGTCAATATAGGAAATTCAGTAAAAAATACTTTACAAGGCTTTAAAGATATGGGCATACATTATGGGGAATTAAAAAATTATATTTAATATTGTTTTAACCATTTAATAAACTCTTTAGATTCCCACTCTATTATTCCTTCAACTTTAGCAAATACCCTAAATTTTTTATCAACAATGAATGTAGTAGGTAACCCTCTAATAGAAAATTTAGAAAGTACTCTTTTGTCTTTGTCATAATATTTTTCAAGAAATGGGTGTTTGTTTTTTACAAAAAATTCTTTAGCTATTTTGATATTTTTATCTTGACTTACTGTAAGCACTCTTACAAAAGAAGCTTTTTCCTGTAATCTATTTAAGCTTTTCATTTCTTTGATGCATGGTGCACACCAAGATGCCCAAAAATTTATAATAAAATATGAGGATAATTTTTCTTTAAGAAAAACAGTCTCTTCTTTATAGTTTATTAATTCTAAAGATTCTATATAAAAAGGTTCTTTAATTATTTGTATTTTCTCTATATCATTAGATGCTAAATTAAAATTTATATAGCACATAGGTAAAAGAGTTATAAATATTGTTAATATTTTTTTAATCATAATATTATTATAAAAGGATATATAGATTATATGAAAAAAAAAATAAATAAAAAAATAAATAATAACCTTTGGGGTGGAAGGTTTACTGAAAAACCATCAGAAACTATGGTAAGAATTAATTCCTCTATAGAATTTGACAAAATTTTATATGAAAAGGATATATTGGCTTCAAAGGTTCACGCAACCATGCTCTGTAACCAAAAATTAATTTCAAAATTAGAATTAAAAAAAATAGATTCAGCACTTACTAAGATTGATAAAGAATTTAAACATAATAAAATAAAATTTGATCATAAATTAGAAGATATTCATACACATATAGAAAATAGATTAATTGAGCTAATAGGAAATCTTGGAAAAAAACTACACACTGCAAGATCAAGAAATGACCAAGTTGCTACAGATGTAAAGCTTTGGTTAAAAGAAGAAAGTATATTAATTGATAGGCATCTTAAAAGTTTACAAATGGCCCTGATAATAAAAGCAGAGTCACATATTAATACATACATGCCAGGTTTCACTCATTTACAAGTAGCACAACCAATCATTCTTGCTCATCATTTATTAGCCTATGTTAATATGTTTGGCAGAGATAGAGAAAATAATAGAAATATAATTACGAGACATAATTATTCACCATTAGGAAGTGCAGCTTTAGCAGGTACATCATTCAACATTAACAGAGAGGAGACTGCAAATAATTTAGGTTTTACTGCACCAATGAGTAATTCTATTGATGCTGTATCAGATAGGGACTTCATTTTAGATTCTTTGCACTTGTGTTGTTCTATAGCATTACACTTATCAAGATTATCTGAAGAGATAATATTATGGAGTTCTCCAGGTTTTGATTTTATTAATTTACCTGATACTTTTTCAACTGGCTCTTCAATTATGCCTCAAAAGAAAAATCCCGATGCAGCAGAACTTATAAGAGGAAAAAGTGGAAGGGTAATTGGTAATTATGTCACCTTGTTTAATGTAATGAAAGCACTTCCTCTAGCTTATTCTAAAGATATGCAAGAAGATAAAGAAGCTTTATTTGATAGCATACAAACAACAAAAGATACTCTTAATGTAATGACTGAAATGGTAACGGATATTACATTTAATAAAGATAAAATGATGCAAATGTGTAATAAAGGTCATAGTACTGCCACTGATGTTGCAGATGCTTTAGTTGCTGAATTAAATATTCCATTTAGAGATGCACATAGAATAACGGGAAACATTGTTGCATTAGCTGATAAAAAAGAAATGCAAATCCACGAATTAAATATTCAAGATTTTAAAAAAATAGATAAAAGAATTAATAATAATATTATAGATAAAATTACTATTGAGTCGTCAGTTAAAAATAGAAAGAGCTTTGGAGGAACAAGCCCTAAAAATATAAAAAAAGAGCTAATGTTTTCTAAAGAAAAGTGGTGTAATGATTAAAGTGTTATTATTTATTTTTGTTATTTTAAGTGGTTGTGGGAAAAAGGGTGAATTGTATTTAGATAGTAAAGATTCGAATCAAATTATTCAAATAGACCAAGAAAGAATTTATAAGTTTTAATGTTATTTTTTAAATATAAGAACAATAATTTATTTTGTGAAAATATAAAAGTTTCAGATATTTGTAAAAAATTTGAAACTCCTTTTTATTTATATTCTAGTAATGCATTAGTAAATAATTACAATAATTTGGATAAACTTCTTAAAGGTATTAATTATCTTATAGCTTATTCAGTAAAGGCCAATTCAAATATTTCAGTTTTAAAAACCTTTTCAAATTGTGGAGCTGGTGCTGATGTAGTTTCAATAGGAGAACTTAAAAAAGCAATTAAGGCTGGTATTTCAAGTAGTAAAATTGTTTATTCAGGGGTAGGAAAAAGTAATGAAGAAATAGCCTATGCATTGAAAGCTAATATAGAACAGTTTAATGTTGAATCATTAGAGGAACTAGAAACTATATCTTTAATCGCACAGCAGATGAATGCAGTTGCTAATATTGCATTAAGAGTAAATCCTGACATTACTGCTGGAGGTCATCCTAAAATTTCTACTGGAAAAAAAACCGATAAGTTTGGTATTCCTATTTCTAAATCTAAAAAAATTTATAAATTTGCTAAAGAATTAAGTAATATAAATATAAAAGGTGTAGATATACATATAGGATCACAAATTAGTAATCTAAGTCCATTTAAAAAAGCTTTTAAAAAGGTATTAAATTTTTGTATGGAGTTAGACTCTCTAGGCTTTGATATTAAAAATATTGATTTAGGAGGAGGCATTGGTATTGATTATGAAAGTGATAAGCAAGACCTAAAATTTTTAAATAAGTATGTCAATCTTATTAAAGATATTTTTAAAAAAACAAATAAAAAAATTATAATTGAGCCAGGTAGGTTTTTAGTTGCTAATGCAGGCATACTAGTAACAAAAGTTTTGTATAAAAAAATAGTAGATAATAAAAATTTTCTAATAATAGATGCAGGAATGAATGATTTAATGAGGCCAGCTTTGTATGATGCAAAGCATTTAATTAAGCCTTTAGAAAAAAAAATTAAAAATCAAATGACTAAAAAATTTGAAGTAGTAGGAACAATATGTGAAACAGCAGATGTTATGGTAAAAGGTGCAAAAATATATAAAACAGTTAAAAAAGGAGATTTTTATTTTATTGATAAGACTGGTGCATACGGACATGTTATGTCTTCTAGTTATAATAGCAAGAGCATAGCTAGTGAAGTTATGATAAATAAAAATGATTATACTGAAATAAAAAAAAGGATAAATACAGAGGATTTATTAAAATTTGAAAAAACTGCGGCATGGTTAAGGAAAAAATAAATATAATTAAAAGATACTTGTTAATTCATTTAACACACTATTTGTTTAATATAAGAGCAAACATTAGAAATTTATTATTTTTATTTTTATATTCTAAATTAGTAATTATCTCTCTACTTTTAGGTGTATGGAACTTTTTTGGATTTTTTTGGCATATATCCATAATCTTTATGTATCTGATATTTTTAATTTTTTTAATAATTAAATTTATAAAGGAAATTAAATATTATAATAAAAGTAAGGTATTATTATGGATTGAAAATAATAATTTTAAATTCATTAACCCTCTTACTGCTTTGAAAGATAAGCCTGCAGAAAAAAATTACAATAAACATATTTGGGCTTTGCATAAAGTGAATGTAAAAAATAATTTAAAAAATATAAAGTTTCAGTTACCAATCATATCTTTAAGTAAACATGATCCTTTGAATATCAGATATCTGTTTTTATTATTCATGTTTTTAGCGATTTTTTGGGCTTTCAAAAATAATAAAATTGTTGAAAATACTACAGGATGGACTAATATGAGTCGGTATATAGATAAAGATGAAAATTTTGAAGTAAAAGCTTGGATAAAGCCTCCTAAATATACAAAGCTTCGAGAAAAATTAATTACTATTCCTAAAAAAAATGAAAATATTAGCATTCAGGAGCTTGTACCCATAAAGTCAGAATTCAAGGTTTTTATAAATTCTATTAATAAAAACTTTGTAGTGAAAGAAAATAATAAATTATTAAATTTGAAAAAAAATGATAGATACAACCATGAACTAACTTTATTAGTAGAAAAAGATAAAAATATAATAATCAATCATAAAAATAAGGATTTTATAGAATTTGATTTAGAAGTCTTGAAAGATAAGGCTCCCATGATAAAAATATTGTCATCTACAAATATTATTAATCAAGTATCGGTGTCATTTGTGTCAAGAGTGATAGACGATTATGGTATAAAGAGTATTATTTTAAATATTAAGAGACCTTTTTTATACAAACACTTTAAAGAAGAAAATATTACTTATAGTCTTTTCAAAAATGAGGGCAGTGCTAAGGATGACAAATTGGTGGAAAATTACTTTTATAAATTTTTAGCTGATATGGTTTGGGCTGGGAGCGATACTACTTTGGAGATTGTTGCCAAAGACTATTCTAATCAAAAATCAGTTTTTTCAGAGGTCTTTAGATTGCCTACAAAAAATTTTAAAAATGAACTATCTATAAAAATTTTCAATCTAAGAAAAAAGTTAGCCAGAGGGCAAATAGAATTAAATATATTTAAGAGTGAATTAACTAAAATATTTGAATCTAATCAGTATTTATTATCGAATATAGAAATTAATAATAGCTATAATGAGATAATTAATTTCTTAAATAATAATAAAGTTTTAAAATTTACGTTAACAAATGAATTATTTAGAGAATTATATTTATTAGTAGAAATGATTGAAGAAGGAGATTTTTATTTGGCAAAAAAAAATCTTGAGCAAGTAGAACAAAGCTTATTTGATAGCATAAAACAAAAAAATACTGAGAAGATTAGCACTAATGTAAAGGAGTTGAAAGAAAAGATGGAAAGTCTTTTAGGTCTAGAAAAAAATAAATATAATAATTTGAAAAATACTAATAGTGAAAATATTAAAGATCAAATTGAAGAATTGACTAAGCAAATTGAAGATTTACTGAAGACAGGAGCTCAAG
The DNA here is from genome assembly GCA_002170595.1 of Alphaproteobacteria bacterium TMED62. Lineage (GTDB taxonomy): Bacteria > Pseudomonadota > Alphaproteobacteria > TMED109 > TMED109 > TMED131. The sequence continues at coordinate 73,980 of NHDP01000009.1, forward strand.
AAGGGATAAAAGAGAAAATGCAAAAATTACAGCAGTTATCGGAGAGTATTAAAAATCCAAATAGTAATAAAGAGGCAGAAGAGAAGTTTCAACAAAAAAAAGAATTTATTAATAAACTTTCAGAACTACTTAATGACCAGGAAAAAGTTATGGAAGAGACATTTAATAGAGCAGCAGAAAGAGGTAAGTTTGAATAGAGCTCTGAAGGTAGTGGCGGGAAAAGCCCGAAAGAAAAACAGGAAGAACTTAGAAATACTTTAGGAAATGTAATTAGAGAAATTGGAGCCTCAGAAAATGAAATACCACAAGATTTAGGTAGAGCAGATAGAGCTATGAGACAAGCTTCTAGAGATTTAGATAATGGAAAACCTGACGAAGCTGCCAATGCACAAGGAAGAGCAGTAGAAATGATACAGCGTTCTATTAATAAAATTAAACTAGAAGATTTTATATTAAACGAACCACAAATAGCAGATAGAGGAGAGGATAGAGATAAAAGAAAACAAAAAGAACATCTATCAAATAATGAAAACGTTGAATATCAAGGTACTTCATCAGGAGGTTCGATTAATATGCCTGATAGTAATAAAATAAAAAGTGCTAGTAAAATAGCAAATAAATTATATAATAGATATAATCAAGAAGATAGAAGTCTAAAAGAAAAAAAATATCTAAAAAATTTATTAGATTGGTATTAATCTATCAAATAATAGATAAAAATTTTTCCAATGAGAGTCAATGTTTTCTAATTGTTCTCTAAAAAATATAAATGCAAATAGTACTAATAATAAAATAACTATATTTAATATAATAATTTTATTAAAGTTAGATTTATTATTTTTTTTGTTTACATAATTATTCGATTTTTCTAACCAAATATGTTGACAGACACTACATTTGTATTTTTTATTTGATTTTTCTGGATTAGGTAAATCAAATATAGTGTCACAATTAGGGCATTGTATATTCATATATTTTACTATTATAAAATTTAATATTACAATTATAATACTTTATTTATTAAAAAGGTATATAATTGATTAGGCTAGAAAATTTTTCTATAGAAGATAAAAGTGGAAGAAAGTTATTTAGAGATTTAAATCTTTTCATTCCATCTGGAAGCATAATATTAATACAAGGCAAACATTCTATAGGAAAGACTATGCTTGCAAGGACTATAGCTTTGATAGATAAACCATCCTATGGTAATTTATATTTATTTGGTAAGAGCATAAGTAAGTTAAGTAGATCTGAATTATCAAATGTACATAATGAGATTGGCATAGTGTTTCAGGAAAATCATTTTATTGATAATTTTGATTTAGAAACTAATATCATTTTTCCTTTAATTCTTAAACGTGAAAAGAAAAATGATATAAAGCAAGCATTAAAAGAACTTTTGCCATGGTTAAGTTTAGAAAAAGTAATAAATAATAAAGTACATCATTTAAGTTTAGCGGAATTAAAATTAGCACAATTTGCTAGAGCAATTATAGGAAGGCCAAGGATTTTATTATTAGATAGCTTTTTTATAGAAATAGATAAAAGCATTCAACAAAAGATTAATTATTTAATTTTAGCTTTAAAAAAAATAGGAACAACTGTAATAGTCTTTGGGGCTACATATGATGATGTAGCTATAAATTTTAGCAAAAAATATATTATTTATAATAAAAATTTACAAGAAAGGTAAATTTTATATAGGCATGAATTTTTTAAAAATCAAATATTTCCCTAACAGAGTAGAGGATTATTTATACTATTGCTTAAGTAATGTTATATATATCACAATATTGGTATGTTTAATTTTCCAAAATTTAGAGCAAAGCAAAACAAATATAAAAATAAATGAAGTTATACTATTTATACCAAAAACTGCGAATGACTTTGAGGAAAAAAGAGACCTTATCTTCAATCAATTAAGCACAAATAATTCTATTATTTCTGTCAATAAAATAGAGGACAAAGATATAAAGAACTTATTATCAGATATTTTAAAAAATACAAATCTATCAGAAGAGATTATTCCTGAGGTTTATAGTCTACAAGTAGATAAATCAAAATTAATAAACTTTGAATTAACCAATAGTAAAATATCAAGGATAATAAATGGAGCACTGGTTTTAAATTTTCAAAATAAAAAATCCAATTCACTTATTTTATTATTTTCAAGCTTTGCAATTACTATTTTTATTATTTTATTTGCTAATTATTTTATTATTAGAAATTATCTTATAAAATTAAAAAAATATCTGTGTTTAAGTAGATACTTCGGAGTAACAGATTATATAATTATAAGAAACTTCAATATTAGTTGTTTTATATTATTAAACTTATCTTTTTTGTTAAGTTATCCAATAGTAATTATTGTTTTAGAATATTATTATAATATACTAACTTACAGAGTTTCTGTTATTGAAGTATATTTATTTATTTATTTTTCTTATATTTTTATAACTTTATTTGTTTTAAGTATCCAATGTAATATATTCATGAAAAAGAACAATGCATTATGAGATTATTAATAATATACTTTTTATTATGTTTCTTATTATTTATGGTTGCCTCTTTTATCACATTTAATGGTAAGATTAAATATAAAGATACAGAATTTAATAAAGCAACTGATGGTATAGCAGTATTGACAGGAGGAAAGGGTAGAATAAGTCTTGGTCTAAATTTATTAAATAAAAACAAAGATCTGAAATTAATTATATCAGGCGTTGATAAAAAGGTTGCTAGAGCTTCTATTATTCCTGATAATTTTGATAAAATAAATAATATTACATTAGACAAAGAAGCAGAAAGTACTTTTCAGAATGCTTTAGTAGTAAAAAAATGGATTGAAAAATATAAATTAAAAAAAGTTACAGTTATCACATCTTATTATCATATGCCAAGAAGTATGTTATTAATGAAACTATTATCTCCAGATATTAATTTTTACCCTTATCCAGTTGAAAAAAATTTTTCTAAAAAACTGTCTTTAACGAAACATATAGCATATTACTTTTTTTTGATAGAAGAATACATTAAATATTTGATGTCATATTTTATATTTTTTTTTAAATAATTGATATGCTGATTAAAATATATTTTTTCAATTTTATCTTTTATTTTTCTATTTTATTTTTTGGAATAGTTTTCATGCCAGTTTTAATTTCAAGGTATCATACCAGAATAGTAGTAAAGTATTGGTCTAAAATAATTCTTATTTTACTTGAAAATATACTTAATGTAAAAATATATTTTGACAATAAATATTTAAAAGATAATAAAGGGCAGATAATAGCAGCTAATCATCAATCAGCGTTTGATACTATTTTTTTTTTAGCAGTATTTGATAAAACAATATATATAATAAAGAGAGAATTAATGTTTATTCCAATATATGGTTGGTATGCGATGAGGCTAGGCAACGTTTTTATAAATAGGAGAAAAAAAATAGAGTCTATTAGAAGGTTATCAAAAAATATTTACGGTTTTATTAATAAGGGTTATAAGGTAGTTATTTTTCCAGAGGGAACAAGACAACAATCAAATACAATAGGAGATATTAAACCAGGAGCTTACCTTTTGCAAAACAACCTAAAAATGCCAATATTTCCTGTTTATATNNGNTCTGGNAANACTTGGCCTAAAAATAGTTTAAAAATGAAANAAANNAATATTTNTATANAATCTTTAAAGCCAATACCNTATGGNNTAACAAAAANNAAATTTAAANNANATTTAAAGAAANNNNTAGAAGAAAGNATAAAAAAAAATGATNTTANNTAAAAANAATATTAANANAATNAAGGGNTTTTTAATTATATTTTTNNNAACTTTANTNTTAATNGTATTATTGAAATTCACANGCAATGACNAAATGTTATTAGANANTAAAGNAGAGTCTTTTTTAGTNAAAACAGAAAAAATTANTTTNANANNNNTTAANCCNGANTATTTATTTTATGGNAATGTTCAAGNNCAAGCNAANGTTGATATANTTTCAAATTTATCAGGAAAAATTATAAANATATCNCCAAAAGTATNNTCNAATAAATANTTNGAAAAAGGNGAAAANATATTTGNGCTTGACCCNTTTANNTNTAAGCAAGANCTTNTTAANAAAAANTCTCAANTNAATGACTTAATAAATGAANTAGATTCTACTAATCTTAATATTNANTGANGTACANCANCAACAAANNCTTAGTGAAAAAAATTATGAAAGGAAAAAAAAANTAGTAGGAGATATAGTNACTAAAAAAAGTCTTGAGGANGCAGANACAAANNTATCNATTANTAATGCTAAAGTTTTAGATATAAAGTCAAAAATACAAAATTTAATGGCCAGTATTGAAATAGCTGAAACTCAAGTAAGAGTTGCACAACGTAATTTAAGAGATACAAGTTATAGAGCACCCTTTAAAGGTAAATTAGCAGATAACCTTATAGAAATTGGAACAGAGCTAGTAGCTGGAAGAATTTTAGGAAAATTTATTAATACGTCTGAACTAAATGTAGAATTTTTTGTAGGAGAGAATGCTTATACGCATATAAGTGATATTATAGGAAAAGAAGCTAGTGTACTATGGGAAAAATCTAATTACAAAAAAAGCTATACAGCTGATGTATTTTATATTGATAGTACTATTAACAAGGATCGATCAGGATTAAATATTAGAGCGAAACTTGAAGCTATATCCTCAGATGACCCAATCAAACCTGGTGTGTTTGTTAAGGTTATAATTAAAGGTAATACTGTATTTAATTCATTTTTGGTACATGAAAGTAATATCTATGAAGATAGCTTTATTCTTGTTTTAGAGGAAAATAAAGCTATTAAAAAAAAAATTAATATAAAAGGGTTTGTTGATGAAAGAGTTATTGTTACAGGTGAAGGTTTAAATAATCAAAATATAATTTTGACTAGAATAAATAATTTAAATTTATCTAAAAAAATAATTTCTAAGAATAAATAATGAATTCAAATATAATATCAAGAATATTAAAACACAAAACTGCCCCAAATTTATTTTTAATGCTAATGATATTTTTAGGAGTATTTGCAGCAAAACAATTAAATACTCAATTTTTTCCAAATTATTCAATCGATTACATATCAATAAATATAAAATGGCAAGGTGCAAGTACTAGGGATATAGAGGAGTCACTTATTAAGCCCCTTGAAAGTAAAGTGAGATATTTAGATAAAGTTAAAAGCACAAGGTCTACAGCAAAAGAAGGAATAGCAGAAGTGCTTCTGGAGTTTGAGTCGGGGGCGGATATGAAGAATGCCTTAAACGAGGTAGAAAGAGAAGTTGGTGCTATCAGTACTTTTCCAGAAGAAGCAGACAGGCCGGTTATAAAATTAATAAGTCCTTATGAGCAAATAGGATTAGTATTGATAAGCGGAACCTCAAATGAATTGCAACTTAAAAAGATTACTAATAGTTTAAGAGATAAACTTCTTGATAGTGGAATAGATAAGATTGAGATAGATGGTTTTAGGAAACAGATTATTTATATAGATTTAGATCCTATTTCTTTATTATCTAATAAGTTAGATCCGGAAGAGGTAGCTTTGAAAATTAAGACAGAAATAAAAAATATTCCTTCGGGAATATTTAGAGATCGTACTCTTTTACAATTGAAAACATTTAGTAAGAAGGAGAGCGTTTTAGACATAGAAAACATTGAGATAATCAATAAAGATGGGGGTAAGGTAAAAATAAAAAATATCGCTAAAGTGTATGAAGATTTTAATGAAGAAGATAGTGAAGGTTATAGTAATGGACAAAAAGCTATAACATTAAAAATTTTTAGATCTCTGGGAAGTGATGTTTTAAAAAATACAAAAATTTTAGAAAATACTATAGATCAATATAAAAGTGAGATTAATAGTAATGTAAACATTCAAATTTATGATTTATCTTCACAATTGATTAGAGATAGAATAAGTTTACTTCTCAAAAACGGATTTGGAGGTTTGGTGTTAGTTTTATTAATACTTTTTTTATTTTTAAAATTACGAGTTGTAATCTGGGTAGCAATAGGTATACCTGCAGCAATCTCGGTAACTTTAGCAATTATGCTTTTAACTGGACAGTCTATAAATATGATTAGTTTATTTGCTCTAATAATGATGTTAGGGATAATAGTAGATGACTCAATAGTGGTAGCAGAGCATATAGAGTATCAGAGCGAGATAGGGAAACCCCCGTCTGAAGCCGCCTATATAGGATCAATTAGGATGATAGGTCCTGTGACCGCAGCATCTTTAACAACTATTGCGGGGTTTGCTCCTGTATTTTTAATATCAGGAGTTATAGGTCAGGTAATTGAAGCTATCCCTTTAGTAGTAATTAGCGTTATAATAGCAAGTCTTTTCGAATGTTTTTTTGTGTTGCCAGGCCACTTAAAAATGGCTTTGGCTGAAGAAGCTAGAAATAGTAAAAAAAGAATAAATCTCAATAAATATCTTGAAATATTTAAAAGAAAACATTTCTTAAATTTTTTAGTAATTGCTATTAAGCATAAGTACAAAACTTTTTTTACTACCATATGTTTATTAATTATATCTTTTTCATTATTAAAATTTTCTCATGTAAAGTTTTATTTTTTCCCTTCACCGGAAAGTCAAATTATACTGGTAAATTTTAGCTTTTCTCCAGGAACTTTAAAAAAATATAGCATGGATTTTGCTCAAAATTTAGAGAAAAAGCTCAAGGAAATAGACGATACTAAAATAGTAAAGACAACTTACGCAACAATAGGTAAGCCTATGTGGGGAAGTAGAATCTCTACTAAAGAGTTTGGAGATCATGTAGGTGGAATGATAGTAGAGTTGGTTAGTCCTGAAAAAAGGAAGAAAAGAACCAAGCAATTAATCGAAGAATGGAAAGAAAATATAGATATACCCCCTGGATTAGCAAGTTTAACTTTAGTGGAAAGAAAAGGTGGGCCGCCCGGTTTAGATATTGATATTAGAATTAGATCAAAAAATGCAAATTTAAATACATTAAAACAAGCTTCTAATTTTATTCAAAATGAGCTAATAAAATTAAAAGGTGTTTCTGATATAAGAGATAATCTTCCTTTAGGAAAAAGAGAAATTTCGTTTACTCTTACAGAAAAAGCCGAAAGTTTAGACTTTAATAGTAATTATATAGCACGTAAGATTAAGGCAATATTTGATGGAGTTTCTGTTACTAAATTTTTTAGAGGTGAAGATGAAATAGAAATCATAGTTAGAAATGATCCAGATTCTTTTAATATGAGTACTTTTAGTTCATATTTAGTTTTGTCTCCTAAGGATGAATTAGTTCCAATATCTGAAGTTGTAAGTATGAAAAAAAGTCAAAGTTACTCTTTTATTAAAAGAAATAATGGATTTAGAGAGGTTTCAATTACAGGAGAGATAAATGAGATACTAGTAAACCCAGATGATATTATGAAAGAGATAGAAGAAAATATTTTAGAAAAATTAGATAGTAATTTTGATCTGGAATGGTTTCTTGCTGGTAGAGCAGAAGAACAAAAAGAAACTTTTGGTGATATGAAAAGAGGAGGTCTTTTAGCTATAGGAGTAATCTACATAATTTTAGCATTCATATTCCAATCCTATTTTTTACCTTTTTCTATTATGTCAGTTATTCCATTTACTTTGATTGGAGTGATAACTGGACATTGGATTTCAGGTTTTGATATTACTATACTTTCATTAGTAGCAATTTTTGGTTTATCTGGAATAGTAATTAATGATTCTATTATTATGGTTTCAAATATTTATGAGAAAATAGAAAAAGGAATAGATTTTGATAGTGCAATAATATCTGGCTCACAAGAAAGATTGAGAGCAGTTATGTTAACATCTTTAACTACTATAGGAGGATTAACCCCATTATTATTTGAAGGAAGTGTACAAGCCCAATTTTTGAAGCCAATGGCAATCACAATAGTTTTTGGATTAATTTCTTCTACATTATTAGTATTAATATTTATTCCAGTAGTTTTAAAAATAGGAGCAGATATTAAATTTTTTTTATTTACTCCAAAACCTTGGAGCCAGAATAATTAAGAAGGCTAAAAATTCTAATCTTCCTAAAATCATACCAAATGATAATAGTAATTTTAAAATAGAGGGCAAATTATAAAAACTTTCTTCTGGACCTATTATATTTCCAAGGCCTGGACCAACTACAGAAATAGAAGTTAGAGCAGCTGAAATTGATGTAATAAAATCATATTCATAGTACATAAATACGCTAGATATAAAAAATATACTTAAAATAAAACAAAAGAAAATTATCATTACAGAATTAGTAACATTCTCATCAATATTAATATTTTTCAAATTTATTGTATTTATAGCTCTAGGTGACTTAATGCCTTTTAACTCTTTTATAACTATAGCCCAAAGTATTTGAATTCTAAATATTTTCAAACCCCCAGTAGTTGATCCGGAGCAGCCTCCTACTAACATCATAATTAAAAATATAGTATTTGCAAAGTATCCCCAATTTGAAAAGTTTTCTGTAGAATAACCAGTACCTGTCATAACAGATATACTATTAAACAAGGATAGTCTTAAAGCTAAAAAAATATTAATATTATTTTCGAAATGAATCCAAATAGAAACGATTAGTACAAAGAACATTATTAAAGACAAAAATAGTAGTACTTGGCTGTCATGTATTATTGAAAAATTTTTTCTAAAACAAGATACGTATAAAGTAAATGGTAGACTAGCTATAAGCATTCCAAAAACAATTATTATCTCCGTAAAAAAATTATTGTAAAAACCTATTGAAGACGACTTAGTAGAGAATCCACCAGTTGCTACAGTTGTTAATGCATGACAAAACGCATCAAAAAAACCTAATCCACTTATATATAACAATATTAAAATTATAAGAGTAAAACAAATATAAATACTGCCTAATAGTTTGGCAATTTCCTTTGGTCTATAATGAAGATGTTGAGATTTTTCACTCCAATCTTGTGTAAATAGTTTTATTCCACCTATATTGAAGATAGGAATAATTGCTATTGCAAATATAATAATGCCAAGTCCTCCCAACCATTGAAGTAAAGATCTCCATATTAAAATTCCCAAGGATAAATATTCAACATTTTGATATATGGTAGCTCCAGTAGTTGTGAGACCAGAGGTTGCTTCAAATATAGCATCAATGAAGTAATTTGTATTAGAGTCTAGATAAAAAGGCAAACTAGATAAAATAATCATTACAGGCCAAGATAGCGTTGTAATTAATATAGTATCTTTAATATTAACTTTTTTTTCTTCTTTATTAAAAGCTAAAATTAAAGTAGTACCTATAAATAAATTGAGTAATGTTGATATTAAAAAATTTGATTTATTAACACCGGAATAAATAAACTCTATTCCCAAGGGTAATATCATAGCTATTCCTAAAGAAGTAATTAATATACCTAAAAAGAATAAAATTATTCTTAAATTTATCATTAACTGCAGCTAGAGTTGCCTAATACACAAAACTGTGAACAAAAAGGATGGTTTAAAAAAACTTTTTTTTCTGAAGAAACCAGATCTTTTCCTAGTTCAAAAGACTTATCTTTAGTAATTAAAGTACAGGATAAAACTTTTGTATCTATTTCGTTTTTTCGTTTTACTATCATTCTTGAGTTAGAACACATAATATTCTCAGGACTTTTGTTTAAGATTTTCCAGCAGTCTTGAGTAATTTCTGTAGCGTTCTTCTTAGAATTCATTATCGGAAAAACAATCAATTGGTTTTTATCAAAAGCATCAATACTGAGTTTATTTTTTTTAAAAAGTTTACTAAAACCATTTCTTAAGCTCTCTTCTGATTCATTTTTATTCAGTTTTGATGCAATTTTTAAATTAAGCCCTTTATTATTTAACCATATTATATTATCTATAAGTTGTTTCCAAGTGTTTAGCCCTCTAATAGACTCGTGATAATTTTTTTTATAATGATCAACGGATATCCTAATTGTAAGATTACTTAGATTAGGCAGAATAAGTAAATGTTGAAATTTTAATTTAATAGGTCTCATACCATTAGATAAAACTAGAACTTTTAATTTTTGTTTGAGCAAGTAATGTAATATATCTAATATGAAAGGATTCATAAAAGGTTCTCCTCCAGTTAATCCAATATGTTTAGTACCAAAATTATTATCTTTAATCTCTTTAATATATTTCTTTACTTCCTTTAAATTTATATATTGTAGATTTTTATTAGTAGGAGAAGACTCAATGTAGCAATCATTACACTTAAGGTTACAAAGAGTTCCAGTATTAAACCATAGATTTTCTATTTTTTTGAGTTCTACGTATGCTCTAGGCTTACCTAGACTAGTAAAATTTTTGTTTANAAATGTNTTTTTATTCATCATAATTAAATAATATGTATAATAAAATATCANNCAATTATAATTTAGAAAAAAAAAAACTAGATTTTGTAAGTTATGTNATAACTNCCTNTAANAANCGAAAGTATTTACAAAATGTTTTTAAGTCTCTNTGTTNTGAAGGAGGAANNCATNNTAGNGAATATATNGTNGTNGATGATGGNTCTANTGACAATACATCTATTATTTTAAAAAAATTTGCNTCTAAATTNCCAGGNAAATTAANAATTTTAANAAGAGGAAATTTAGGNGCNTCTTATTCAACNAATGAGGCTGTAAGTCTNGCATCTGGNTATTGGATAAGGTTATTNGACGGAGATGATAGNGTTACTTATAGATCAACNTCNAAGATGTTATATTTAGCTAAAAGATATAANGTAAATTTTGTNTATGGNCTNATAAGTGAAAAAAAANTATGTATTAATTCTATGCCTTTTGAACATNNGANACAAACNAGAGANGAAGGGTTAAGAAAATTCATAAGAAATTGTCCTGNAAANTCAAGTTCTATNTTTGTCTCAAAAAAAAGNTATATAATTTCTGGNGGNTGTAANGAAANTTTTATTTCTCCTGANCANGTCTTATTTTTNAGGTTATTTNNTTCAGGAANAGGTNTATTTTTAAANCAAGTAGTTGCTACTTTACCAAGTNNNCAATCTANTGATAGNCTTTCNAGNCAAATAAAAAGAAGTAGNTATGAATCAATATTAGCATTAATAAATTTATGNAATGAAAANCCTAATTTNGAAAAAATTTANATNAAANTAGCTTTNAAAAGAGCNTTGTCTAGAGCAAACAANTANAANAAAAGNTTAAATAATATATTTTTTTCTTCNCANTNGTTAANTTANATNATGTCNAAATTTTTTTTTCCAACGTTTTATAAAAAATTGATGTATCATTCATTAAAAGTTTTTACTGGGAATAAAGTTGAACGTCCTAAACATTGGCGAACAAGGGCTGAAAAAATTTCTGTTTCTAATAAATTTATAAAAAGATAAATATGTGTGGTCTAGTAGGTTTATATCTTAATGATAATATTAATTTAGAAGAAAGGTTTTTTACTTCTATTTTAAATAATATGACAAATGTTCTTCAACATAGAGGACCAGATAACAAGGGTATATATTTTAATAAAGAAGATAAACTTGGTTTAGGTTTTCAAAGACTAAGTATATTAGATTTAAAAAGTTCTGCAAATCAACCTATGCTATCAAAGAATAAAGATTGGGTTATGGTATTTAATGGAGAAATTTACAATTTTCAGATATTAAAAGAAAACCTTAAAAGAAAAAAAGCCTACTGGAGAAGCTCATCAGATTCAGAGGTGGTCATAGAATATATAGCAGAGTATGGTTTTTATAATTCAATTAAAAAATTTAATGGCATGTTTGCAATAGCTGCATATTGTTTATCAGAAAAGACATTATGGCTAGCAAGAGATAAGTTTGGAGAAAAACCTCTATATTATAATTTTAGCTCTAACCAAGGTCTGTGTTTTGCTTCTGAATTAAGAGCACTTTCTGATTTACCTGGTTTTAAAACTATAGTTTGTGAGGAAGCACTATCACAATACATAAGATACGGTTATGTACCTGAGCCATTAAGTATTTACAAAAATACTTATAAATTAGAGCCTGGACATATAATAAGATATGATAAAAAAAACTTTATAGTAAAGAAAAAGTACTGGGATAGTATAACAAGTTATATAAAGGTCAAAGCCAAAGGTTTTAAGGGTACATTTGAAGAGGCGAAAGAAAAAGTAAAAAATCAAATAGATAAGTCCACCAGAGAAAGGCTAGTTTCCGATGTGCCATTAGGAGTCTTCTTATCGGGAGGTATAGACAGTTCTAATTTGGCTTTATCTTTGAATAGACAAAATATAACACCAAATACTTTTTCAATAGGGTTTTATGATAAAAAAACTAATGAATTAAATTTTGCTAATGAGGTTGCTAAAGTTTTAAAAACTAATCATTCATATAAATATATTAAAGAGCAAGAATGCATTGATAATATTGAAAGCATAGTTGATGCTTATGATGAACCTTTTTCTGATCCATCTCAAATACCTACTTATATGTTATGTAAATTTGCAAAAAAAAAAATTACCGTCGCTATTTCTGGGGAAGGAGCAGATGAATTGTTTGGTGGTTACCCAAGGTATATAAATATAGCTAATTTTTGGAATAAAATAAAAAACCAACCCGAATTATTTTCTGAGTTAATGGAACTATTATCAAATAGTTTTAGTTCATCAAAATATTTACATTTAAAGTCTATAGGAAAAAAATTTAGAAAATATAGTCATATCAATTTAGATAGTTTATACAAAGATGAGATGTCTCGTTGGAGACCAGATGAAAAAATTTTGGAAAAGAATTTTTTTAAAAATAGTTTTTTTGAAAAAAATATTAATAATAAGGATAAGATTTTTTCTACATTTAGACTTTTAATGATGAGAGACATAATTACTTATCTTCCTAGTAATTTATTAGTAAAAACTGATAGAGCCTCAATGTCTAATAGTTTGGAAATAAGAAGCCCTTTTTTAGATAATGATTTAGTCAATTTAATATGGAGTTTACCAGATAATTATATTTTTCATAAAACAGAAAAAGTGATATTGAAAGAGATCTTAAAAGAAAAGCTAGGTCATGATTTTGTAAATAGAAAAAAACAAGGTTTTGAACCACCATTATATAAATGGTTAAAGGGATCTTTAAATCAATGGGCAAAAGACTTACTTCTTAGTAGTAATAGTCATTTTGAACAGTCAGACATTAAAAAGTTAATTTTGAGATTTGAAAAAGGGGAAAAAAAATTGACTTACAAAATTTGGACTATAATAATGTTTATGTCTTGGAAAAATAAGTATTGTTAGGTTTAAGGGTTTAATTTTTAAGGATGTATTTTGACAACAGAAAACATTAGAAATTTTGCAATAATTGCTCATATAGATCATGGTAAGTCTACTTTAGCAGATAGATTAATAGAATATTGTGGAGGTTTATCAAGTAGAGAGATGAAACAGCAGGTATTGGACTCAATGGATATAGAAAGAGAAAGAGGTATTACTATCAAAGCTCAGTCTGTCAGACTAGAGTATAAGGATGAAAATAAAAATATTTTTGTGCTAAATCTCATTGATACTCCTGGGCATGTAGACTTTAGTTACGAGGTTTCAAGATCTATGGCTGCTTGCGAGGGAGCTTTACTTTTAGTTGATGCAAGTCAGGGAGTGGAGGCACAAACTTTAGCTAATTCTTGGCTTGCTATTGAATCAGACTTAGAAATTATTCCTGTGCTGAATAAAATTGATTTACCTTCTGCTGAGCCAGAAAGAATAAAAAAACAGATAGAAGACATAATAGGTATAGATACATCTAATACAATTTCTGTATCAGCTAAAACTGGAAATGGCGTAGAAGATGTTATTTCTAATCTGATAAAATTGTTACCTCCGCCAAAAGGAAGTACTAAAAATCCTTTAAGAGTACTATTAGTTGATTCTTGGTATGATACATATCTTGGTGTAATGGTTTTAGTAAGAGTAGTTGATGGAGTTTTAAAAAAAGGAGATAAAATAAAGCTGTTGTTGTCAAATAGTGAATATCAAATAGAGAAAGTTGGGGTATTTAGACCAAAGCCAGAAGAAGTCATAGAACTTAAAGCGGGTGAAGTTGGTTTTATTACTGCAAATATAAAGGAAACATCACAAGCTTGGGTTGGGGATACTATAGTAGATAGTAAAAATATTTATAAAATAAAACCTTTACCTGGTTTTAAGCCTATTACTCCTGTAGTGTTCTGTGGCTTATACCCTATTGATGCTTCAGATTATGATCATCTAAAGGATTCATTAAATAAGTTAAAACTAAATGATAGTTCATTCACTTTTGAAAATGAATCAAGTGTAGCATTAGGTTTAGGTTTCAGATGTGGTTTTTTAGGACTTTTACATTTGGAAATAATTCAAGAAAGACTTAAAAGAGAATTTTCTTTAGATTTAATAGTAACACCACCAAGTGTAGTTTATAAGGTAATAAAAACTAATGAGGAAATCTTGGAAATACATAATCCTGCAGATTGGCCAGAACAAACTAAAATTAAGGAAGTTAGTGAGCCTTGGATAACTGCAACAATATTTTCTCCTGATAATTATTTAGGGGGAATATTAAAATTATGTATAGAAAAAAGAGGAGTGCAAAAGGATATCAGCTTTACAGGAAGCAGAGTTATGATTAATTTTCACCTACCATTAAATGAAATTATATTTGATTTTCATGATAGAATAAAGTCAATTAGTCAAGGATATGCAAGTTTTGACTACGAAATTATAGATTATCAAATAGGTAGATTAGAAAAAGTAAATATTTTAGTTAATAATGAAAATGTAGAAAGTTTGTCATTTATAACTCATAAGGATAAGGCTGTTATAAGGGGAAGAACAATATGTGGAAAACTTAAAGATAGTATCCCAAAGCAACTTTTCAAGATTGCTATTCAGGCTGCTATAGGTTCCAAGGTCATTGCAAGGGAAACTTTAGGCTCGATGAGAAAAGATGTGATTGCTAAATGCTATGGAGGAGATGTTACTAGAAAAAGAAAATTATTGGAAAAGCAAAAAGCAGGCAAAAAGAAAATGAAGCAAGTCGGAAATGTTAACATACCTCAAGAAGCTTTTTTGGCAGCAATAAAATTAGATAATTAAATGATAAAAAAAAGAGCATTAATTATCTTGCCCTCAAATACAGTGGGTGGAGCTGAAAAGGTTATTTGTTCATATTTCAATAACTTCAAAGATTCAAAAATATCTCTTAAACTATTAGTGATAAATAATAAAGATAAAATTAATAAATTAAAAAATAGAAATGTAATTAATTTAAATTATTCTAGATTTATATTTTCAATTCCTAAAGTACTAAATATTATAAAAAATAATAAGATAAAAATCGTTATATCTACCTTTCCAAATATATCAGCTATATTATTAATGTTAAAGTATTTCAATATAATTGATATCAAAATAATAGTTAGGCAACCAAACATAATAGAAAAGTCCTTGAGAGGAAGTTTAAAATTACAACTTTTAAGAAATACATATAAATTTTTCATAAAATTTACAGATGCAGTAATCGTAACATCAGAGTTTATGAAGGAAGAAATACTTAAATATAAGGTAAATAAAAAAAAAGTTTTTTTGCTAAGAAATCCAATAAGCATACATCAAATTAGGAAAGGAATTAAGCCAATTAGACTAGGTAAAGATAAAGTGAAATTAATTTTTGTAGGAAGACTAGTTTATCAAAAAGGAATAGATAGAATTTTACATTTATTTATTAATAATAAAAATATAGAATTAATAATAGTTGGAGATGGAAAGTTAAGAAGTCAATTATCAAAAAAAGTAAAAGATTTAGATATTGAAGATAATATTAAATTTTTAGGTGAGCTATCTGAACCTTATAGTTTAATTGCTGGTTCTGATTATTTCATGCTACCATCTAGATGGGAAGGTTTACCTAATAGTGTTTTAGAATCTTTAGCTCTAGGTACGCCTGTCTTATCTACTAAACAAATATATAGTTTGTACGATTTTAAAAATAATATTTCAAATAAAAGCATAAGGCTTTATAATAATATAAAAGACCTATCAAATAAAATTTCTACACTTAAAAAAAGAAAAGACTATAAAAACCCTAAACTTAGAAAATCGTTATTAATTGAAAATATTTCTCCAGCAACTTTTAATGATAAGTTAAATCAAATTATCTATAAAATAATATGAAAAATAAAATTAAAGTATTACATGTTATAGCTAGTTTAGGAAATGGTGGAGCAGAGAGGCAACTTATAGAACTTCTTAAATATAATAAAAATCATAGTATTTTATTGTTATATGATGCAGATATATATAAAGATACATTGAATAAATTAGGGATTAAATATTGGGAAATGAAAATACAAAACAAATTACTTATATTTTCAAAAATATTTTTTTTCAGAAATATTATACATGAATATAAACCAGATATAATACAATCATGGATGTATAATGCATGCTTTTTTACTACAGTATGCAAATTAATTAAGTTATATAATAAGCCTTTAATTTGGAATATAAGATGTTCTGAAATGATTACTAAATATTATTCTATATCTTTAAAGTTAATTATTTATAGTTGTTTAGCATTGTCGAAAAACATAGAAAGAATAGTATATAACTCTTTTGCTGGAAAAGCTTATCACAGAAAAATTGGCTTTAGTCAAAAAAAAGAAGAAATTGTTTATAATGGAATAAATTCTAAGAAATTTAATTTGGTCAATAAGCATAGAAAAAATCTTAGAGAAAAATATAATATTGGAAAGGAGGAATTAGTTTTCATATGCGTTGCTAGAGTAGATCCTATGAAAAATTACTCTAATTTTTTGAAAGCATATGAAAATTTAGAAAGTTTTCATAAGAAGAAAAGTAAATTAATACTAATTGGTAAAGGGACAGATCAATTAATAGTACCTAATAACTGTATTGCATTAGGAATGAAACAAAATGTAGAATTATATTATAGTATGGCTGATATTATTATAGTCCCATCAGCATTTGGTGAAGGCTTTTCTAATGTATTGGCCGAAGGTATGTTAACAAAATTACTGCCGGTAGCCACTGACATAGGAGATGCAAAAAAAATTATAGGTAAAACAGGCTTTATAATTAAGGGGCACAGCGTTGAAAGCTTGGAAAATAACTTGTTAAAAATTATTAATTTAAAAAAAAATATAATAAAAAGTATGGGAGAAAAGGCTAGGTTTAGGGCAAATAAATTATTTACTGTGGAGAATATGGTGAAATCATACGATGTTATTTACAACAAGGTTAAACAATAAAATGTGTGGTTTTGCAGGTACTGTGAATCTTAATCACTTAGAGAGAACAGCATATTTAGATAGACAATTTGAAATCGCTTATAAAAATCTAAAATCTAGAGGTCCTGACGATAAAGGAATTTGGGTAGATCAAAATAGTTATTTTCTTCATACAAGATTAAAAATATTAGATTTAAGTGTTGAATCTGCTCAACCCATGCATAAAGGAAACTATGTAATTTGTTTTAATGGTGAAATTTATAATTTTAGAGAAATCAAGGCAGAGCTAATTAAAAAAGGTCATTCATTTATTTCTAATGGCGATACAGAAATATTAATTTCTGCTTGGAAGGAGTGGGGAGAGATAATGTTAGAAAAGTTGGATGGAATGTTTTCTTTTGCCATATGGGATAAAAAAAATAAAAATCTATTTTTGGCAAGAGATAGATTTGGCAAAAAGCCTTTAGTCTATTGTTTAAGAAATAATAGTATATTTTTTGCTTCAGATGTAAAAAGTTTAGCTTCAATTACTAAGGCAGGTGCAATTAGTAAAAAAGCTATTAATAGTTTATTTAGATTTAGATTTATATCCGAGCCCATGACTATATATGAAGATTTTATTAAGCTGTCACCTGGTTCTTTGATGAAATTTAATAGTTATGGGGTTAAAGCTCAAGATTGGTATTATAAGAATATTAAAAAAAACAAAATTGCGTTTTCTAGTATTGATCAATTAAAAGATTTAATAGATAAGTCTGTTAATAAGAGGTTAATATCTGATGTACCATTAGGAGTTTTTTTGTCAGGAGGCATTGACTCAGCAGCTATTTTGGATTCCGTTGCTCAACATGGCAAAAAAGTTCCAACTTTTACTGTAGGCTTTAAAAATCAGAATAAATATTATGATGAGTCTGTGAGTGCAAAAAAAATTTCAAACTATTATGGTTTCAAAAATAAAACTATCTATTTAGAACAAAAAACAATACTAAATCATATAGATAATATTTTGGATGCTAATGACGAACCATTTGCAGATTCTAGTGCTATTGCTATGCATATGATTTCTCATTCTGTAAAAAATGATATAAAGGTAGCATTGACTGGAGATGGAGGAGACGAACTTTTTGGAGGTTATAATAAGTATATTTCTTATAAATGGAAAAAACTAATGTTATTTTTACCTCATAAACTTAAATTAAGTTTAATTAAAAATCTATCTGATAGCAAGGAAAATAGATTTCTAAATTTCACGAGGAAGTTTAAAAGGTTTTTAGAAAATTACGATAATGACTCTAGCAAAATGCAAATCAACTATCTTGATCAATTAAACAATGAAGAGTTTCTTAAGCTTTTTGGGTTTGATAAGCAACCAATATCTGAAAGTTTGTTTCGAGGAAGTAATTATTTTTCAGGATTAAATAAAATTCTATTTAGGGATTTTAGATTTTCGATGTTAGGCGATATGTTAGTTAAGCTTGATAGACATTCTATGGCAAATAGTATTGAATTAAGATCACCATTCTTAGATAAGGATTTAGTAAATTTATCATTTAATATACCTGCAGAAAAAAAAATTGGATTTTTAAAGGGCAAATTGATAATAAGAGATTGTTATAAAAATAATTTTCCCAATTGGTACCTTAAAAGGGCCAAAAGAGGTTTTGAAGTTCCTCTAAATAATTGGCTGAAAAATGATTTACGTTATTTAGTTGAAGAATCTACTATGCCTAATGTTTTAGAAAGTCTTAATATAAAAAATAAAAATATCATTCATAATTGGAAAAAAGAGTTTTATAACGGAAAGAAAGATAATTCTTGGAAGCTATGGGTTATAATTACATATTATCATTGGGCAAAAAGAAGTAGAGTCATTTAAAATTATTATGCAAAAAAAAATCTTATTTATTGTTACTGAGGATTGGTATTTTATTTCTCATAGACTAAAATTAGCAAGATATTTAATCAAAAAGGGTTTTAAAGTTTTTGTTTGCTGCAAAGATACAGGAAAAGTTAAGGATATTGAAAAAAAAGGAATGATTCATTTGAACTTAAGTATTGATAGAAAATCATTGTCTTTTATTCAATTTTTGAATGAAAGTTTATGCATTATTAAAATAGTAAGAAATTTAAGACCTGAAATTGTTCATTTGATATCAATTAGGCCAATAATAACAGGAATATTATCAACATTATTTGTTAAAAGTAATTTTTGTGCGACTTTTACAGGTATGGGGTTTTTATTTATAAAGAAAAGTTTTAAGATTAAGATTTTAAGAAACGTTATAATAAATTATTTAAAAATATTTTTAATGTTTAGAAATTTGTCTTTTATTGTTCAAAACAAAGATGATGAAGCTTTTTTTAAAAGTAAATTTAAATATAAAAATTTGTTTTTAAAGGTTATAAAAGGATCAGGTGTAGATATTACTCACTATAAATATTCGCCTGAAATTATTAAAAAAGATGTAAGGATAGCTTATGCGGGGAGAATATTAAAAGATAAAGGTATTTTATCTTTAATTGAGGCATTTAAATTAGCAAAAAAAAAATATGCTAATTTAAGCTTACATATAGCTGGACCTTTAGATGAAAAAAACCCATCAAGTATTTCAAAAACATATTTTGAAAAATTAATTGATTTTGAAGGCATAATTTATTTAGGTAATATTAAAAATATAAGAAAGTTTTGGCAACAAGCAAATATTGCTGTCTTAATGAGTAAAAGGGAGGGGTTACCTCTAAGTTTACTTGAGGCAGCGGCAATTGGTAGAGCAATTATATCAACTGACGTGACTGGTAGCAGAGAGATAGCAATAGACAAATATAATGCAATAAATGTTAAAGTAGGTAATGTAATAGAGTGTAGTAAAGCTATTTTAAAATTAACTAAAAATAAATTACTTAGAAAAAAATATGGAAAAAATAGTAGAAAACTAGTAGAAGGTGATATGGCACTTGAGCATATTTGTTATCAATATTATAAGTTATACAATGAAATGATTAATCTGGAGCAATAATGAGTTTGAATAAAGAGATTGCGGTTATAGGCTTAGGTTATGTAGGCTTACCACTTGCTATAGAGTTTGCTAAAAAGTATAAAGTAGTTGGGTTTGATATTGATAAAATAAGAGTAAAGGAACTTAAAAAAGGAACAGATAGAACTAACGAAGTTTCTAAAAAAAACTTACTTGCAAGCAGTAATATTATATTTACAACTGATCCAAATAATATGAAAAACTGTGATTTTTTTATATTAACCGTACCAACTCCTATTACAAAAAATAATAAACCTGATCTTTCTATTATAAAGAAAGCTGTTATGATTATTTCTCAAGTATTAAAAGAAAATTCTATAGTAATATTGGAAAGTACCGTATATCCTGGAGTTACTGAGAATTTTTTAGTACCTATATTAGAAAAAAACTCAAAATTTAAACATAAAAAAAATTTTTTTGTAGCATATAGTCCAGAAAGAATAAATCCTGGAGAAACAAAATATAAACTTACCAATATAAAAAAAGTAGTAGGGGCAGATAGTCGTAGTACGCTAGTCAAGGTAAGTAAACTTTATGGAAGTATAATAAAAGCTGGTATTCACAAAGTTAGTAGTATAAAAGTAGCAGAGGCATCAAAAGCTATAGAAAATGCTCAAAGGGATATAAATATTGCTTTTGTTAATGAAGTAATGATGCTAAGTAAAGCCTTAAAAATTAATTCTAATGAAGTGTTAGAAGCAGCAAAAACTAAATGGAATTTTTTGAGCTTTAAGCCTGGTTTAGTAGGAGGACATTGTATAGGTGTTGATCCTTATTATTTAGCTGAAGCAGGAAAAAAAGTAAACTTTGATACTAAAATTATTTTAGCAGGAAGAACAGTTAATGATAGTGTCCCTGATTATTTGTTAAAAAATATTAATAGAAAACTAAAAAAAAATTCAAAAATTTTATTTTTAGGCCTTTCTTTTAAAGAAGATGTGGGTGATATTAGAAACTCTAAAGCCATAGTATTGGTGCAAAAAATTAAAAAAAAAAACTACACCATAGATTGTTATGATCCAAGGGTTAATGCTCAAGAGCTTAAGAAAGAATATAGTATTGTAATGAATAAACCAAAGAGTAAATATGATTGTATTATTTTGGCTGTCGCACATAAAGAGTTCGTAAAAATGAAAAAACAAGACATATTAAAGCTAACCAAAGATGACTCTTATATAATAGATATTAAAGGTGTTTGGAATAAAAAAATCTCACATAAATTTAATAATTACTGGTGTCTTTAAGTATGTCTATCAGAAAAAAAAATATAAAAAATTTTTTTAATTCACCAGAAATGAATCGAGGAAAATGGTTAAGAAAAGGCAAAGTTTTTCATTCGGAGGATAGTAACTATTTAAGAGAAATTATTCCTGAAAAAAGTAATATTTTAGAACTAGGTTGTGGAAATGGACAATTGTTATCTTCATTAAAACCAGAGTATGGTTTAGGAATAGATTTTAGTAAGAAGTTTATCAAAGAAGCAAAAAAAAAAATATAAGGGATTAAACTTTATTGAGGCAGACATAGAAAAACTACCAAAAAAATTAGGAAATAAAAGAAAATTTGATTTTGTAATTATATGCGATACTATTGGTTACTTAGAAGATATAACAAAAACATTAGATAATCTTCATTATTTTTTTAACGAAGATACTAGATTAATTGTTTCATACTATTCTCCTTTATGGTTGCCATTTTTGAACTTAGCAACTCTTTTAAAATTAAAAATGTCTAATATAAATTCAACTTTATTAGGTACTTCAGATATTTTTAATTTTCTTGAGAGTTCAAACTATCAATCAGTTAGGATAGATAGAAAAATTTTGATACCATTTTCTTTATTTGGATTAGAAAGATTGATTAATAGATATATTGCTCCTTTACCTTTATTTTCAAATATATGCCTAAGACATTACAATATTTCTAGGTCTTTAAAAGTAATTGATAAGACAAAAAAAAAGTCAGTTAGTATAATAATACCATGTAAAAATGAAAGAGGTAATATTATCAGTGCTATAAAAAGATTGCCTAAATTTACCGATCAAATAGAAGTTATTTTTGTAGAAGGTAACTCTAATGATGGTACTTGGAATGAGATTAATAAAGTAATAAAAAATAATAAAAGTTTAAAAACAAAAATTAAAATAAAAGCTTACAAACAACCATCAAAAGGAAAGGCCGATGCTGTCTTTTATGCTTTTGATAAAGCAAAAAATGACATATTAATTATTTTAGATGGAGATTTAACAGTAGCTCCTGAAACATTGGATAAGTTTTGGAAAAAAATCTCTACTGGTGAGGCGGAATATGTTAATGGCTCAAGGTTGGTTTATCCTATGGATAATAACGCTATGAGGTTTTTAAATTATATAGCTAATAAGCTATTTTCTTTATTATTTACTTGGCTTTTAGGTCAAAGGTTTACTGATACATTGTGTGGTACAAAAGTAATAAGTAAAAAAAATTATCTAAGAGCTAAAAAGAAAAACAAAGATTTAGGAAACTTCGACCCATTTGGTGATTTTTTTATAATTTTCGGTGCTTCTAGATTGTGTTTAAAAATTACTGAAGTCCCAATAAGATATAAGGCTAGAGTATATGGCGAAACTCAAATTTCAAGATTTAGTCATGGTATATTATTAATAAAAATGTTAATTTTTGCTTTCTTTAAAATTAAAGCAGTATAAGTTGTATTAGTTTTATTTATGAAATTTTTTGTTTTAAAAATACTTATGCTTTTTGATTTCTTTCATAAAAGAAAAATTTTAAGGGCATTAAAAAACTTATTAAAAAAAAATGATAATATTATTTTTGATGTAGGAGGACACCATGGTGAAAGTATATTTTTCTTTAATACAAACTTTAATACTTCAAAAATTTATACTTTTGAACCAATAGAAGATAACTTTTTAAAGTTAAAAAACAAAACTAAAAATATACAAGAGAAAGTTATATATTTTAATTTTGCGTTAGGCAATAAAAAAGAAAAGAAGGCAATAAAAAAAATGATAGAAACTTCTTCTTCTACATTAAATGAAATCAATGAAAAATCAAAATATTTTAAGAAAAAAAAATTTTTTTTAGGGTTAAGTAAGAAAGATAAAATGTACATAGAAAAAAATGTATTTATAGAAAAAGGTATAGACATTATAAAAAAATTTAAAATAGATAAGGTTGATTTACTTAAAATAGATACAGAAGGCTACGAACTTAATGTAATTAGGGGATTTGAAAAAAGTATTGATAAAGTAGATTCAGTAATTTTTGAACACCACTATGATACAATGATTAAGAAGACATATACATATAGCGATGTTAATAAATATTTAATTAATTCAGGGTTTCAGTTGAAGTATAAGTTTAAAATGCCTTTTAGGAGAACATTTGAGTATATTTATTCTAAATAAAAATAGTTTAATAGATAATGCTGTTATATTTTTTTTATTAGCATTTTTGGTAAGATTAATTTTTTTATTTTTTCAAAACCCTATTCCTGAAAATCTTATAGAAGATGAACTGCTTTATTGGAATAGCGGTCTCATCTATTTAGATAAAGGATTTTTGGAAGCCTCAATAACGGCTGAAAGAATGCTAGGTATTTTTATTTATTCTAAGACGCTTTTAGCTTTAAGTTTTAAAAATCTTAAAATTTATTTAGCTTTTCAAGCTGTAATAGATTCATTAACCTGTGTCACAATATATAAAACAGGAAGTATTATATTCCCAAAACAAAAAATTTATATATACTTATCAGCTACATTATCTCCTTTAATGATTATTTTGACTTCTCAAGTATTATCAGAAACAATATTTTTATTTCTTTTTACTATATTTCTTTATTTTTCAGTAAAAATTATAATAGAAGAAAATCAATTATATTATAAAATTGCTATGGCAGGATTATTTCTAGGTCTGGCCACTTGTATAAGGTCTATAACCTATCCTTTAGTTTTTATATCTACTGTGCCATTTATAATAATTTTAATTAAAAAAAATGTTTTTAAAGATAAGATATTTATAGCATGTATAACTTTTCTATTTTTTGCATTATTACCTTTATCACCTAGAATTTATGATAATATTAAAAATCATAATACCTATGCTTTAACTGGCCAATCTGGTCCCCACTTAGCTTATTGGGTAGCTCCTATGATTATATCAGAAACTAAAAATATGAATAGAAATGATGCTATAAAGGTTGTTAATAAAGTTGCTGAAAAATATCCTCTTACTGATGATTATTATAAGAATGATAAAATATTGAGAAATGTCGGTTTTAAAGTATTATCAGAGGTGAATAAAATTGATTTAGTTTATCATTGGGCTAAAGCTGGACTAATCAATATAGTTGCGCCTTCAATACTTATAGATAAAAATCTGAGAGCTCTGCCACATCCATCATATTATGAAACTGGAAATACTTTACTATGGTTAAAGTTAATATTATACAATTCAGAATATCATAATTATTTGATTTATATATCTATAGCTTCTATAACTTGTATTTTTACTATAATTTCGCTAGTAATAGGTCCTTTATTTATTTTTCGAAATCAAAAAACGATATTTTATCTTACTACTCTATGTATTTTGTATTTTCTTTTAATAACTGGACCAGTTCTTTCGCCAAAATATATCTTTCCCATCCTTCCTTGTATTTTTTTGTATCAAGGAATAACTTTATTTAAATTAGTTAAATTTATAAAGATCTTAACTAAAAGTGACTACAGAAAGCTATAAAGATTTTTCATACTCTTTTATGGTTTCTTTTATTCCTGTTTTAATATCTATTTTTGGTTTCCAGCCTAATTTGCTTATTTTAGTAGTATCTAATTTTTTTAGCATTGTACCATCTGGCATACTTTTATTAAATGAAAAACTACCTTTCCATCCTATCTGTTTAGCTATTATTTCAGCAAGTTCTTTAATTGAGATTTCTCTTGATGAGCCTACGTTTATTGGCTCAGGAGAGGAGTAGTTTTCAGCTAAGTAACAAACAGCATCGGCCAGGTCATTAACATAAAGAAAATCTCTTTTAGGTTTACCGGTCCCCCATATCTCCACACTTTCTTTTTTATATTTTTTTGCATTAGTAATTTTATTTATTAAAGCAGCTAACACATGAGAAGTTTTCAAATCAAAATTATCATTTGGTCCATATAAATTTGTAGGCATAACAGTAATAAAATCTTTATTATGTTCTTTAAATAAATAACTACATAATTTAAGACCAGCTATTTTAGCAATTGCGTAACCCTCATTTGTTTTTTCTAGAGGTTTGCATAACAATGCTTCTTCCTTTATAGGCTGTTTGGCTTCTTTAGGATAGATACACGAGGACCCCAAGAATATTAGTTTTTGTACATTATTTTCTGCGGCTGATCTTATGATATTACTTTGTATCATTAAGTTTTGATATAAGAATTCAAATTGGTTTAAACTATTTGTTAGAATACCTCCAACCTTAGCTGCAGCTATAAAAATAACTTGAGGAGAGTTTGCCTTTATCCAATTAAAAGTTTGATTTTGATTAGTTAAGTCTAAGTCATTTTTTTTAACAGTTAATACACTAAGTTTTCTATTTTTAAGTTTTTCTAATATAGCTTTGCCAACCATACCATTGTGACCAGCAACCCATATTTTTTTTTTTTTTAAATCAAACTTATAGTCTTTTAACATAACTATCTTAAAGACCTGATATCACACTGGACCATTTCAGATATCATGCTTTCTAATGAAATTTTAGGAATCCAATTTAATTTTTCTTTAGCTTTTGATGCATCTCCTTCTAAGTAGTCAACTTCAGTAGGTCTAAAATATCTGTTATCTATTTGAACCAATACGTTACCATTTTTGTTGTCTTTACCTATTTCATTAATACCTGCTCCAACCCACTCTAGAGTAACATCTATTTCTTTGAAAGCTATCTCACAAAATTCTCTTACTGTATAACTCTTTCCAGTGGCTAATACAAAGTCTTCAGCTTGATCGTGTTGTAAAATTTTCCACATTCCTTCTACATAATCCTTTGCATGACCCCAATCTCTTCTAGCATCTAAATTACCTAGCCAAAGTTTTTGTTGTTTGCCTTTAAAAATAGATGCCACTGCTCTAGTAATTTTCCTTGTAACAAATGTCTCTCCTCTTATAGGGCTTTCATGGTTAAAAAGTATTCCATTGCTTGCAAATAAATTATAGGCTTCTCTATAATTTACAGTTACCCAATAAGAAAAAAGCTTTGCAGCTGCATAGGGGCTTCTGGGTTGAAATATTGTTCTCTCATTTTGAGGAGGAGAAGACTTTCCAAACATTTCGGACGTAGATGCCTGATAAAACTTTACCTTATCTATCATGTTAAGAGTTCTAATCGCCTCAAGCATTCTTACAGTTCCTAAAGCGTCAGAGTTCGCAGTGTATTCAGGAGTTTCAAAACTTACCTGAACATGACTTTGTGCTCCTAAATTATAAATTTCATCAGGTTGAGTTTTCTGAATAATTCTTATTAGGTTTGATGAATCTGTCAAATCTCCATAATGTAAAACAAAATTAGGCTCTTTTTCATGTGGGTCAATATAAATACTTTCTAATCTTCCAGTATTAAATGATGAGGATCTTCTTTTAATACCATGTACCTCATAGTTTTTTTTTAAAAGAAACTTTGATAGATAGGCTCCATCTTGTCCTGTAACACCAGTGATTAAAGCTATTTTTTTTATCAATTGTGAATTACCTTTAACTATTAAGTTATTATATTACATTATAAATAAAAAAACTACATAAGGAAATTTTGATTTTAGTGACGAAGCATATAATACCAACATTTTTTGCATTTTTAGCAACATGGGTCATTTTTACTGCAACACCTTTTTTTAGATTGAATGGACTGTATCCTCAAGTAGATACACAAATCATTTATTTACACAGTGTTTGCGGACTAATGTTTATTTATTTTTCCGGTAAATTAGTTTTTAATAAATATGAATTAAAACACTTAAATCATCCTCTTATAATTATTCCATTTGCTTTGGCAATTCTTGGTATTGTATCTAGTTTATTTGCAAAAAGTCTTAATGGTTCCTTGGCAGGTTCTCTTCAAGTAGGACAAGGAGTATTTTGGTATTTTGACTTGACCATAATATTGATAGTTTTTTCCCAAGTATCCCAAATTAGATTCTCTAGAGTCTTACTTTTTGTAAATTTAATGATTATAACATTTATAGTCTCATTTTTTACATTTTTTCCTCATTGGAAAGGGATCCCTGTAAGTTTTTATTATTTTACAGATTATTTGTGTTTTTATGGTGTTTTAAGTTTTATATTATTCACTACATTAACAAAAAAAACTTATTTAAATATTCTAGCTTTTATAATTTTAGGTTTTTATATTTCAATTTTAGAAAATAGAGCTGCAATGTTATTTTGGGGTACTACTTTAATAGCAGGAATAACCTATTATATTTTAAATTCAGTAAATATTTCTTTTAAAAATAAAAATATTTCAAAGGTATTATTTTCTGATTCTATGTTTGTTTTTCTAGTATTTTTTTTATCATTATTAATGCTTTTTAGTTCTCTATATTTTTGGTCTTCTGATTTTAATCTTCCAAAAAATATTAAAGATACTTTGTTAGATGCACCAGTAGTAAGAGGAAAAATTATTGAAAATAGCTTGTACAGCTTGGACAATTTTAAAAATCTGTTAATCGGTAATGGGTGGGGTAACACTCCCAGTTTATTGTTGGAAAATATGAACTCTTGGCAATATGATGAATTACGCCTTGGTTATAATCTTCATTTTCATACACATAATGAATTAGTTGAACATATCATATCTCTAGGAATATTTGGTGGTATTCTATTTTTAATATTTATTTTTTATATATTTCGTGCTTCAAAAAGCTTTTCTTTTGAAAGTAAGCTGGGATGGTTTCTTTTTTTTAAAATAACATGTTTTTGGTTTTTATGGACAGGCACTTTCACATTATTTGCTGTAGTTCTAAGTTGCTTTATTATAACAAAAACTAGACAAAATAAATATTTTATTTTTCTTAATCAAAATAGCAGAACTAAAAATAACATTTTTGCTTTAATGTTTTTATTTATTGGCCTTTTTTTATTTTATGGAGCATATATCACTTATGCTTCTACTAAAACAAATTCAATGTTGAAATATAGTAAAATAATTAATGGTAAAAATGATAGTAACTCGAAAAATAAAGAGTGTTTAGCTTTTTATGATAATTTTAACAGAGGTGGCTTAGTTTTGGATAGGTTTTTACATGGATATTCTTCACATTTATTCACATTAGATATTGAAAATGTAGATGATAATGCTCTTTATGTGTTTTATCAATTGCAGTGTAAGGCTAATAATATAATAAAAGAAGGTATTGCTTCTTCCTCATTACTAAATACTTCTATGCAAGCGGATACTAATTTTTATTATAAATTTGGTAAAACTCAATTAGGTATTAACTACATTGAAAAAAATTATAATAATTGGTTAGAAAAGGCTTTAATGATGTCAAAAGATATGCCTAACAGAGGAGATTTAATTATGCCGTTTTTATCTTATGCTATTAATAGTAATAAAAGTGAAGACGCTGTAAAAATTTGCAAAAAATCTGTAAAAGGGATTGAAGCAATGTGCGATTTAATAAGTGCCAATGAAATATTAGCATACAATAATATTGGTAAAGAAGAAATCAAAAAAGCTATTTTTTTGATAAATAAAGCTATAAATAAAGGAATATTTAATGAAATTGTATATGGTTTTTGGTTCAATCAAGAAGAAAGAATTTTTGAATTTTGGGGGCTGAAAGGAATACCATTATCACCTGATATATTATTTTTAATATCTAATAAAGAAAAAAAACAATTAGAGCAATTAATTCAGCAATCATATGAGTAGTTGCAAAAATGCAACACTATAAAATTTTTTGAAAATAAATAAAAAACTATTTTGCATTAAGCTATTAATGGTTATAATACATTGTTAAACAATTGTTTATTATATGGAGAAATAATATGAATTTTATTAAAAAATCTTTAATGCTAGCGCTAGTAGTCTTAAGTGCTTTAGTATTAAATAAGAGGGCTTACTCTGCAGGTGATTATGGATTAAGTTGTACCAATACTGCATATGGAGTGCATTTAGGAGAGTCATTGTATTTTCAAGCAACTTCTGATGCTATTCAAGATGTAACAGCTTATGGAGTATACACTGGTTTAGATTGCGCTTACTCAGGTGGTGGTAGAACAAATAGTTCAGCTATTGTAGGCGGTGAGATAGCCAGAGCAGCAGCTAATGCTGTTATAGGAGCTGTATCAGGTAGACTATCAACTGCAATGAGCATGAATTCTGATACTGCTGCACACATGTCATATTCATCTAACGGTAATGGAATTGGCATGGCTGCTAACCACATTGTTGGTGGGTTAAGTCTTTGGACTAATGTCGCAAGTACTAATTTTGAAAATGATCAAACTTTTTCTACGGTTAGAGCAGATAGTAATTCTTTTGATGGAGATGCTTCAGCTTTCACAGTTGGACTTGATAAAAGATTTGGTAATATTGTAGTTGGTCTAGCGTACACTGGTTTTGATACTACAATAGATACAGATGTAAATGGTGGTAAAATTGAAGGCGAAGGAGAGACATTAGGTCTTTATGTTGGTCTTGATACAGGTCCATTACAAATAAGTATAGGTGCAGGTACTGGTGAATATGAGTTTGATACAACTAGAAGAGATTTGGGAAGTGATCTTACAATTTCAGCTAGTGATATAACAGCTGATATTACTTATTATCATTTAGGATTATCAGGAGAACTTAATAGAGGTAAATTAACTTTTAGACCAAGAGCTAGCTATAGAAACTTTGATTTAGATATGCCAGCATTTACCGACTTAGTTCCTGATGATAATAATACTTTGACTGGATCAAGTCATGGTACAGCCTTCGTAACAACATCCACTACTGCTAATGAGGCTATATCTGGTAAAACTTATAGTTCTGACATGAGCGAAGCAGGCTTGAGTATAGCATTAGCAACAGGTAGTAAATTAGTACCATTCTTTGATGTTGCTTATGTAAGTGAAGATACGACTGCAGCAGCTTATCAAGTTGAAGTAACTGCTGATGCAACTTCTGCTGACCTTGATGCTTCAGCTCCAGACGGTTATATAACCTATGGAGGTGGTTTAATCTTAAATCTTCAAAGTAAACTTTCAGGATATTTATCAGTCATGGAAACTACTAATAGAGAAGATTTCTCAGAAACTACTCTTTCAGGAAGTTTAAGACTTAGGTTTTAAATACTGAAATTCTTTTTACAAATCCTTCTCTTTAATTAGAGAAGGATTTTTTTTTATTCAATTGATTTAAATTTTGACCTTTGTACAAGATAAATTGTAATTACAGGAATAATTAAAGTTAATAATATTAAACTTATAAGTAAATTATCTAGATCATTGTAATTAGCTTCCTCTATAATTTTAGATGACTGCGTATCTAATATCTCTCTTTTAATTATAAATATGTTATTTAAATAACTTGTAAACAACTCTCTTGCTGATAATGCTATGTTTGTAAACGATGCAAAAACAGCAAAAAATGTAGCTTTATATTTAGAAGGAGCGTTTTTAGCAATCCAAGCTAACAATGGTATCATTGCAACTTGAGATAGAGGCGATTCAACTGCTGTATTTAATAAAGCAATAAATTTAGCATCAATTAAACCATTTGTAATAACACTGGTATATTCATGAAAGCCATAATACATAAATAAACTAGGGCTATATAAAATAGAAGATAAAATACTGAGTATTAAAAACAGTTTTGCTAAAGGAGCGTTTATCATAATATTTTTGAAAACAAGCATACCTATTAAGGTTATTAAGGCAGAAGTTATAGACAAGATAGAAAAAAAACTCTGATTGAAGCCCAGAATGTCAATTTCAAACCAATTTAGTCCTGCTCCAGGTCCTGGCATGGCTCTAAAAACAAATATTATTATTGCCGTGCCAACTATAGTATGTTGATCTTCTTTTCTTAAGTTTTTAATTAGTAGTCGCATCAATATACTTATTAATAATAGCGAACAACCTAAAACTATTTCTCTTGAGAAGGGTATTTTTAAAGAACCCAGAATAATTGTAAATATTACAAAAATACAACTTCCTATAAAAATTTGATAATCTAGTTTAGAGGTTTTAAATTTAATAGCTTTAGTTGCTTTTTTATTTAAAAAATTAAATAATATTATGCCAGAAACGGATATAGAGGGTATTATTAATGCATATATATATATTTTTCCATAAAGTAAATTAATATCAGGATAATTCTTATCTATTCCCTTAAATATAAAAAAATTTATTAAACCGACTAAAAGAGAACCAAATATGATTGCAAACCTTCCATACAGTTGAACAATAGTATGTTCTTTCTTAATTAATTTAGTTTTTATATTATTTAATTTACTTTTAAAATTTGGTTCAACTGCTTCTACAGTCATTGCATCTGCAACTACATCTTGTAAAACATAACCTATAGGTGTTAATATAGAGCTTATAATAAACCATACCTTAATATCAAAGTATTTCAGCATTAGGCCTTTATGGACAAGAATTCCATACATAATTATTAAACTTATTGATACAAGAAACGCACCCAAATAGACAAAATATTGTTTAAAATACCAATATCTATCTATTAAAAAACCTATTGGCATTTTTAAAGCCCATGGTATGCCTGCCCAAAAACCTATGGATGCTATAAAAGCTGCAGAAAGACTCAAATAGTCTTTTATGAAAAAGACACCCACTATGCTGGTTAATCCGGATACGCCTGCTGAAGCATAAATTAAAAGAGGAGGTAGATAGGCTATTTTAAATGTAGGCATTGATTTCTACCTATTATAAATATCCTTAAATCTTTTTATATCATCTTCCTCTAAATATGCGCCGGTTTGTATTTCTATCATAATTAGATCCTTTTTCGATTTATTTTCTATTCTGTGTGTCTCGCCCTTTTTAATAAAAGTTGATTGATTAGCGTTTAATTTAAATTGTTTTTTACCCTTAATAATAAAAGCTGTTCCTTGAACAACAACCCAATGCTCTGAACGTTTGAAATGCTTTTGTAAGGAAATTTTTTGACCAGGCAAAATATGAAGTTTTTTTACCTTATATCCATCTCCTTGACCTAAGTTAGAAAAACTACCCCAGGGTCTATTTGAATCAGATTGATTAAAATTTTCTTTTTTTCTTTTTAATTTTATTTTTTTTAGTACTTTTTTAATTGCATTAGAATCACCTTTTTTAGTTACTAGTGTTATTTCTTTTGTATTTATAATGTTGAGGTCTTTTACATCATTTGTTACCAAAAGGTTATTATTGGAAAATGTGAAGCAATTTTTTGTGTTTATTCTTTCTACTTGACCAATTGACTCTTTGATATCATGTATAGATTCAAACGTCCCTAAGTCATTCCAATTAATAGCTAGAGGAATTACCATCTTCTTAAAAGTTTTTTCTAAAATTGCATAGTCAAAAGATATTACTGGAATTTTGTTCCAATCTTTTTGCCCTAAAAAAGTAAATTCCATATTCTTGTAAGAGTTATCAAAACTATTTTTAACTAACAAAAAATTCTTTTTAAAATATTTATTAAAAAGAAATTTTAAATAACTATTTTTAATAATTACTATACCAGAGTTCCATAGAGCATTATTTTTATATAACTGTATAGCCTTCGATCTTTCAGGTTTTTCAATGAAAGAGTCTACTTCAAAACAATCTTTGTAAATACTTTTATTATTATACTTAATATAGCCGTAATTAATATTAGGTTCTGTGCTTTCTAAACCAAGGATAACTAATTGATCACTCATTGCAACCTTGTAAGCCTTTAGTAAGGTAGTAATAAACTTTTTATTATTCTGAATATAATGGTCAGAAGGAAGAAAACAAAGAATTTCTTCATTTTTGCAGAATAAGGTTGATGCAGCAAAAGCAGGTGCCGTATTTTTTGGTTTATCTTCTAAAATAATTTTATCGTACTTATAATTGTTTTTTCTGATACTTTTTAAAATATTAAACCTTTGATTTTTATTGGATATAATAATAGGTTTTTCAAAATTTAAGTTAGTTATTCTATTTAGAGTTTCTTCGAACAAATTATTATTTTTATCAAAAATATCAAAGAACTGCTTTGGTTTATTTTCTGTAGATAATGGCCAAAGTCTTGTACCGGATCCTCCTGAAAGAATAATAGGCTTAATTTTCATTTTTAAGTGAATTTTCTCTTAAAAACTTTATAGTATTTAGGAGTTTTGAAGAATCTGTAATGCCTCTATAGGACATCTTTGTACCTGCTGCCCAATCTTTTGGCTTTTCAAGAAAATAATATAAGTTTAGGATATTCCATTCTTTTTCCATATTTAATAAGGTTTTTGAATACTTATAATTTTCCATTTGCCCTATTTTTCTGTTAAGAACATTAGCTAAAGAAGGGCCTATTTTATTTTTGATAGGCATATTAAAATCATGACAGGATGCACAGTTTTTGTTTACAAAAATTTTACCTTTCTCTAAATTTGCTTTTTCTAGAAGTTGAGTCAATTCACTTTCTGTAATTTTTGTTATTTTAGTTTTTTCACTATTTTTATTAGTATTCGGCTCAGCTAATTCTGGCTTTTCTATATAATATGATAATTTTATTTTTTTTTTTTCTTCTGATTTATAAATTAGTTCACTTAAAAAAGAAGCTAATAAATAAACTAAAAAAGCAGATAAAATTGCACATAATAATTTATTCAATTCTGATGACATTTTAATACCTATTATAAATTCAATTAATATATTATTATAGTTATTTAATATATACGTAAAGTTTAAAATAATTACATGAAAAATGATACTTTAATAGTAATTCCTATTAGAATGGGGTCATCTAGATTTCCAGGAAAACCTTTGATTGATATTAATGGGAGAGCGATGATTTATCATGTATGGAAAAAGGCTATATTATCTAGATGTGGAGATGTCTTTGTTGCTTGTTGTGACAAAGAAGTAAAGAATTATCTTATAAAAAAGGAGATACCATATGTAATGACAAAAAAAAATTTATATAGCGGTACTGATAGAGTATATAGTGCTATGCAAATTTTATTAAAAAATAATCATTATAAATATATAATAAACTTACAGGGGGATATTCCAGACATATCTCCGTTAAGCATAAAAAAACTAGCTTCTATGATTAAAGTAAAAGCAATACAAATGGCAACCTTAGTATCTAAAATTAAATACAGTAAAACAATCAAGGATAAAAATATTGTAAAAGTAGCTTTATCTAAACATGGTAATTTTAATAGGGCATTTTATTTTTCGAGATCTCCAGTTCCTTTTGGAGCTAGTGAGTTTTATGAACACATAGGTATATATGCATATAAGGTAGATACACTAAAGAGGTTTGTAAGTTTAAAAGTAGGAGAGTTAGAAAAAATAGAATCTTTAGAACAATTAAGGGCTTTAGAAGCTGGAATTCAAATTATTGTTGGTAAAGTCAATAAAGCTCCTTATAGTATAGATACTCCTAAAGATTTAAAGGATTTTTTAAAAAAGAGTTAATAATTGATAAAAAAAATAGCATACCAAGGTAGACCGGGAGCATATTCGCATTTAGTTTGTTTAAAAGCTTTCCCAAAATATGAACCTGTTGCATGTGAGTCTTTTGAGGAAGTCTTTAAAAAAACTGAAGATAAAAAGACAAACATATCTTTAATACCAATAGAAAACTCTCAAGCAGGAAGAGTAGCTGATATTCATAATTTATTACCTATGTCAAAATTAGTAATAACTGGAGAGTACTTTCATAAAGTAAATCATCATTTATTAGGGTGCCTTGGTAGCTCTCTCGCTACCATAGAAACAGCTGAAAGTCATTTGCATGCTTTGGCTCAATGCAAAGAGTTTTTAGTTGAAAAGAAAATTAAACCTGTTGTAAGTGCCGACACAGCTGGAGCAGCAGAGGAAATTTCAAAAGTTAATGATAAAACAAGAGCAGCTATAGCATCAGAATTAGCGGCTAAGATTTATAACTTAACTATACTAGCTTCGAACATTGAAGATGCTGTAAATAACACGACAAGGTTTTTAATTATGAAAGAAAGCTCTGAAGAAGATAGACTACGAGATACTGATTATATAACTAGTTTTATATTTCAAGTAAGAAATATCCCATCAGCATTATTTAAAGCGTTAGGAGGTTTTTCAACAAATAAAATAAACATGTTAAAAATAGAAAGTTATATGCTTAAGGGTTCATTTAAGGCTACACAGTTTTATGCTGATATTGAAGGTCACCCTCAGGACGATAATGTAAAACAAGCTTTTGAAGAGTTAGGTTTCTTTTCTAAGGAAGTGAAAATATTAGGATGTTATCCAGCTTCAAGACTTAGAAAGAATTAATTTAATTTTTATACCAATAGTTTATTAAAGAATGAGCTATAGCATACTTCTTGGGTAAAATTATTTTTTTTTGATTTTCTAAACTTAAAAGTTCTTTTTTAGTTACCCAAATAGCATTTTCAATTTCTAATTTATTTACTTTAAGTTTCGTTGTAATACTTGTTGCCTCAAAACCAACCATTAAGTTGTTAGCAAAGGGCCAAAATTGAGAAAATAGATAATTTATATTTTTTAACTTTAAACCAACCTCTTCATAGGTTTCTCTAATAACAGTTTCTTCTAATGATTCATTTGGTTCACAAAAACCGGCAATACAAGAATAAAGATTGTATTGCCAGTTTTTATTTCTTGCTAATAAAATTTTATCTTTATTTTTTATTAAAATAATTACGGTAGGGTCTATTTTAGGAAATATTTTTCTTAAACAACTTTGATTTATACAGATTAAATAATTTCTTATATTATCAAATTTATTTATAGATCCGCACTTAGAACAAAATTTATGATTTTTTTTCCAATT
Organism: Alphaproteobacteria bacterium TMED62; assembly: GCA_002170595.1. GTDB lineage: Bacteria > Pseudomonadota > Alphaproteobacteria > TMED109 > TMED109 > TMED131. The sequence continues at coordinate 110,289 of NHDP01000009.1, forward strand.
TTGTAAAAAATATAATGCAGATAAATAAGAAACTTGAGTTTGATCAGTTATATTTATACTATCTCTTAAACTCATTAAAGAATGAACTCGATTATCAGAAATTTCTTTAATTTTTTTTAATGATAAGGATGCCCCTATAAAAAGGGTATTTTTAACTTTCCCTAAAATATATATATCTTTTTTTTTAATATTTAAAAAATTAATATTTTTAATTAGAATATAGAAACATTTGTTTTTAAAAAAAACTAATTTATTATTACAAATGAAAAAACATTTATAAAAAGATATATTCTTTGATGTATCCAAACTGCCATCAGAATAAATCTTATTTTTTATAGAAAAAAGGTTTAAGTTCTGCATTTTTAATACTAACTATTATTTAATTAATTTACATGATATTATTTTATTTGGAAGGTTTAGTTGGGTGTTTTTAAACGCAAAACCAGTCAGGTCTGAAAAGAAGCAGCTGAGGTATTTTTAAACAGGTCAGATAAACCTTCCTAAGGAGAATAAATGTCAGAATATAAGGTGCTATCTAGGAAGTATAGACCAAAAAAATTAGAAGAGGTGGTAGGGCAAGACTTTGCAGTAAAGACGTTAAGCAATGCCTTTGCCGAAGAAAAACTAGCACATGCTTTTTTATTTACAGGTATAAGAGGGGTTGGAAAAACAACTATTGCTCGAATAATTGCAATGGGACTTAATTGTGAAAAAGAAAAAAAACCAACTGCTAACCCATGTGGTATATGCTCTAATTGTAAAGCAATTTTACAAGATCGATTTGAAGATGTTTTGGAAATAGATGCAGCTTCTAATACAGGTGTAGATGATGTTAGAGAGATAATTAGTTCTTTAAAGTATAGGCCTTCAAAGGGAAATTATAAGGTATTTATAATTGATGAAGTCCATATGCTTTCTAATTCTGCGTTCAATGCATTATTAAAAACCATAGAAGAGCCTCCAAGCTATGTTAAATTTATATTTTGTACTACAGAAATGAAAAAAATTCCTATTACTATAGTTTCAAGGTGTCAGAAATATAATTTAAATAGAGTTTCACTTCTATCACTTTGCAGTTATTTAAAAAAAATAGTTGAATTAGAGAAGTTAAACGTATCTAGAGATGCTATAACTATAATAGTAAGAAACTCTGAAGGATCAATAAGGGATAGTTTAACTATACTTGATCAGTGTGTCTTAACTTTTAATGATAAAAATGTGAGCGCAGAAAATGTTAACCAAATAATAGGGTTGACCTCGCAGAGTTTTTTATTAGATTTGTTTTTTAATATTGTTGATGGAGATATTGTTAAAGCAGTTAAAACTCTTAAAGATATTTACATTAAAGGTGGTAATCCTAAGCAGCTAATAGAAGATTTATTAAATGTAACTTATAATCTAATTGCTTCTATAGCAGCAAATACTAATAATGAAATATATGAAAAAGAGAAGTTTGAGTTAATTATTAAAAAATGCGATATACCATTTTTAAACCAAATATGGCAAATGTTATTGAAGGGTAAAGAAGAAATTAATAGAGTCTCTCATCCAATGGAGGCTTTAGAAGTTGTTATAATTAGAATAAGTTATAGTTGTAAACTCCCTAGTGTAGAAGAGGTGGTTAGAAATATTAAAGAAGACAATAAAATTGAGTTAAACTTGAATCCTGAGAATAATAATATAGGAACTGACATACAAAAAATATTAGAAGCTTTTCCAGAGGGTAAAGTATTAAAAAATTAGTAATTAATTTAAAGGAGTAAAATATGAATAATATGAGTGGTCTATTACAACAAGCACAGCAAATGCAAAGAAAAATGGTGGAGATAGAAAAAAAACTTAGTAATATGGAAGTTGTAGGGGAAGTTAGTAATGGGTTAGTGAAAGTAGTGATGACTGGTAAAGGAGTTGTAAAAAATATTAAAATAGATGAAAGCCTTAAAGAGGATATAGAAATTTTAGAGGATTTAATAGTAGCTGCTATGCATGAGGCAAAAAAAAATGCTGATAGTTTGTCTGAGCAAGAAATGAAGTCAGTTACTGGAGGTATGCCAATGCCACCAGGATTAAAATTTTAGTATGTATTCTAAAGAAATAGACTTATTAATAAATTTGTTATCTAGTTTGCAAGGTATAGGACCTAGATCTGCAAGGAGGATTGCTTTACAGCTAATAGCAAAAAAGAATACTTTAATGATGCCTTTAGGTGAGATGATAACAGACGTAGCTAAACTAATAGAAAAATGTAAAATTTGTGGGAATTATGACTCTAAAAACCCTTGTAGTATTTGTACTAATGAAAAGAGAGATGAGAATATAATATGTATAGTTGAAGAGGTATCGGACCTCTGGGCATTGGAAAGAGGACGCCTTTATCAAGGTGTTTATCATGTTTTAGGAGGAACACTAGACGCTATCAGGGGGATTAGCCCTGAAAAATTGAATATAGATTATTTATTTAAAAAAGTTAGAGAAAAAAAAATAAATGAGATTATTTTGGCAACGTCTCTTACTACTGCTGGTCAAACTACGGCTCATTACATAGTTAGTAAGTTTAAAGGAATAGACATAAAAATAACAAGACTAGCACGAGGCCTTCCTGCAGGTGGAGAGCTTGACTATTTAGATGAGGCAACTTTAAGTCAAGCACTTTATGAAAGAATTTCTGTCAATAAAGAAATGGATACTAAAGCATAATGAAAATAATAGTAGCGCCAGATAATAGATTAAATCAAGTTTCAAAAAAAATTGATATTGTAGACAATACTACTATATCCATTTTAGATCAAATGTTAGAATGTATGTATAAAAATAATGGTATTGGATTAGCAGCTCCTCAAGTAGGTATTTTAAAAAGGTTAGTAGTAGTGGACTGTAATGATAAAAGTAATAATAAAAAACCTTTAAAATTAATTAATCCAGAAATTATTAAATTATCAACAGAAAATTCAGAATTTGAGGAAGGTTGTTTATCTCTTCCAACACAATATGCTAAAGTTAAAAGACCTACTGAAATAATTATAAAATTTCAAAATGTCAAAGGAGTTTTTTGTAAAGAGGTTTTTAGTGGTTTAGAAGCGACATGTATTCAACATGAAATAGACCATTTGGATGGAAAGCTTTTTGTAGATCATATCAGTAAATTAAAAAAAAATATTATTATTAAAAAATTAATTAAATTAAAAAAAAAAAATAAAAAATGAATAAAGTATTAAGCTTAGCTTATTTTGCTGGCGGTTCTAAATTTACTTTAGAGCCTTTCAAAGTTCTTAAAGATAGTAAACATAAACTACAAATAGTATATACTAAAGAGCCAAAAAGAGCAGGAAGAGGAAAGAAAAAAAATCAAAATATTTTATTTAAAGAAGTAATAAAAAATAATATACGTATAAAAACGTTGAATGATTTTACAAATATAGGAAATATAAAAGCTCTAAAAGATTTAAATCTAGACTTCATTATTGTATTTTCATTTGGTTTAATTCTGCCTAAAGAAATATTAAAAATACCTAAATATGGTTGTATAAACATTCACACTTCATTATTACCTAAATGGAGAGGAGCTTCACCTGTCCAACACACATTATTAAATAATGAAAAAGAAACTGGTTATACTTTAATAATAATGAATGAAGAACTAGATGAAGGAAACATAATTTATAAACAAAGAATGGAAATAGATGATAAATATAATTATGGTACTTTGTTAGATAAACTAGTAAATTTGGCATCAATAAATTTAGTAAAAAATATTGAAAGTTTTGCAAATAACATTATAAAACCTGAAGCACAAAATCACAGTGAAGCTAGTTATTGCTATCGAATTAAAAAAGAAGATACATATATTAATTTTAACTGTTCAGCATCAGAAGTATTAGGTAAGATTAGGGCATTTAGTCCTACTCCAGGAGCCAAATGTTATCTAAAAGGTGAATTAATAAAAATACTAGATGCAAAAATTGATGGTGAAAAAAAAGAAAATAAAAAATTTGGATATGTAACTGATAAAAACTTACTTATATCTTGTAAATATGGTTTTATAAGGTTTATAAAAGTTCAAAGAGCTGGACGAAAAGCAATGTATGCTAAAGAACTTTTGAACGGCTGGGATGTAGAAGAAGGGTCTATAGTTAATGAAGAAAAATAAAACAATAAAAGTAATAAATTGGATAGGAGTATATACTTTATTCGTAAAAGAAACTAAAAGGTTCTGCAAAGTTTATCAACAAACTATAATTGCCCCAGCTTTTACTTCTTTATTATTTTTTTTAGTAATATCAATAGCTTTTAGTTCTAGAGTGAATTATGAATTTAATTATATAAATTTCTTAGCTCCAGGATTGGTTGTAATGGCTATGATGCAAAATGCCTTTGCAAACACTTCTTCTTCCATTTTAGGCTCTAAAATGCAAGGTAATATAGTAGATTTATTGATGCCTCCACTTAATGCTAATGAAATTATCTTTTCATATTTAGCAGCTGCAATAATAAGGTCTATTCTTGTTGGAGTTTTAACTTATTTTTTTATATACCCTTTTGTTGATCTCTACCTGTATAATATTTTAATAATGATTGCGTACACCATATTGGGATCAATACTTCTAGCACTATTGGGTTTAGTTGCAGGTATCTGGTCAGAAAAGTTTGATAATATGTCGGGAATAACCAATTTTATTATTACACCGCTAACATTTCTTTCAGGGACTTTTTATAACATTGATAAGCTACCAGAACCTTTTTATACAATTAGCTTATATAATCCTTTTTATTATATAATAGATGGATTTAGAAGTGCTTTTGAAAAAGATGTAAGTCATCATTTGGTTTATGGAATTACTTATTTAAGTGTGCTAAATTTGCTACTATATTTATTTAGTTATAATATTTTAAAAAAAGGATGGATGCTTAAGCCCTGATACTTTATCATGTCCAATTATTTACTCTCAAATTATTCAAGAATTAATATTACTTTTACTCATGGTAAAGGTGCTTGGCTATATTCAAGTGATAAAAAAAAATATTTAGACTTTGCGTCTGGCATAGCAGTAAATTGTTTGGGACATTCTAATGAGGTTTTATTAAAAGCATTAAGGCAACAATCTAAAAAGCTCTGGCATACCTCAAATTTATATCAAATTAAAGAACAGGAAGATTTAGCAAAAGAAATCTGCAAAAAATCTTTTGCAGAAAAAGTTTTTTTTTGTAATTCAGGAGCTGAGGCTACAGAAGGTGCGATTAAAATAATTAGAAAATTTCATCATGCTCAAAGGAACTACAAAAAGACTAAAATAATTGTGTTTAATAATGCTTTTCATGGCAGAACATTAACAGGTATATTAGCAGGTTCGAGTGATAATCACAGAGAAGGATTTTTACCCAGACGCACAACAACTGGTGGGTTTGTTAGGATAAATTTTAATAGTATAGATAAGCTAAAAAAGATTATAAATAAAGAAATAGCAGGAGTTTTTTTAGAGCCGATACAAGGAGAGGGCGGAATCAATGTTGCTACTATAAAATTTTTGAAACAGGTGAGAAAAGTATGTAATGAAAATAAAATTTTATTGGCCTTAGATGAAGTTCAATGTGGTATGGGTAGATCAGGTAAGTTGTTTGCTCATGAATGGAGTAGCATCAAGCCAGATTTATTAACATCTGCTAAAGGATTGGGGGGTGGATTTCCTATAGGAGCTATTTTATTAAATGATAAAGTATCAAAAGTTATTGAGCCTGGTAGTCATGGTTCTACTTTTGGAGGCAATCAATTAGCATGTGCAGTGAGTTTAGCTGTAATTCAGGAAATTTCAAAAAAAAAACTTTTAAATAATGTTATAAATTTAGGAATATATATAGAAAAACAGTTAAATAAATTAATAACTAAATACTCCAACGTTATCACTGAATGTTATGGAAAAGGATTAATGATTGGTATTAAATGTAATGTCTCCAATTTAGATTTAACTAAAATTTTAAGGGAAAAAAAATTATTGGTAGTACCAGCATCTAATAATGTTATTAGATTATTGCCGCCATTGAATATAACAAAGAAAGAAGCTGAAAAAGCTATAGCAATCATAAAAGAGGTCGTAAGTGAATATAAATAAAAGAAACTTTATAAACTTGTCTGATATAAAGAAAAAAGAACTAAATAAAATACTAAATAGAGCTGTTTCACTAAAGAAATCAAGAATAAAAACTAGGTCATTTAAAAATAGCCTTTATGGTGTTAACCTAGCTATGATTTTCGAAAAACCATCTACAAGGACTAGAGTTTCATTTGAGATAGCTATTAAAGAGTTAGGAGGACAAGCTATAATTCTTGATGAGAGTACAACTCATTTAGCAAGAGGAGAAACAGTTGCTGATACAGCCAGAGTTTTAGATAGATATTGTCAAGCTTTTATGATCAGGACCAATAATCACCATAAATTACTAGAATATGAAAGTTATGCTAATGCACCAATTATTAACGGGTTAAGTAACTTATCTCATCCATGTCAGGTAATGGCTGATATAATGGCCTATGAAGAAAATAGAGGAAAAATTTTAAAAAAAAAAGTAACTTGGATGGGAGATCTTAATAATGTTCTTTATTCTTGGGTTGAGGCCTCTAATATATTTGGATTTAATCTTTATATTGCTCATCCAAAACAAGTAAGGCTTAATGCTGACTTAAAAAAAATTTCTAAAGGCAAAAAGAATGTTATTTTTACACAAGACATAAAAGAAGCTGTTAATAATAGTAATTGTGTAATTACAGATACTTGGTTTTCAATGGGCAGTAAAATGAATAATTTAAGTGAAAAATATTTTATGAAATATCAGGTTAATAAAAAAAATCTAAAAGGAGCACATGAAAAATATGCTTTTTTACATTGCCTTCCAGCAAAAAGAGGTAAAGAGGTTTCTGGAGAAATAATAGATGATAACAAAATATCAATTGTTTGGGATGCAGCAGAAAATAGATTACATGTTCAAAAAGCAATATTAGAATGGTGTTTAAAAAAAATTTAATGTTGAAAGTATTTTTTTTTATAAATTTTTTTATTCTTCTATTGAATGGATGTAGTTACCAATATAATAATTTAGAGGCAGATAGTGCAAATGTGGCTAAGGTAAATCTGAATGTTAATAGTTTTGAAATTAAAAAAAATAAATTAAATGATTTACATAATAAAAATGAATTGATTACAACTATTAACAAAAAAGTTTTAAAGAATTTTGAAGACTGGATTTTAATTAAATTTGCTATTAGTGGAGACCAAAATAGTTCATATTTAAATATTCTTAAAATAGATACAAGCTGGACACAGAAAAATTTAGAAAATAAATCAATACTTTCAGTAATTAAAGAAAAGAAAAATACCTATACTACTACACTTAATTTTGATTTAACATTTACTAATAATGAGGGTTCAACTAAAATATTAAAGGTTTCCTCGAATATTGATATAATGTTATCAAATAACTTTTCTATAAATAAAAGGAATAAAGTTGTGAACAATAGAGTTAATAAACTAATTGAACTAATAGATACAAAAGTAACTAAACAATTAAATGAACATGCTTTAAAAGAGTTTATATTTAATTAAAGTTAACTTATTGACCTTTCTAATAAAGATAAAACATTTTTTTTACCATAAACATAAAAAAATGAACCTAGCCTAGGACCACTATCAGACCCAAATAGTATTTGATATAATGATATAAACCATCTCCTTAAATCATCAGGAAAAATTTCCTTACCTATTCTATATATAATATTTTGATAGTCTTCTGCATTTATATGGTCTTGCAAATTTTTAATTTCAGATACAAGTTTTTTAATAGCCTTACTTTCATCTTTGTTAGGCTTTCTTTTATTAATATTAGGTAAAATGAATTTTTTATAATATTGTATAGATAATAAAATGACATTGTCTAATTCTTTTTCAGCAGCAATACTTATGCTTTCTTTCAAGTATATTCTTACAAAATCTTTTATAGTAGACGCATTAGTTGTATTTAAGGCTGTTACTAAATTTAAAAGGTTAGTAAAGTCAATAGGATAAGTATGGGATGGAATTTTTTTTTGATGTATATGCCATAAAGGATTATCTAATTTTTTAATATCATCTTGGTTTTGTATATTATTAAATAACTTTCTATAGTCATCCATGTTCTTAGGTATGCAATCAAAGTAAAGGCGTTTTGCTCTACCAGGATTATTATACATAAACAAGGATAAACTATTATAGGATCCATATTCTAGCCATTCCTCAATACTTAAACCATTTCCTTTTGATTTAGATATTTTTTCTCCTTTATTATCTAAAAAAAGCTCATAACTCATATTCACTGGAACCTTATTCTCTATAAAATTTGAAATTTTACTTGATAATTCATATGAAGGTATTAAATCTTTACCATTCATTTCATAATCTACATCTAATGCTGACCATCTCATTGCCCAATCTACTTTCCATTGTAATTTACAGTTGCCACCTGTTACTAAAGTTTCTTCATAATGATTATTTTTTTTATAAGCAATTATTCCATTTTGTTTATCAATAATCTTTATTGGAACTTGGAGAACTTTTTTTGACTGTTTACATATAGGTAAAAAAGGAGAATAACTCTCTCTTCTTTCTTTTCTTAGAGTAGGTAGTATTACATTCATAATTTTATCGTAATTTTTTAAAATTATTAACAGTTGCTTATCAAATTTACCTTTTTTATAAAAACCCGTAGAAGAAATAAAATTATATTCAAAACCAAAATTATTTAAGAAATCTTTTAATATATTATTATTTCTATCAGCATAACTATTATATTTTCCCGTAAAGTCAGGGATCATACTTAAAGGACAGTTTATATATTTTTCTAGTTTTTCAGGAAAAGGATAATCATCAGGCACTTTTCTTAAAGCATCCAAATCATCAGAGAAAGTAATTAAATTGGTTGAGAAATTTGAAATTTGTTTTAAACAGTTTCTTACCATATTTGTTCTAAGTACCTCAGCAAATGTTCCTATATGAGGATCGCCCGAGGGGCCATAACCTGTTTCAAAGGTAACATTTTTTTTATTGTTCATTTTAGAAATTCTATTTTTTAACTTTAAAGCTTCTTGAAAAGGCCAAGCCTTAATTTTTTTAAAATTGATTTCAGTCATTAAGTTTATTTTTTTCTATATTACTATCTTTTGTTATTAATGGTAATTGAAAGATAGCAAATATTAATGTTAATGGTAATATTCCAAAAACTTTGAAACTTACCCAAAAATCCGTAGACTGTGTGCGCCAGACTATTTCATTGATTAAAGCCAGTAATATAAAAAATATTGACCATCGTAATGTTAGCTTTCTCCAAGTACTATCTTTTAAATTAAAAGCTCTACTCATTGCCATTCTTAAAAATAACTTATTATACTTTAAACCAATTAAAAGTATTGTAGCAAAAGTAATATTTATAATTGTCGGTTTAAATTTAATAAAGTTTTCATCATTAAAAAAAAGAGTTAAACCTCCAAAAAATAGAATAAAAAAACCAGTAACAATTGGCATCCATGGAATTTTTTTGTCTATGTACCATGCTATTGGTATAGCAATAACAGATGAAATCATAAAGTATAAGGTTGCTTGATATATTCCATAGTAAGAGTTTACTAGAAAAAATACCATTAGTGGAATTACTTCAAAAAATAGTTTTATATAGGCCTTCATTTAGTTTCTCCTGTATTATCACCTAATAGTGCATTAATAAAATCTTTTGGAATGAATGGAATTAAATCATCAATTTTCTCACCAACTCCTAAAGCATGTATTGGTAAATTGTATTTTCTTGTTATTCCTATCAAAGAACCACCTTTAGCTGAACCATCAAGCTTTGTCATTATTACTCCAGTTAAACCTATATTTAGATGAAAAGAATCTATCTGATTATATGTATTTTGTCCAATTGTAGAATCTAAGACCAAAATTTTATTATGAGG
>NHDP01000010.1 GCA_002170595.1 Alphaproteobacteria bacterium TMED62
ATCCGCAATTTTATTTATAAATTCTTTAGTTTCCATCCATTTTTGGTTCATGCCCACTAATAAAGCAAGGTCTTTTGTCATAAATCCCTCTTCAACAGTTTTAATGCAAGCATACTCTAGGTCTGAAGAAAACTTTTTTAAATCTTCATTATTATCAAAAGCCGCTCTGTATGAAAGTCCCTGTGACCAAGCAAATATTGAGGCAATAGAGTTAGTTGAGGTTTCTTTACCTTTTTGATACTGTCTATAGTGTCTAGTAACAGTTCCATGTGCTGCCTCAGCCTCAATTGCATTTCCATCAGGTGTCATTAATACGGAGGTCATTAAACCAAGAGAACCAAATCCTTGTGCTATAGTATCAGACTGCACATCACCATCATAGTTTTTACAAGCCCAAACAAAACCTCCTTCCCATTTCATAGCACATGCTACCATATCATCAATTAGTCTATGTTCATAAATAATACCCTTCTTATCAAACTTGCTTTTAAATTCTTTTAAAAAAACCTTTTCAAAAGTATCTTTGAATAATCCATCATAAGCTTTTAAAATAGTGTTTTTTGTAGACATATATACAGGCCATCCCAGATTAAGACCATAATTAAAACAGGCTCTAGCAAAGCCTTCTATAGACTCTTCTAGATTATACATACTTAAAGCACAGCCTTTATCTTTGAAGTCAAAAACATCTTTGGTAATAGTTTCGCCATTTACTGGTTCAAATACTAATTTTAACTTACCAGGACCAGGAATAACAAGATCTGTAGCTCTATATTGGTCTCCAAATGCATGTCTTCCTATGACTATAGGTTTAGTCCATGTAGGAACATACCTTGGAATATTTTTTATAATAATTGGTTGTCTGAAAACTGTACCACCCAAAATATTTCTAATAGTACCATTAGGAGATCGCCACATTTGTTTTAAATTAAACTCTTCTACTCTTGCTTCATCAGGAGTAATAGTTGCACATTTTACTCCTACTCTATATTTNTTAATNGCTNCAGCNGCATCTATAGTAATTTGATCATNTGTNTTNTCTCTNCTTNGTACNCNAAGGTCATAATATTTTAAATCNATNTCTAGCCANGGAAGTATAAGTTNATNNTTNATNAGNTNCCANATTATNCTNGTCATTTCATCTCCNTCTAATTCTACAACNGGATTTTNTACCAATATTTTATTCACAATTTCCTCTTTNATTACTTANTNNTNAAACTANTTTCTATGAATTCAATAGNTTTAGCAANTGAANTTTTGAAAATAATATTTTCTTTAGTATANAAAAAACCATTCTTTTTCAAATCNNTTATGAGNNCTNTTAAAGNATTCCAAAAATTATTAGTATTCAATAATACAACTTTTTTTTTAATGACATCAAGTTGATTTAACGATATTACTTCAAATAATTCATCTAAAGTACCAAATCCTCCTGGTAAGACAAAAAAAATATCAGCATGCTTTATCATATTTTTTTTTCTCTCATAAAAGTCTTTAGTATATAAAATTTTATTTGAATTTTTTAAAAAAATATTCTTATTTTTAAAATATCTTGGAATTATTGAAAATAAATTTCCTTTATTGGAAGTGACACCTTCAGCAAGAGCTCCCATCAAACCAGTTTTTCCTCCTCCATAAATTATTGTATATTTTTTTTCAGATAGCTTTTTTCCTACCTTGAAAGCTATTTTTAAATAGTTTCCATCATTACCACTTTTACTGCCACAGAAAACACATATTTTATATGATTTAGATTTTATCATAAAGTAAGCTTAGTTATTTAATAGAAATTTGTTTAGTAAATTTTCTATAAATAAAATCAGGCGTCTCACTCCCAGCTTTGGACAAAGGTTCTTCAAGCACGTTTCTGTATGGAGAAAATTCACAAGTAGGATCTGTAGCATCAGCATTTCCTGTAAGAGCAAAAGCCTGACATCTACATCCACCCCAATCAATTTCTTTTCTATCACATGATCTACATGGTTCCGGCATCCAGTCAGTTCCTCTAAATCTGTTAAAAGATTCAGAATGTTCCCATATCCAAGATAATGGTCTATCTTTGATATTATCAAAGTTTAAAAAGTCTAAGGACTCTGCCGCATGGCAAGGCAGTACTTTTCCTGCTGGAGTAATATTAAGGAATTGTCTTCCCCATCCACCCATACAAGATTTTGGTTTTTTCGCATAATAATCTGGCACTACATAATCTATTGCTAGAATTCCTTTGTATTTAATTCTAGCTTCTTCAACTATTTTAGTAGCTTCATCTAATTGATCTCTAGTAGGCAGAAAAGCAGTTTGATTTTTAAGTGCCCAACCATAGTATTGTACTTGAGCAACTTCTAATCTTTCAGCTTCAAGTTCAATTGCGAGTTCAATCATTGATTTTAGATTGTGAAGATTTTGTCTATGCATAACGGAATTAATTGTAAGAGGAATTCCAACTTTTTTAACAAGTAAACAGGTATCTATTTTTTTTTGATGTCCTTTAAATCCTGCAATCTTTTCAGAATTTTTTGGATCGGTGTCCTGGATAGATATTTGCACATGATCCAACCCAGCATCATATAATTTTTTAAGTCTTTCCTCAGTAACTAAAACGCCTGAGGTTATTAAGTTTGTGTACAATCCATTTGAAGATGCATGATGAACTAGTTCTTCCAAATCTTTTCTAGCAGTAGGTTCTCCACCAGAAAAATGTGCTTGTAAAATACCTATTTTAATTGCCTCGGATAATGCTTTTTTCCATGTGCCAGTATCTATTTCATTTGATTTTAATTCTAGTTCTACAGGGTTAGAACAGTAAGGGCAAGATAAAGGACATCTGTGTGTTAATTCACAAAGAACAGCATAGGGAATTAAAAGTTTTCTTTTTTTTTCTGGTGAAGAATAACTTTTGATCTCAGCACAATTTTTAGTTTCAATATCTCTCATATTACAATAAACCCTTTTTCAGCCAAAGGCTGTAACAATGACAAGACATCCTTCTTAACAACGTCTTTAGAAGCACCCTCAAATTTTTTAACTAATATATCTACTATTCCAATTATTGAAGACTTCCCATCTATAAGTTGCATTACTTCTCCTGCAATTTCATCTAATTCAAAAACTCTTTCAGGTGCATTAATAATCCATTTTTTTCTTGCTTCATCAAACCTTAACTTAGCATGTCTAGGCAATTTAGGTATATCATTTTCTTTTAAATTAAGTAGTTTTGTCATTTTTTAAAGTTTTTAAGTTTACACTCTTCAGGAATAAAACATCCTGGAGGAATATTCCCAGGCTCTATATATGAATGATATAACGCATCTAATTGAGCCCACAATACTTCTGTCTTAAATTTTACAGCATTTAGTACAGCTTCTTGATCACTTCTAGTTTTAGCATTGTTAATCACCCATTCTCTTCCAAAATCAACATCTCTTCTTGCTTGATTAATTCGTTTTTTAAAATATGCAAGAGCATAATCATCTGCCCACTCATAATGCTTAGACAATCCTGCAATCCTTTCTTGGTGAATGGCAGGGGCATATATTTCTGTTAGTGATGAAGCAATTCCTTCTAATAATGATTTATTCTCAACAAAATTAACATATGCATCCACAGCAAACCTAGTTGCAGGAAGTAAGCCTTTACAAGACTTAACATATTCTAAATCAAGATTAAGTTTTTCACATAATTGTAAATATCTTGCAATTCCTCCACTACCATCTATATCGCCTTCATGATCTATAACTCTTGAACGCCACTCCAACCTAAGGTTAACATCGTTTATTCTAGCCATTAATGTTAAATCTTTTCTTGGAATAGACCATTGATAATAAAATCTATTTAAAGCCCAAGCTTGTACTTGAGAAAAACTCAACTTTCCATTGTGTAGTAGTTTATGGAAAGGATGTAAGCTATGATATCTCTGATTTCCTAATTCTACTAATGCATCAATAAACTCTTGTCTATCTAAAGGTCTATCATTTTCATACTCTTTGGATGGGCCAGGATAAAATGGAGCTGGCATTATCATATCTTAATCTCCATAGTGTCATATGCTACTTCCCATCCTGCATCTTCTAAAACCCTTCTTTCTGAAGAATCATCTAATAGAGCAGGATTTGTGGTATTAATATGAATAAATACCTTTCTATTTATTTTTAGGTCTTTAAAAATATTTAACGATCCTTCTTTTCCTGACATACTGATATGCCCCATTCTTTTGCCGGTTTTAATTCCAACTTTTTGTGTAATCATTTCATCATCTGTCCAAAGAGTACCATCGAAAAATAGCAAATTAGTGTTATTAAGTTTTTCTTTTAGCCAATCTGGTACATACGCGCAAGCAGGAATATAAAAGAAACTAGACCCAGTTTCTTCATTACAAATTTCTAATGCAATTGTATCTTCATCAACAGATCCAAAATTAGGGCCTTTATTTTCATCTTCTAACCATAAAGCAACTTTTCCAGGTACGGCAAAAGCTTTTACTTTAATACCACTAGCAGACTTATCTGCATTTAATAACTCTAAGTAACTATTAAGTTTAACTGAAACTTTATTAACAAATTTAGGGTTTAATACATTAAAAATACTATTACTATTAAGAACATTTATTACCCTTTGCGTTGCATACAGATTAAATGCTTGTGATTCTCTCAAATTTATTAAACCAGCAGTATGATCTACATCAGCATTCGTAAGAAAAACTCCCATTATTGGACTATATCTTAACGGATCATTTTCGGCTGGCATTAGCTCGGTATTTTCCCAAAGTTGTTGTCTTAAATCAGGAGAAGCATTTAAGATAAACCATCTTCTTTTATCAAGGCTTATTGCTAATGAAGACTGAGTTCTTTTAACCGCACTTGGGTAAAGGTTTCTAGCTAATCTGCTATTAGGATGATTACAATTCCATTGAGGGTAACCTCCACCTGCTGCTGCTCCCAATACTCTAATAAACATTGAAGTTAATTATAATATATAGGAGACAACAAACATGGTGTATTATTTACTCAAAGCTTAAAGCTCTGCGCATGCATAACAATTGATTTCTAAACCAACAGCTACTTCACGAATTTCAGGTCTTTTCCACATAATGTTCTCCCTTTAATAGTTAATAATATTGATTATAATAGGCCTATTGAGAATAATTACTATCTATAAGGATTATTATAAAAACTAATACTAATTAATTAAATAATATTTATAGTATATCATCATATTTTAAGTACAATATATTGATGAAAATTTTATGCTTAATTTTTGTTTTTCTTTTTAATACATCAGTAATATCAAATCCTTTAGTTAATCCAATATGGGTATCAAAAAATTTATGTAAAGAGAATGTAAAGTTAATTGAAGTAGGTTCTTCATATAATTCATATTTGGTTGAACACATAAAATGCTCTCAATACACTAATTTTTATAAGGATGGGTGGAGATCCAATATTAATGGAGTAGCTATGCAATTACCAAAATATTATAATTTGGTTAATATTTTAAAAAAAATGGGAATAAGAAAAGAAGATCAAGTAATTTTATATCCAAAAAAAGTTAGTGATTATTATGCTATGGCTGAGACTACAGCAATTTATTTTTCGTTCAAGCTTCTTGGACATGAAAAAATAGCTATATTAGATGGAGGGTATCCGGATTTTAAGAAAAAATTTGATTTACTAACTGAAGAAGGTGAATTTAAATTAGAACCAGTGAATAACTATAAAATAAATATTAACAAAAGTATCTTAGCAAATATTGATATGTTAAAAAATAAAAAAAATAACTATCAGATTGTAGATTCTAGAGAAAAAGATTTTTATCTAGGAATAAATAAGTTAAAAGGATTTAAAGAGTTTGGAACCATTAAAGGAGCTTTAAATATACCGTCTAAGTGGTTTTTAAAAAGCAGAGGTTTAAGTTTTAATGATATAAAAGTATTAAAAAAAATATATGATTATTCTGAACTAAATAGAGAAGAAGACACAATATTCTTTTGTTATTCGGGGTTAGAAAGTTCAATTAACTGGTTTGTTGCTCACGAATTAATGAAAAAAAAAAACTCAAGATTGTTCGAAGGGTCTATATTTGAATGGCTAGCTCGAGGAGAATTGTTACATAAAAAGTTATAAAAAAAACATAGACAATAACAGTTATTTTATTATTCTAATTAATGTGCCTAGGTAGCTCAGTTGGTAGAGCATGCGACTGAAAATCGCAGTGTCGGTGGTTCAATCCCACCCCTGGGCACCTCANAACTCTAAGAGNCNNTACCAGCATACTTTACAAGCATACNTTGACTTTNAGAAATTTATAGTATACACAAATAGTATACACAATGGATACAAAATACTTATTTATAAAAGATAACACCTGGGTGTTTAGAATAAGAATTCCTAAAGAACTTCAGTTTTATTATGAAAACAATAAAGAGTATTTAAAGTCAACTAAAGCACATAAAGATAATTTAGAAGATGCTCATAAAGTTAGAAACTATTTATTAAGTAAAATAAAACTACAGTTTGATTATTTAAGGAATGAGTTGAAATCTGGTAATATAAAAACAAAAGCAGAAAAACTAGCTATTGAAAATAAACTTAAGATAGAACAAGCAAGAAAAGAAACTCCAGACTTACTAAGTGAGGTACAAGCTGATGCAGTTGATGATGCACTACAATTTATAGAATTAGATGAAAGACAAAAAACAAACCCAAATAAAATAGATGCTATCTTAAAGTCAGATACAACAGGCAAAGCTAAAGAATATATAGATAATATTTCAAACAAATCTTTTACATCTTTTCTTGATGAATTTGAAAAAGAAAATAAAAGAGATAAAATTAAAGCAAGAGGTCTTGACCAGAAAATAGCAAAGCTAAAAGCATTTTCTAAATATCACTCAACAATAGATGGCATAGACAGACCATTAGTAGTTAAATATAAAAATTATTTATTTGATAAGAAAGGTCTTACTCCAAAAACTATTGGGGGTTACTTAAACCCTTTAGGACAATATTGGGACTTCTTAGCTGACTCTATTGGAGTTAAAGAAGCTCAACAGGGAAATCCTTTTAGAGATATAAAATTACCTAAGCATTTACCAGGTAAGAGATTAGCATGGAGGGCTAAATATTTTGGAGATGGAGTAGATGATGTGAAAGATTTATTAGAAACAAAATCAAGTAGTCTAAATTCAAATCTAAAACACGCAATCATAATAGCCATGTTTACAGGAGCAAGGATAGAAGAAATATGTAGCATTAAAAAAGATGATATTAAAAGTCATCAACAAGTTAGATGTATTTATTTTTCTGCTACTAAAAGTGATAGGTATCATAGCTTTGGTCGTAGATATGTTCCTATTGCATCTCAGTATAATGATTTAATAAAAAAACTAATTAATGAAACACCAGGTGATTATATATTAAATGAAACAGTATTAAAAAAATATAATAAAAGAAGTCATTACCTTTCAAAAAGATTTGGTAAACACAAAGAAAAATGTGGGCACTCTAAAAAAGAAATAAAAACATCTAATTTAGATAAAGAGATTAGCTTTAGAGATTTTCATTCTTTTAGACCAACACTAAATACTTTTTTTAAAAGACAAGGATTAGATGCATCATTTAGAAGTGCCCTTTGTGGTTGGAAAGAAGATAGAAGTAAATCTATGGCTGATGATGTCTATTTAAAATTAGAACAAGCTTATCCTTATCATAAAAGAAAACAAGATATAGAAACAATCATTAAGTTATATTCTTGGTTTAATAGTAATTATTATTAATAATAATAAATAATTAACTAATAGAGATAATAAGAGTTAGCTGTAGTAGGTGTATATATAATATATATATATATAACTATTAAGATAAAATAATAATAAACAAAGAATTTTAATAATAATAAATAAGAGTTAAGAATAAAGTATATAATATATATATATATACTATTAATACTCTATAGACTCTCACATGCCCTAGAATCTT
>NHDP01000011.1 GCA_002170595.1 Alphaproteobacteria bacterium TMED62
TCAAATTTAAATATATTTCTTACTTCTGCTCCTCTCCATGAGTAAATAGATTGATCATCATCTCCTACAACACAAATATTTTGATTTTGATTTACAATATTTTGTAACCAATAATATTGGCACATATTTGTATCCTGATATTCATCAACTAAAATAAATTTAAATTTATTTTTATAATAATTTTTAATATCGGGTTGCTTAGTAAATATATTCAGATTTTCTAATAATAAATCTCCATAATCAGCAACATTTAGTGTTTTTAATCTTTTTTGATAAGTTTCATATAGGATCGCGCCTTTGTTATTTGCAAACTCGCTACCATGTTCATCAATATTTTCTGGGTTTAATCCTTTATCTTTCCATCTTTGAATGACAAAACTTAAATTTTTTGCAGGCCATCTTTTTTCATCTATGTCGTGAAAAGATAATACCTGCTTTAGAAGTTTTAATTGATCATCAGTATCAATAATTGTAAAATGTTTTTTTAATCCAACTATTTCAGGGTTTTTTCTTAATATTCTTGCTCCCATTGAGTGAAAAGTTCCTATCCACCATCCACCTGTATTAATTTTTAATATACTTTCTACTCTGTTTTTCATTTCATTAGCTGCCTTATTAGTAAAAGTAACAGTCAATATTTCGTAAGGACTAGCATAATTTTCCCTAATGATTTTTGATAATTTGGTAGTTAGAACTCTTGTCTTCCCAGTTCCAGCACCTGCTAAAACAATTAATGGCCCATGCAATTGGGAAACTGCTTCTTTTTGTTTAGAATTAAGGGTAGCTAAAAGATTATCTATTATTTGACCTTCAATATTAAAATTTATTAATTATCTCTATGAGTTTGTAAGAAAGATAGCCATTAAAATTAGAACGATTGTTATTACAATGGAGCCTTTAATAGATAAATTTATAAATGTTTTCCAAGTTTTCTTATGGTCTTCCAAATATTTTTTTTCATCAAATGACATAATAAAATCCTTTTATTTTAAAATACTTATATTTAAATTTAAAACAATTAATTTGTTAAATTAAAATTTAATTTATTATAGAAATGTTATAATGTATATGTTAGCAATAATAAATAGTGAAATTTAAAATAATTACGCTAATTTATAGAATATAAAGAATAAAGGGTTTTTATGTTAGAAATTTTTAATAAATCAAAAAAATTAGTTACCTTAATATTTACATCCATGTTGGTATATCCAATTTCCTTTATACAAAGACTTTGCGCTATTGAACCAAGGGGTATCGCAGAAGATTATGGTATTGATTTGCAAAACCCTGTTACTGAAGTTGCCAGAGATGTTTACAGTATGCATGCTTTTGTAACCATTATTATGGCAATAATCACTTTATTTGTTTTAGGTTTGATAATTTGGGTATGTTACAAATATTCTGCTAAAAAGAATTCTAATCCTTCTAAAACTGTACACAATACACTTATAGAAATATTGTGGACTGCTGTACCTGTTTTGATTTTGGTGGTTATAGCAATTCCTTCTTTTAAATTATTATATAAACAAGATGTTATTCCTGAACCAGACTTAACGATTAAAGCAATTGGTTATCAATGGTATTGGGGCTATGAGTATCCTGATAATGGTAATTTCTCTTATGAAGCTTTTATGGTTCAAAGTGAAGATGAGCTTGAAGAAGATAAACCTTATAAAAGAATGTTAACAACTGATACAAAAGTAGTTGTTCCAGTAAATAAGATTGTAAGAATGCAAGTCACTGCTGCAGACGTACTTCACAGTTGGGCAATTCCTGCTTTTGGCGTTAAAACAGATGCTGTTCCAGGTAGATTAAATGAGACTTGGTTTAAAGCTGAAAAAACAGGTATATTTTATGGTATGTGTTCTGAACTATGTGGAGTAAATCATCAATCAATGCCTATAGAGATACATGTAGTAACACAGGAAGAATTTGAAGTTTGGATAGAAGAAGCTAAGACAAAATATGCAAGTAAAAATAATAAATTTGCAAATAAATAAACAGATTGGAGTAAAAATATGGTAGCTACAGTTATTGAGCATGAACATGATCATGAAGTAAAAGGTTGGAAAAGATGGGTCTTTTCAACTAATCACAAAGATATAGGATCTATGTATCTAATCTTTGCCATTATTGCAGGTATTATTGGAGGAATAATGTCTCT
This sequence comes from Alphaproteobacteria bacterium TMED62, assembly GCA_002170595.1. Classification (GTDB taxonomy): domain Bacteria; phylum Pseudomonadota; class Alphaproteobacteria; order TMED109; family TMED109; genus TMED131. Next base: position 2,165 of record NHDP01000011.1, read on the forward strand.
CATTATGAGGACTGAATTATCTGCCCCTGGTGATGGTATTTTAAATGGTGATTATCAAATGTATAATGTTTTAACTACGGCGCATGGTTTAATAATGATTTTTTTCATGATTATGCCAGCTATGATTGGGGGATTTGGTAATTGGTTTGTGCCTATTATGATCGGGGCACCTGATATGGCATTTCCTAGAATGAATAATATTAGTTTTTGGCTTTTAGTCCCTGCATTTATATTATTAATGGCTAGTCCATTTGTTCAAGGTGGGGCAGGAACAGGCTGGACAATTTATCCTCCTCTTTCAAGTAATTTAGGACACTCTGGTCCAGCAGTTGACATGGCTATTTTAAGTCTACACCTAGCTGGAGCTTCTTCAATATTGGGAGCTATAAATTTTATAACTACCATTTTCAATATGAGGACTCCAGATATGACTTTGCATAGAATGCCTCTTTTTGTTTGGTCAATATTAGTTACAGTTTTCTTGCTAGTATTATCATTACCTGTTTTGGCAGGAGCAATTACAATGCTATTAACAGACCGTAATTTTGGAACAGCATTCTTTGCGCCAGAAGGTGGAGGAGATCCAATTTTATTTCAGCATTTATTTTGGTTCTTTGGGCATCCTGAAGTGTATATTTTAATTTTACCTGCTTTTGGTATTGTTAGCCATGTTGTTTCTACTTTCTCAAGAAAACCAGTCTTTGGTTACTTAGGGATGGCATATGCTATGGTTTCTATTGGTGTAGTAGGATTTGTAGTTTGGGCTCATCATATGTATACAGTAGGATTGGATGTAGATACAAAAGCATATTTTACAGCTGCTACAATGGTCATAGCAGTACCGACCGGAATTAAAATTTTTAGTTGGATAGCAACTATGTGGGGAGGGTCTATAAGATTTACTACCCCAATGTTGTTTGCAATTGGCTTTATTTTTCTCTTTACCCTAGGAGGGGTAACAGGTGTTGTTCTCGCAAATGCTGGTATAGATACAGTTTTACATGATACATACTATGTGGTTGCACATTTTCATTATGTTCTTTCTCTTGGAGCAGTTTTTGCACTTTTTTCTGGTTTCTATTATTGGTTTGGTAAAATATCAGGTAGACAGTATTCTGAGTGGATGGGAAGAGTTCATTTTTGGTTAATGTTTATAGGAGTTAATCTAACATTCTTTCCTATGCACTTTTTGGGTTTACAGGGAATGCCAAGAAGGTACGCTGATTATCCAGATGCATATGCAGGATGGAATGCAGTTGCAACATATGGATCTTACATCTCTGGAATAGCAGTAGTGTGGTTTATAGTGATACTATTTAGAACTTTATATTTTGGACAAAAATGTCCTGATAACCCATGGGGTGGTGAACCTGATACGCTTGAATGGAAAACAAGCTCTCCTCCTCCGTTTCATACCTATGATACCCTTCCAAGTATTGGTCAAAAAAGTAAAAAGACAGATCATTAAGTTAATTGTTATAATTAATGTTTGGAAACACATTAAATAAGGAGGCTGGTTCAGAATTTGGATCAGCCTACAACTATTTTATATTACTTAAACCAAGAGTAATGTCCTTAGCTATTTTCACTGCATTAGTAGGACAAATTCTTGCTTCACAACAGACTTATAATAAGCCACTACTTACTTTTATTTCATTATTTAGTATAGCACTTGGGGCTGGTGCAGCTGGATGTATAAATATGTGGTATGAAAGAGATATTGACTCTATTATGCAAAGAACTAAAAACAGACCTATTCCAAAAGGACTTATAAAACCCGCAGAGGCACTTTCACTAGGTATAGTATTATCTATATTATCTACAATGCTATTAATTTTATCTTCAAATATTTATGCTGGTTTGTTATTGTTATTATCTATATTATTTTATATTTTTGTATACACAATCTGGTTAAAAAGAAAAACCTATCAAAATATAGTTATAGGAGGAGCTGCTGGTGCTTTACCTCCGTTAATAGGCTGGGTTTCTGTTTCTGAAAGTTTTAACTTTTTTCCTATAATATTATTTTTGATTATATTTATTTGGACACCCCCTCATTTTTGGGCCTTGTCATTGTATATGAACAGTGACTATAAGAGAGCAAAAATACCTATGTTACCTGTAACATATGGGCGGAAGCAAACTATTAGAAGTATAATAAAATATTCATTTGCACTGTATTTAATATCTTTAACACCTTACTTTTTTAGTTTTTCCGGTTTGCTATATTTTTTTTCAGCCATTATTTTAGGAGGAATATTTATTTATTTTGCTTTTAATTTAAATGAAAAAAATGATAAAAGTGCTAAAAATTTATTTAAGTATTCAATCTTATATTTATTTTTATTATATCTAATATTAATAATTGATAGTTTTTGTCTAATAAGTAGCTTTTAAATGAAAAAAAAATATATCATTGCATTGCTGATAACTCTTTTGATATTACTTATTTATTTAATTACTATTTTGAAAATGTCTGAATAAAATGAAAAATAAAAACCTTAAAATAGCATCTTTAGTATTCTGTTTCTTTAGTGGTATGTTTTTTCTAGCATTCGCTTCAGTTCCTCTTTATAATCTATTTTGTAAAGTTACTGGTTATGGTGGAACACCAAAGCTTGTTGAATTGCCTTCAACATATATAAGTGATAAAACAATAAAAGTTAGATTTAATGCTGATGTTTCCAAAAAATTAAAACTTTACTTTCAACCTATAGAAAGACAAATTATTACAAAACTAGGAAAAAGTAATACAGTTGATTATGAGATAGTAAATAATACTAAAAAAGATATTTTAATTACTTCTACTTATAATATTACTCCGCAAAAAGCAGGATTGTATTTCAATAAATTAGACTGTTTTTGTTACGAAGAAAAAAAAGTATTGGCGGGCGAAAAGGTGATATTGCCTGTTACATTTTTTATTAGTCCTGAAATTTCAAATGATCCTAATACAAAGGAGTTAAGGTCAGTGACTTTGAGTTACACTTTTTTTAGCGTAAATAATTTAAATGTTAGCAATTTAAATTAAATATAATATAATATAATTNATNATGAGGAGAAGTAATGTCTAAATCNAAACAAGCACACCCATACCATTTAGTNGATCCAAGTCCNTGGCCTGTAGNAGGAGCAATTTCTGGTTTAGTNATAGCNGTTGGAGCTATNATGTTTATGCATAAAATAAATTTTGGNTCATGGGTNTTTGGCATAGGAGGNTTTTTAGTGATNGCGACTATGTTTGGNTGGTGGAGAGACGTTATNAGGGAAGCAGANNATGAAAACCATCATAANCCAATTGTNGTAATNGGNCTTAGNTATGGNATGGCTTTATTTATTGCATCAGAGGTAATGTTTTTTGTAGCTTGGTTTTGGGCTTTTTTTGATGCTAGTATTTTTGCTAATGAAGCTATTCAATATAGTAGAGTNACTTTTACAGGCGGACAGTGGCCNCCTCAAGGANNAGAAGTATTTGATCCATTTCATNTACCATTATTAAATACTGTTATACTTNTGACTTCTGGTACAACTTGTACATGGGCNCACCATGCTCTTATAGAGGGCAATAGAAAGAGNATGATTTGGGGCTTAGTTGCAACTATTTTTCTTGGAGTNTTATTCAGTTTTGTACAAGCATATGANTATAGNCACGCCAAGTTTGCTTTTGGNGATGGAATCTATAGTTCAACTTTCTTCATGGCTACAGGTTTTCANGGATTTCATGTNCTTNTTGGAACAATATTCTTAATTNTAGTCTTATTTAGAGCTTTGGCNGGGCATTTTAAANCNGGACATCANTTTGGTTTTGAAGCGGCTGCATGGTATTGGCATTTTGTNGATGTTGTNTGGTTATTTTTATTTTTNTCCATTTATTGGTGGGGNGGAAATTAATTTTNTTATAGGCNAAAATTTTTAATNAATGTCCAAATTGTAATAAAGAAAAANTTTTTGAAGGNNTTGTTAAACTTAAGGANTNTTGTAAAGAGTGCAATATTAAANTGAATACAGATAAAATTGGNGATNGGGCTTCTTGGATTACAACNAGCTTGATTTGCTTTTTAATAGTNCCTATATTATTTTACATAGAAATTNATATAGGAATANACATNAAGNTTTATATAACTATAGTTTTTCCTCTANTATTNATTTTTAGCATAATACTTTTAAGAATTATAAGATATTTACTATTAAAAAAATATATGAATTAATATGAATAAAAATTTTCCTTTACCGTTATTTTTATGCTTTTCTATAAGCGTCTTTTTGCTTTTGGTATTAGGTACTTGGCAATTAAATAAAGATTTTTTTATTAGTCAAAATAATGAACGTTTTAAAGTTAATAATAAATCAAATATTTCAAAAGTCACATTAACAGATGATATAGAAGATTTAACTTATGTTAAATTTGATAAGGTAACTGAAACAAATAAATATTTTTTTCTTGAACCGAGAACCTTAAATGGAAAAGTAGGCTTTCATAGAATTAGTATTTTTAAAATAGAAGGAAAGTATTTATTGATTAATCAGGGTTTTACTGCATCTAAAAACTTAAAAGTTAATAAGAATAAAGATAGTAAAAATATTGAAGGTTATATTATTAAGATTCCAGAACCAAAGTTCTTTGAGTTAAAAAATGATAGAGAAAAAAATTTTTGGTACACGTTAAATGTTTCTGATTTTGAGAATGAATTCAATATAGAACTTTCTCCCTACATACTATATCAACAAAATTTTAAAAATAATAATTACACACCAGTTATGCCCAATTTAGTTTCTAGAGTTAATCATATGAATTATGCTATGACCTGGTATTTTTTAAGTTTGTCTTTATGTACTATTTTCTTTATTTTTTTTAGAAAAAATTATAAAAATTATGAATAAGATTAAATTACAAATTATTAGGATAATAGGCTGTACTTTACTATTTTCTATTTTTTTACAAATTATATTAGGNGCNTGGGTTAGACTTACAGGNTCAGGTATGTCATGTCCTGATTGGCCACTATGCTATGGTTTTATATTTCCTACTCCTNGTAAGATAGAAACTATTNCAAACGTAAATTATACTTATTTTCAAATATTTTTAGAATGGATNCANNGAGCTAATGCTGCTTTAGTTATAGGNCCTATNTGTTTAATATTTTCTTTTNTTATTATATTNAATAAAAATATAAATGNTTTTTTNAATAAATTTGCTTANTTGTTATTAATTTTNATANTTATNCAGGGAGGTCTNGGAGGANTAACNGTTTTTAAATCAAATATACCATGGTCAGTTGCCATTCATCTAATNTTTGCTTTTTTACTTTATTTAACTACTCTTTTAATAATTATAAAAACGTATGACTTAAGTAATAATACTTTTATAGTAANCAANCCTANAAAGNTTTTTATCTTTTTATCAGGGCTTCTTACAATGTGTGCAGCAGCTTTAGGTGCATTCACTTCAAAATATGGTGCTTCTTTATCTTGTAATTCTTGGCCAGGATGTAGTGAAAAATTTCTTCCGAATTTTACTGATATTTTTCAGGTTATACACTTTAGCCATAGGATAATTGCTATGCTTTTAGTATTAGTTTTAATAAGTTTATTTATAATGTTAAGTAAATATTTTAAATCTGTTTCTAATAGTATTAAACTGATACTATTATCTATGTTTATTATAATATTTTTTCAAATAGTGATAGGAGCATTACTAATACGTTTAGAAGTTCCAATTTGGATGGGTATTTTTCATCAGTCAATAGGAATTTTTTTATTTACCTTAATAGTATTATTATATTCACATATTAAATTAAAAAGAATTTGATGCTATCTCGAATAGAATATGAAATATA
>NHDP01000012.1 GCA_002170595.1 Alphaproteobacteria bacterium TMED62
TTCTTCTTTAGATCTTTTTGGATCAGAAATATCGACTAATGCTGCAACCGCATTTGCTAATGGGTTAAAAGGAAGACCTGATGAGTTTAGATATAATGATCATAGCGAAAAAAATACATTATTCGATATAAAAGCTTTTGAAAATGGTAAAATAATAAATAAAAAAGTACCAATGCGTAATGCGATGAATGAAATAACAAGACAGGCATACGTGGATGATTGCAACATTGGTATAAAAAGATGGAATAGATTAATCAAAAAGTATGGATACGAAGACTATAATTTATCACTCCCTTCTACAAAGTTTAGAAGAAATATTGGTGTTTGGTCAAATTTACCTATAAATCCTACAGGTGAGTTTATAAACCAAGATATTTATGACAAGAAACTTGCTAGTTGGTTACCTTCAGAAAATGACAAGAAGTTTATAGATAGCCTTATGATCCAGGAATTAAATCCTAGCAAAACTGCTAGTTGGATTGCAAAGCCAAGAAGAGGAATAAATAATCAAGAGATTGATTATGATTATGTAGATTTAAATTAGTATTTGAAAACAATGGCTTAGCTATTACTTTTAATTCCAATTATTGCTTTTGTTTCTAGAAAATCCTCTATTCCATACTCACCCCATTCTCTGCCGTTTCCTGACATTTTATAACCTCCGAATGGNAAAGANTGNTCTACAGGTGCATAATTTATATGNACCATACCNGTTCGNAACTTACTAGCAAACTGTTTGGCTTTNTCAGTATTATTANAAGNAATATACCCTGAAAGTCCATACATACTATCATTAGCTATGTCAATAGCNTCTTCTTCTGNNTCATATGAAANAATACTTAAAACTGGTCCAAATATTTCCTCTTTAAAAATTGTCATGTCTTTTGTAACATTAGCAAAAATTGTTGGNNTAATAAAATAGCCTTTCNCATTTTCNTTAATATTATCTTCTCCTCCTGTTACTAATGTTGCCCCTTCTTCTACTCCTTTAGAAATATATTCTTTTATTTTTAAAAACTGAGTCTTATTGACAACTGGACCAACACTTATGCTTTCATCTTGTGGATCTCCAACTTTAAGTTTTAATACAGTTTCTTTAGATATATTAATAGCTTCATCCATTTTATCTGCTGGTATNAACATTCTGGTGGGTGCATTACAAGATTGTCCGGTATTATTCATACAATGAAATATACCTTTAGCTACTGTCTTGGTAAANTCTACATCATCTAAAATNATATTAGCAGATTTTCCACCTAATTCCTGTGTTACNCTTTTTACCGTATCAGCAGAATTTTTAGCAACAGATATACCTGCTCTAGTCGATCCAGTAAAAGACATCATATCTATACCAGGATGTTTACTCATACTAACACCTAATTCACTTCCATTACCATTNATTAAATTAAATACACCTTCAGGCAATTTAGATTCTTCAATAATTTCAGCCAAAATAATAGCACTTAATGGGGCTTCTTCACTGGGTTTAAGTATCATAGTACATCCAGCAGCTAAAGCTGGNGCAACCTTACATGCTATTTGATTAAGTGGCCAATTCCATGGTGTTATTAAACCACAGACCCCTACAGGTTCTTTTAGAACTATAGAAGAATTTACTTCTTTTTCAAAACTGAAGTTTTCTAAAATTTTTTTAGCTTTCATAAAATGTCCAAGACCAGATGGCACTTGTGCCTTTTCTGATAATGTTTTAGGAGCACCCATCTCAATTGTAATGGCCTTAGACANNTCATCCATCCTCTTCTTATACGATGATATAATTCTATCTAAAATACTTATTCTATCTTCCTTAGAAGANTTGCTATAACTAATAAATGCTTTTCTAGCTGAATTGACNGCNNTATCTAGGTCAAATTTATTTCCCAANCTTATATCACAAATAACTTCTTCATTNGCTGGATTAATAACTGGTAACGTATCTTTCGAATTTGGTTCTACCCANTTCCCATTTATAAAAAATTTATTATAATTCATTACATATCCTTTATTATAGTCATATCTTAGCATANTTTTTTTTTATTAAAAAATATTAAACTGTTAAAGAATATANTATTTTATCTATTTCATTTTTTAAATTNTCAATCCCAGCTCCAGTTTTAGCTGATATTAAAAAAGTATTCTTTTTATTTTTAAATAATTTTTNATTATCAAATTTATCTACATCCACTTTATTAATTACTTCTATCATAGGAGGACCATTCAAAGTATTAGGAATAATGCTTAACTGTTTTAAGACATTTAAAACATCGCTTTTTTGCTCTTCATGATTACTCACACTTATATCAATAACNTGAATTAATAAATCAGCCTTAATTACCTCATCTAAGGTACTTTTAAAAGCCTCNACTAACAGAGTTGGCAAATCAGATATAAATCCTACTGTATCATTAATGTATGCNTTTTTTGTCATAGGCAAATAAAAATATGAAATCTTGGTATCTAGCGTTTCAAACAACTTATTTTTTGCGCTTATATTTAATTTAGTTAATGAGTTAAACAGTGAAGATTTACCAGCATTGGTATAACCTAATAAAGAAACTACCGGTACTCTTTTTTTTTGTCTATTATTGTATTGTATNTCTCTTATTTTTTTTACTTTTACAATTAAAGATCTCAGTTGTTTTATTCTTTTATTAATCATTCTTTTATCTAATTCTATTTGAGACTCACCTGGGCCTCCTAAAAAACCAAACCCCCCTCTTTGTCTCTCTAAATGTGTCCAACTTCTGACAAGCCTACTTTTTTGCCAACTCAGATGAGCTAGTTCTACTTGAATTTTTCCTATTTTAGATAATGCACGTTCACCAAATATTTCTAATATTAAACTAGTTTTATCTAAAATTTTTATTTTATATATCCTCTCTAAATTTCTTTGTTGTATAGGAGAAATATCAATGGCGAATATAAGAATACTATCCTTACCTTGAAAGTTATATTCGTTAAAAATTTCTAAAAAGTAATTAATTTTCCCCTTTCTCATTAAAGCTTTAGGATCTGGTTTTCTTAATATAAAATACTCCTTATGAATAACATTTAAAAAAATGGCTTCTGCTAGATTAGATGCCTCTGTTAACTTATTTTGAATTAAATTTTTATCTAGGTTTTTTAATACAGGATATATCACTATCGCATTTTTCATAATTAATTTATTATAATAACATTAATATAAAAGAGAGGTAATCATATGTTAGTAAAATTTTTTGTTTTTTTTATTTTTTTAAGTTTAAACTTTACAACACTTGCACAAGATATAAGCATTAAAATGAAACCAATTATAAATCTAGAAATTGTTAAAATTATGGCTGATGCCTGTGAAAGTCATCAAAAGAAAACAGGCTACAGACCTGTTAATATTGCAATAGTTGATGCCGGAGGAGATTTAGTTTTATTTAGAAGACAAAATAATGCATTTTTATTAAGTATTGATATTGCTATAGCAAAAGCAAACTCTGCTGCTGGTATACCAGTACCTACTAGGGCAATTCAGGATATAGTTTACGGAAAAGATGGCAACCCAGGAAGGGTGCCTGGATTAGCGCACTCTAAAAATATAGTGGCTTTTCCTGGAGGAATGCCTATTAAAACCAAGAATGGTATTCTTCTGGGTGCTATTGGAGTAAGTGGGGCAACTGGAGATGAAGATGAACAATGTGCTAACGCTGCCTTATTAGCAATAGATGAATATTTGTAAAACTAAGATAGAAATGAAAAATATTTTTATTCAACTTTATTCTATTATTGTATTTACTTTTTTATTTTCTATAAATTCTAATGCTATGATATTTGAATGTGAAAATGGTTTTACTTATAAAATAGAAAATTATAAAAACCAACTTTTCATATATTATAAAGAGTTAAACAAAGATTGGAAAGCAATAGTTAATAGTAATATATCAGAAAATAAATATGAATTAATTCTGCCAAACTCTCAATACTTAGGATGTGCAAATAAAAATTTAGCAATTTGTAATTACAATACTCTTATTACATATAAACCTAGTACTGGCGAAGCAAATGTCAGAGAAGTGATACGAAATGATTGTTATATTGGAACTATGGGATGTAATAAATATGAAAAAGGACTGGAGTTAAATCTAAGAAGATGTAACGTTATAAATAATATATCAACTTCAAATTAAAGTAAGATTTTTTATTTATAAATGTGAGGTTGAAGATAAACAAAACTTTTTTTTAAAATTTACTTATTATGCCTTGTTTAACTTTATAATACTAATTCATATATTTTTAAGCTTTTTTTAAAGCTTGTAAAACCTTTTCAGGTGTTATAGGTAACGATCTAATTCTTATACCTCCAACATTGTAAATAGCATTCGCAATAGCAGGACCTATAGCTGTCATAGCAGCTTCACCTGCTCCAACAGGATAATGGCCATTCTCTATGACTATTGGCTCTATCTCAGGAGCCTGATTAATTCTCATAGGAGTCCATGTATCAAAATTACTTTGCTCTATTGATCCATTTTTCATCGTTATATTTTCATAGAGTACTTGAGAAATTCCATATAATGCAGATCCTTCTATTTGAGCCTTGATATTTTTAGGATTAATAGCAGTACCAACATCCATTGCTATAGTAAGTTTTTTTGGTGTAACTATTCCATTTTTTTTATCAAGATGAATCTCTNCAACACATGCTGTCCATCCAGGNGATTNTCTCTCCTGAGAAGAAACAACAGCTATACCTANTCCATGATCNTTAGGNANAGTTTTAACTCCNTATCCNGATTTTCCAGCAGCNACAAGTAATGCATTTCGAAGTCTNTTAGATCCTCCATAACTAACTCCTTTTATACCCTTATTAATACCTTCTGGATTAATATGTCTAAGTCTAAATTCTAAAGGATCTACTTTCATTAAATGAGCCATCTCATCCATATAACTTTCCACTGCAAAAAAACTCCAAAATGGAGCTACAGATCTTACTGATCCAGGTGGATTAGAATTATCATTTATTTCATTTCTAATAGATCTAACATAATGATTAGGTATATCGTACCAATGATCAGAGCCATTGGTAGAAAACTGATCTAGTTTGCCCTTATTATCTTTTGAATCCGCCATAAAAACAGGAGCTTGTCTGAATGTAGACCATCCAGCGCAATTGTCATGTTTTAAACTTGTAATTTTACCAAATTCAGCACCGCCCTCTAGGACTTGATAAGTAAGCGTTCTGTTAAAATTAAACCTAAGATCATCTTCTCGAGTAAATATTAATTTTACTGGTCTATTTATAAACTTTGCAGATAACGCTGCAGGTATAGCTGCATCCGGTTCTAATCTTCTTCCGAAGCCGCATCCAGCATATTGTTGATGATGAATAACGTTATCAGCCTCAACATTAAGAGCATTAGCTACCATATTAGTCATTCTCAATTGCCACTGATTAGCTGTAAACAAATGCCATTTACCAGCTTTCTCCATTGCTACACAATTCATAGGTTCCATCATTCCATGATATCCAATAGCAGTTTCATAGATTGCTTTGTGTTTAATTTGAGCATTTTTAAAACTATTTTCAAAATTTCCTTCTTTTACAAAAGCTGCTCCTGCATCAGGATTTTCTATCTTAGCAATTGCATGATCTCTGATGCTTTCGGAACTGATATTTGCATTAGGACCCTTATTCCAATCAACCTTAATTACCTTTGCAGCTTTTTCTGCACTCCAAAATGTTTCTGCTAATGCTATAACATAACTTGAGTTAACTTTTGTAGGATCCTCTTTGTTAACATAAACTCCTACATAACCAGGAATCTTTTTAGCTTCTTTATCATCAACATTGATAGGTATTGAGCCGTATCTAGTAGGCCAAGGTACAATTTTACCATAAACCATATTAGGTACGAAAGCGTCTATACCGTATTTTGCTGTTCCATTTATTTTTTCTGGTATATCTAAGGAAGGTAGCGACTTACCGATAACTTTATATTCTCCAAATTTTTTAAGTTTAATCGCCTTCAATTCTTCTTCACTGAAAATTCTGTTAATTGATTTTTTTGATAAAATATCACTGTAGGTTACAAATTTATTTGTTAATTTATGTATTACTTTACTCTCCTGCGCATAACAATCATTTTGATTAACGTTCATTAAATTAGCACCTGCTTCAATAAGTGCTATTCTTGCTGATGCTCCTATTCTAGAATTTCGATCAAAAGTCCAATTTATTGACCATGAACTTCCTGTTATCATTAAACCCCATTTTTTATCAGAATCAGGATAATCAATTCTAATATCATCCCATTTTATTTCTAACTCCTCTGCTACTATTTGTGCTAAAGCAGTGCCTATGTGCTGTCCCATTTCAGTTTTTGTGATATGTACAGTAGCGATTCCTTTCGTATCAATGGTAAGGAATTGTTGATGATCCCAGTTTTTTTTATTTATAGCTTCTTTAGCAGATAAGACGTTTGGTAATAATGAAAAACCAGCAATCAAACCTAAACCTTTAGTTGTGCCAACTAAAAAAGTTCTTCTATTAAAAATTTTCAAATAATACTCCCTGATATAAAAATAATTTTTAAAATANATCTATATTNTAATATATACCAGATAGTATAATTTTCAATTAATTTTGATTCTANTTATCTTTTTCATATAAATCTACCACTTTTCTAAGATATATTTCACTATTAACAAGCCAGTTTTAGCAAACTTTTTAGCATCTTCGTTATTTAGTGCAGAAACAATAATATAACATCTACTTTTTTTAATTGACTGGTGATGCCACTTTATTTTTCATAGATTTAATTTAGACAAAAAAATACTCGTATTAAAATAATTTAATACGAGTATTAATTTAGATTATATCGCTAATACTATTCAGCAGATATTTTCATTATATTACCTGAATCTGTAGTTGCATATAGAGCATTATCATACCCCATTCTTAAACCACGNAATCTATCAGATACACCAACTGGCATGTGAATAACACTTCCAATTGANTGACCNTCATCAGCAATATCNTACATATCAATACGTAATCCGCCTGGTGTTCCACCNAAACCGATTCCCATGATACCTGCAGCTAGACGACCTTCATAGATACCCCAGTTACTTCCTTTTAAGAAAGCAGCTGAACCTGTACCTTGTGAATAACCATTGTTATTCCATGCTGGAGGCATTAAGTCCTTGAAACGAGTATCACTCATTGGTGTGTAAGCAGCTCTAACTGCTGGAGTCATACCTTCTTTTTGGTTTGGCTCATAACCACAATACTTATCTGGACATGCACTTCTTCCGCCTCTTTTTTCAGCTGGATCCCATCCACCATTACCACCATTAACTAACATGGTAATTTCATCGTTATGCCATGGTCCATGCTCTGCAGTAAAAGCTACTCCATCACTTGGTCTGAAATCAATACCTTGAACATTTCTGTGTCCATATGTATAAACTCTTTTATCACCTTTAAACTTGTTACCTGGGTGTGCATTTCCATCAGTATCAATTCTTAGCACTTTACCAGCTATTAAATCTGGGCTTTGAGGTCCAATACCCATATGTCTGTCTCCAGTACCTACCCAAAGATATCCATCAGAGTCCATTCTCATTCTTCCACCATTGTGTGCTCCTGGTCCACCGAAAGGTTGATCAGATTTAAATGGCTTAAATTGAATATCTGTAACTATATCGGTTCTGCCAGAAACACTCTTAAAATCCTTAGCAACGGTCATTTTCATTACGATGTTACCGAAACAAGAAGCATAGTTGTCTTTCTTACATCCATCACCCATGTATTTACTAGAAGCAGAATATACATATATAGTTCTATTCTTTTTAAAGTTATTATCTAATTCAACACTTAACATTCCCTCTTGTCCACCATAAGTGAATAAGTCATCATTAGTAGCAGCATAACCACCACCATTGCCTTTAATGCCTAATAGTTTATGTGTTTTTCCGCCTACGCTTACTGAAAGACCTTGACTCTTTTCAGTAAAAAACATAGCTTTCATATCTTTAGTAAAAGCTACGTCCCAAGGATTTTCCAAACCAGACATGATAACCATTGATCCGATCGAAGGAACACCCTTATGATTGCCTTTTAAGGCAAAGCTCTTTGCTGCCATAAACACCATCAATGATGCTATGACTACAGAGAACAACTTAAGTTTACTTATTATTTTCATAATAATATACTCCCTATAATTTTATGGTTGTTGATAAACCGCATCTTTTAAATACGCGGCCAAATTAGCAATTTCTACATCGGTTAGTGGCTGAGCCATCATTATCATTAATGATGAATTTGGCCCAACTTCAATTCCGTCTCTGTATGTTTCCAGCATTGCTGTTACATATGAAACTTCCTTGCCAGAGATTTTAGGATAACTTGCAGCACCTTTACCTGCCATACCATGACAATTTATACAAGATTGCTTGTATCTTGCTTCACCGGCTACTGGATCACCAGAAGAAACCGAAGAAGAAAATGCTGACATGAGCAGTATTACTGCGAAATATCTTAAAACTCTCATTACTACACCTCCCTATGTAAATGTTACATATTATAATACTAATTTTAATTTTGGTAATTACAACTGTTATTTTAAATAAAATGAAATTAATTTATAATATTAAATGATTTTAATGAATGCTAAATATTATTTTTTAGGATTTATAATATTTTGTATATGTTTTAAATTATCAATAAAAATATTAAAGTCGTTGATTGATAGTAGTTAACAAAACCAAAATACTACTTAAATTAACCAGACTTTTTTAGGTCTAACTTCCTCTCTTTAAATAACCTGTAGCTGCAGGAATGAAGTGTGAATATTGCATAGTAGCACATACTGCTATGGCTAAAAAGGCCGGTGCATCACAAGAAGAAATAAAAACTGCAATTATGGTTGCTGGTGTAGTTTCTCTAAATAGTACTGTAATGTATGGTAACCAATACAACCAAGAAAAGTGGCGTAAAATGTTTCAATAAGAAAAAATATGTAAATGAGATTAAATTTACCCGTTGCTATAGACACAGACTAGCCCCAAACACCCTAAAAAGGCTAAGAAAAGATGGCGGGAGTGACGGGACTCGAACCCGCGGCCTCCGGCGTGACAGGCCGGCGCTCTAACCAGCTGAGCTACACCCCCCTTACATATTAGCTGGTGGGCGATGACGGGATCGAACCGCCGACCCTCTCGGTGTAAACGAGATGCTCTCCCAGCTGAGCTAATCGCCCAAGTTATTTACAAAAAATAACAATTCTATTTTAATTAACTGCTTCTTTTAATGCTTTTCCGGCAGAGAACTTTGGCTGATTAGAAGCAGGTATTTGTATTGCTGCTCCAGTTTGCGGGTTCCTACCAGTTGTTGCTTTCCTTTTTGATATTTTAAAAGTTCCAAATCCTATTATTTTAACTTCTGAACCGTTTTTTAATTCACCTGTTACGGTATTAATAAATGTTTGTAAAGCTTCAGTACACTGAGTTTGGCTCAGATTTGACGCACCTGACATAGCTGAGATTAATTCGTTTTTATTCACAATTACTCCTTTTTTAAATTTAATTTATTTTAATTTTATTTATTAAAAGGTCAATGATATATTTTACTTAGTGACGAACTATACCTTTATTGTTAGAAGTTTTAATTCCTCCATCAATAACTAAATCTTCTTCTTTCCACTTTATAGGTGACAAACTTTTAACTAAAGATTCCTTTAAAACTTCTAAAATATTTTCTGCAACAATAATTTTTATTTTTTTCTTAACGTTATCAGGTATTTCTTCTAAATCTTTTTCATTATCTCTTGGAATGATTACTTTTTTTATACCTGACCTTAGAGCAGCCAATAACTTTTCTTTTAAGCCACCAATCGGAAGAACCCTACCTCTTAAAGTAATTTCACCTGTCATAGCAACCTTATGATTAACAGGTATACCTGTTAAAATTGAAACAATTGATGTTACTATAGCAACACCTGCAGATGGTCCATCTTTAGGAGTAGCTCCCTCTGGAACATGAACATGTATATCTTTTTTCTCAAATTCCGGAGGAATAATGCCCAAAGTTGGAGCATTAAACCTGACATAAGAAACAGCTGCTTGAATAGATTCTTTCATTACATCACCCAAATGCCCTGTTACTTGTCTTCTTCCTTTTCCTTGCATTAGTACTGCCTCGATTGCTAAGATATCTCCACCAAATTGCGTATATGCTAAACCAGTAGTTATACCAACAAGATCTTTTTTTTCTGTTTCACCATGTCTGAATTTTTTAACTCCTAAAAATTCAGGTAAATTAGTGTTACTAACAGTAACTTTTTTGGCGTTACCTTTGACTATTTCCGTTGTTGCTTTTCTGCATATTTTAGAAATTTCTCTTTCTAAATTTCTTACACCAGCCTCACGAGTATAATACTTTATTACGCTATTAATAGTAGGATAACTTATTTTAAATTCATTGGATTTTAAACCATTTTTAGTAAGTTGTTTTTTTAATAAATGTTTTTTTGCGATTTGTAGTTTTTCTTCTTCTGTATAGCCAGATAATTGAATTACTTCTAATCTATCCAAAAGAGGCTGAGGCATATTTAATGAGTTAGCTGTAGTAATAAAAAGCACATTAGACAAATCATAATCTACTTCTAAATAATGATCACTAAAAGCATTATTTTGTTCAGGATCAAGAGCTTCTAGTAATGCTGAAGAAGGATCTCCTCTCCAATCTGCACCTAGCTTATCAATTTCGTCTAAAAGAAATAAAGGATTTGATGTACCAGCTTTTTTCATTCCTTGTATTATTTTGCCGGGCATGGAACCAATGTATGTCCTTCTATGACCTTTGATTTCTGCTTCGTCTCTAACACCTCCCAAAGACATTCTTACAAAGTCTCTTCCTGTAGCTTTAGCAATTGATTTACCTAAAGAAGTTTTACCAACTCCTGGAGGACCTACTAAACACAAGATTGAACCTTGTACCTTTTTAACTCTTTTTTGAATAGCTAAGTATTCTATAATTCTTTCTTTTACTTTTTCCAACCCAAAGTGATCCTTGTTTAAAGATATTAAAGCATCATTTAAGTCATACTTAATTTTCGAAGGTGTTTTCCAAGGAA
Organism: Alphaproteobacteria bacterium TMED62; assembly: GCA_002170595.1. GTDB lineage: Bacteria > Pseudomonadota > Alphaproteobacteria > TMED109 > TMED109 > TMED131. The sequence goes on from NHDP01000012.1 coordinate 11,106, forward strand.
TACCTAATAACCAATCCAAATAATTTCTTACTACAGTAGATTCGGCAGACATTGGACTCATTGTTTTAAGTTTTTTCAGTTCACTTTCTGCTTTTTTCTTTGCTTCGTCTGTCAATTTTAATGAACTTATCATTTTAAGATAATCTTCATTATCATCAGACCCATCGTCACTGTCTCCAAGCTCTTTTTGAATAGCTTTAAGTTGTTCGTTCAGGTAATACTCTCTTTGAGTTTTTTCCATTTGCCTTTTTACTCTAGATCTAATTTTCTTCTCAACTTTTAAAACATCTAATTCTGACTCGAGAAGCTCTAAAATTTTTTCAAGCCTAGCATCTAAATATTCAGTCTCTAAAAGCATTTGTTTATCTGAAATTTTTATATTCAGATGAGCTGCAACTGTATTTGAAATTTTACTTGGATCATCAGATTGTACTACAGATGATAAGACATCCTTGGAAATTTTTTTATTGACTTTTATATAACCTTCAAACTGTTCAGAAATTGCTCTTGTTAAAGCTTTACATTCATCATCTTTCTTAATTCTTTCAGGAAACTCAGTATAGCTTGCACTTAAAAAGTGTTCTGATATATTATATTTAGAAGTCTTTATTCTAGTTTTACCTTCCACTAAAACCTTTACCGTTCCGTCCGGTAATTTTAACATTTGTAATATGTTCCCCAAAATTCCGACTTTGAAGAGATCATTTTCATTCGGATCATCAGTAACTGCTTCTTTTTGAGTTACAAGTAAAACTTGTTTATTGCTTGACTGAGATTTCATAACTTCTTCGATAGCTTTTACAGATTTTTCTCGTCCAACAAAAAGGGGAACAATCATCTCTGGAAAAACAACAATGTCTCTTAATGGTAATAATGGCAAATTTGTCATAAGACCTCCTATATTATATACGTGATAGTTGTTAATCGAGATTTCAAGAAAATTTTTTAAGCTCTAGTCTCTAAGTCTGGTTTTTTTTTACTGTAAGCAATTATAGGTTTACCTTTACCCATAATAACATCATCATTAATAACTACTTCATTAATATTTTCTTCTGATGGTATTTCATACATGCTGTCCAATAGTATTTCTTCCATTATCGACCTTAAGCCTCTAGCTCCAGTCTTTCTAGATATTGCTTTACCTGCTATAGCTTTTAAGGCTTCTTTTGTAAAAGTTAATTTGACATCCTCTAAAGAATATATTTTTTTATATTGTTTTACTAAAGAATTTTTAGGAACGGTTAAAATTTCTATAAGAGCCTTTTCATCTAAATCATCTAAAGAAGCCAGTATTGGCAGTCTTCCAATAAATTCAGGTATTAAGCCATATTTAAGTAAATCTTCTGGTTCAACCCCAGATAAAATTTCAGAAAAATTTCTTGTCTCTGGCATTTTTACACTAGCACTAAAACCGATACCTGCTGATGTTCCTCTTTTAGAAATTATTTTTTCCAAACCACTAAAAGCACCTCCACAAATAAATAATATATTTGATGTATTCACGGGCAAAAATTCTTGCTGAGGATGTTTTCTTCCTCCTTGTGGAGGTATACTAGCTATTGTACCTTCCATTATTTTTAGTAAAGCTTGTTGAACACCTTCTCCTGATACATCTCTAGTAATCGATGGGTTATCCGATTTTCTACTAATTTTATCAATTTCATCAATATATATAATTCCTCTTTCAGCTCTCTCTATATTGTAATCAGCAGCTTGCACAAGCTTTAAAATTATATTTTCAACATCTTCTCCTACATAGCCAGCCTCTGTTAAACTAGTGGCGTCTGCCATTGTAAAAGGAACATCTATAATTCTAGCTAAGGTTTGAGCTAGCAGAGTTTTTCCTGAACCAGTTGGTCCAATTAAAAGCACATTAGATTTAGACAGTTCCACATCGTTTTTATTTTTAGTCATATGCCCTATTCTTTTATAATGATTATGTACTGCTACTGATAAAACTTTTTTAGCATTTTCTTGACCAATTACATAATCATTTAGAACTTTATTAATTTCTATTGGAGATGGAATTCCTTCTAGCTTCTGATTAATAACAGATTTATTTTCCTCCTTTATGATGTCCATACATAATTCTACGCACTCATCGCAAATGAATACAGTAGGTCCAGCAATTAATTTTTTTACTTCATGTTGGCTTTTTCCACAAAAAGAACAATAAAGGGTATTTTTATTTTCAGATTTATCTTTAGACATAATTTAATTTACATAAAATTTTATTTATATTCAACATATTAACCTTTCATTTGATCTCTACTATCAATTATTTGATCTATGACCCCAAATTTTTTTGCTTCACTTGCAGTCATAAAATAATCTCTTTCTAAAGTTTTTCTTATTACTTCAACTTTTTGTTTTGTATGTTTTTCATAAATTTTATTAAGCCTTTCTTTAATTTCTAAAATTTCCTTTGCATGTATCTCTATATCTGTTGCCTGTCCAGAAAAACCTCCAGAAGGTTGATGTAACATAATTCTTGAGTTTGGTAGAGCAAATCTCATGCCAGTTGCTCCTGCAGCAAGCAACAAGGATCCCATTGAAGCTGCTTGTCCAACGCAAAGTGTAGAAACTTTTGGCTTTATGTACTGCATAGTGTCATATACGCCCAATCCGGAAGTTACTATTCCTCCTGGACTATTTATATACATAAAGATATCTTTCTTAGGGCTTTCCGATTCTAAAAAAAGTAATTGTGCAATTAAAACACTAGCTACTTCATCTGTAACTGGACCTGTTAAAAATATTATTCTTTCCTTTAGCAACCTGGAATAAATATCATATGCTCTTTCTCCTCTATTAGATTGCTCTACTACCATAGGAATTAAAGAACTAGCGTATTCTTTTATTTTATTTTCCATTTTTACCTTTCATTATATTTTTACTTTCACCTTTTGAAAGCTTTTGTAACAATTCTTCAGAATTTATAACTTTTTTAGTAACTTGTGCTTTATTCTCTAAAAATTTCATTACTTTATCTTCAAAAATAGGACCTTTCAGAGAATTCATAGCACTAGAGTTACTTTTATAGTGTTCTATTACTTCTTTTTCTCTTCCAGGATACTGCATGCATATTCGTGCAAGCGCAGTTTCTATTTCTTTCTCAGTTACATTTATTTTATTTTTAATTCCTATTTCAGAAATTATTAATCCTATTTTCACCTTATCTGCCGCTTCTTTTTTAATATCAACCTTAAAAGACTCTTTTTTATCATTTTCATTTTTTATATTTTTATTTTTTAAAATTTCTTCTTCTCTGGAAACTAATATGTCAGGTAATTGAAATGAATAAGCTTCTTTTAATTTTGATACTATAGTTTGTTTAAGCATATTAAAACTTAAATCTTCGGAATAATTTTCTAATTCATTCTTGATTTTACTTCTTAAATCTTTAGAGTTTTTAGAACCAGTTTTCAAAGCTAATTCATCTTCATTTTTAAGTTTAATACCTTCTAAAATATCATTTATTATTATATTAAATTTAGCTTTTTTTCCTTTAAGTTCTTTTTTATTGTAATCTTTAGGAAAAGTCATAATAAATTCAACATTATCATTTATAGATTTTTCAAGTAAGTTATCTTCAAACTCAGGAAAGTAATTATTGTTTCCCAGGTCTATTGATTGTTTTTCTGCCGCTCCACCTTCAAATAACTTCTCATCAATATAGCCTTTGTAACTAATTATTAGTCTGTCTCCTTTTTTAGTTTTTCTATTTTTTTCTACTTTTTTATAATCTTTATATTGATTAAATAAGTTTTCTACTACTTTATTAATATCCTTTTCTTCTACATCAGCAATATACTTTGTTAATTCTATCTCACTAAAATTTTTAAGAGCAATATCGGGTAAAACCTCAAATTCGTACTCTACTTCTACATCCACTTTATCTTCTATTTTTGATTTTAATTTTACATTAGGCTGAGCTGCTAATCTATAACCTTTTTTTTCAAACTCTTTATTTCCTTCTTCCTGAATTAATTTTTCAGTAACTTTAGCTTTTACATCTTTTTCGTATTTACTTTTTACAAAAGAAATTGGAACCTTGCCAGGCCTAAAGCCAGCTATTTTCAAATTTTTAGATAGTTCTAAAAAATCTTCCTCCATTTTTTTTTCAACAACAGAAAAAGGAATTTTTATTATAAAATTTTTTTTCAAGTCTTCCTTTTTATTTTCTTTCATTTTTAATTAATCCTTAATTTAGTATTACAATTTAAATAACAAATTTCCATAATTATTTGCTATTGTTTTTTCTACAAGGCCATTTTTGNCTTATNGCTTTAGCNGCATGNAGCCAAGCAATTTGATTNTCAAANTGAGGGTATTTTTTTGAATATNATANTANNTCCTTTATAAGATCCTGAGTNGTATGAACTTCTGNTAAATCAGCATAAGTAAAGNTTTCTTCTGGCATCAAATNTTTANNANCTAAGTTNATACACCTGCTATTTAANGTNGTNGATANNGACAAAATAAAGTTCATNCAAATACTATATNTTTNTCTNCCTTNTAANANTTCTTCTTGNNNAAANTCATTTGGNTTNTNNCTTTNTTGAGTAATTTGACATGCTTCTACTANATAAANCATNGGATAATCATAGAANNTNTCAGCNNCNANNTTCTCAAANAAAANANTTGNNAANANACTNANTAATATNTTTTTATAANTTTTTTTCATAAAATNTTNTNTGGTGCGGCTGGAGGGACTTGAACCCCCACGGATTTCTCCACCAGAACCTAAATCTGGCGTGTCTGCCAATTTCACCACAGCCGCTTTAATTATTAGCTATTGATTTTGCAATTCTATCAATAATTGATTTAAAATCAATGTTAGTGTATCTATAAATCTCATTTAAATCTCCAGATTGTCCAAATTTATTTATTCCCATAGGATAAACTTTATGTCCTAGTACAGAACCTATCCAAGATAATGAACTAGAATGTGCATCTATTATTGTTATTATTAAAGAGTTTCGATTTATTGATTTTAATGTTTCCTCTATATGACAATAACTATTATCTTTTTTAGAATTCATCCAGTCTGCATATAATTTGTCAGGAGATGTAGCAATGAGAATTCCTAAATCTATCTCTTCATCTATTATTTCTTTTCTCATCTTTTCTACTTCACCAATTATAACTCCTGTACAAATTAAAATTATTGACTGTTTTGTTTTTGGTCTTTTAAACCAGTAACAACCATTTATAATTTCTTTTTGGTCTTTTTTAGAAAGAGTTCTATTAGGTTGTATTAACTTTTTAGTAGATAATCTAAAATAAATAGAAGTACCATCTTTTTGCTGAATATGCTTTAATGCCCAAAAAAATAAAAAATTTAACTCATCTGCGAAGCTAGGTTCATAATATGTTAAATTTGGTTGAGATATACCAATATTTGGAGTTATTATAGATTGATGAGCTCCTCCTTCATGAGATAAAGTTACGCCCGAAGGTGTTCCGACCAATATAAACCTGGCATCAATATATGTAGCATAATTTAAAGCATCAAGACCTCTTCCTATAAAAGTATCATAAATTGTACCAATAGGGAGAAGTCTTGTGCCAAATAACTTATCACTTATCCCGAGAGAAGCTAGGAGTAAAAATAAATTATTTTCTGCAATACCAAGTTCTATATGTTGTCCATGAGGTAAATATTTCCACTTCTGAGCAGAAAAAACTTTCTTTTCCCCAAAAATGTCTTTTTTTCTATGAGTACTAAATATATTTTTTTTGTTAACCCACCCTCCTAAACTAGTAGATACGGTAACGTCTGGAGAGGTAGTAACTATTCTTTTGGTAAAACTGTTATTAACTTTACCTATTTCATTCATTATTTTACCAAAAGCCTCTTGGGTGCTAATATTATTAATAAAGGAAATTTCATCAAAAGAATTAATTTCTATTGAATCAGAAAACTCTCTATTATTTTTATACAAAGGATTTGATTCAATAATCGAATTAAATTCATCTATGTTTATTTCAAGCCCTTCTGTTTTATCCCACTCTTTTCCTTCTCTAATATTCATCAAACTTTTATATTCACTAAACTGTTGATTATTCATTATGCCTGAATGATTATCTTTATGACCTGCTAGGGGCAAACCAAAACCCTTTACCGTATAACATATAAAACAGGTTGGCTTATCACTATTAAAGTATTTAGAAAAAGAATTTTCAAGAGACTCTATGTCATGACCAGCTAGATTAGTCATTAACTCATTTAACTCTTCATTGTTAAAACTTTGTATTAACTTTATAGTCTTCTTATCTTCTTTAAATTCCTCTAAAAGTGTATTTCTCCAGTCTTTTCCACCTTGATAAGTAAGTGCTGAAAATAAATCATTAGGACAGTCATCAATCCATTTAAGGATTTTTTTACCACTATTGGAGTGTTTTAATTTTTGAAGTTTTGAACCATATTTTAATATTTCTACATTCCAATCCATCAGCTCAAAAAGATTAATAATTTTTTCAAAAAGCTTTTCATAAACAATTCCGTCCAAGGATTGACGGTTGTAATCTATAATCCACCAACAATTTTTAAGGTTATGCTTTGCTCCTTCTAATAAAGCTTCGTAAACATTACCTTCATCTAATTCAGCATCACCAAATATAGAAATCATTTTATTTGTTCCAGTTTTCAATAATTGATTTTCTTTCAAAAAATCTTGTGTAAAAGAACTAAAAATGGTCATTGCCCCACCAAGGCCTACAGATCCAGTAGAAAAGTCAACGTCACAAAAGTCCTTAGTTTTTGATGGATAAGCTTGAGCTCCATCTAGTTTTCTAAAATTTTTAAGATTTTTAATATTTTGATTATTCAACAAATACTGAATGGCATGAAATACAGGACTGGCATGAGGTTTTATGGCAATTCTATCGTATTTATTAATGATTTTGAAATATAAAACTACCAGTATTGAAACTACTGAGGCACTTGACGCTTGATGACCTCCTACTTTAAGGTCATCCTCTTTATGTCTGATATTATTTGCGTAGTGTATAATATAATTAGATAACCAAGAAATTTTTTTTTCTATTTCCAAAAAGGTCTTATTTTTATTAGTTGACTTTAACAAAATATTACTTAAATTCTCATATTATTAAATATTTATAGATTATATTATATTTATTTATTTTTGTAGAATTAATTATTAGGAGTAGAATTTGTTAAAGTTAGTCATATTAGCCACGCTATTAATTTTTGGAGCCTGTGCTAGTGAAACAGCTAAAATGGCACACCAAATTCAATATAATTCAAAAAACAAATTTAATGAAAAAAATAGTGAATTATGCAAAACGATGATTGATAAATCTGAAAATGAAGATTTTATTTTTAATTCGCGTTTAATAGCAACTCCAATCATTGGCATTATAGGTTTAATTGCTGCACCAGCCATTTTAGCAGCAAATGCTTCTTTAGACTTAAAGGATAGATTAACTGCTTCCGAATTAAGTAAATCATGTGGTGGAAATGGAATTGATCCTCAACAAATAGTCGGTGATGTAGCCGTAAATGGTTCAATAGGCTTTATACTTCAAGGTGCTAACTTTTCTATATATCCTGGAGGAAATGAAGTTCCTGTCAGTACTGCAGCTGAGGCAGCTGCTAATTAAGTATGCAAAAATTTATACTAATAATTATTTATTGTTTATTTTTTACAGTAAACATAAATGCAGAAAAAGTTTCTAATGACTATGAGTTTGAGATTGAATATGAGCATGATCCTATGAGGCCCTACTTATCTAGTGATAAAATTGCCTTAGATACTGAACTTAAATACGCAAAATGTATTAGGCTTCAAATGGGTGGTTACTGGGATGAAATTGCTAAGTTATATTTAATAATTGCTAACAGAGGACATCCAGTTGCCCAATTGCATTTGGGTAAACAGTACGTACATGGAAATGGGGTAGAAGAAGATTATATTGAAGCTTACAAATGGTTTAGTCTATCTGAAACAGCAATTGGTAAACATTTTATTAAAGTAATTTCAGAAGAAATGTCAGAAAAACAAATTGAAGAAGCTAAAGGCTTAGTTAAAAATTTTAAACCTGTTTACAAATAATTAGTTGAATTTACAAAAATTTTCTAATTTTTCTCTTTCTGTTTCTAAAGAATTTATTTTATTTTTTTTATTTTCATAACCTATTGCGAGACCACAATGAACTGTATAGTTTTTATTTAATTTTAATAACTCGTTAGCTTTTTTATAAATTAGTCCCCATGCTGCTTGAGGACAAGTATGAAGCCCATAATTTCTTGCTAACAAACATATATTTTGAATAAACATTCCATAATCCAACCAACTCATCCAACCTAGATCTTTTTCAATAGAAAATATTAATCCCATTGGTGCACCAAAAAATTCATAATTTTGAGCATGAAAATGTTTTGTTTTTTTGAAATCACCTTTTTTTATATCTAAAATCTGATAAAGATCCCACCCAACTTTTCTTCTTCTTCCTACATAGGGCTCTCTATATTTTTTCATATAATTTAATCTTTCTAAATGAAGATTGTCTGAGTTCTTCATAAACTCTTTTTTGGCTGCTGTGGTAAATTTTTTGAGCATTTTATCAGTAAGAACGTTTACATTCCATGGCTGAGTATTGCTGCCACTAGGAGCTTTTGATGCAATTTTTAATATGTCTTTGATTAATTTGTTACTTACTTTTTTTTTAGTAAAACTTCTTACACTCTTTCTAGAATTTATAGCTTCTAATATAGTAATCATAAAAACTCCAATTTTATACTTGAATATTTATAAAACATTTATCATATTCCTTATATCGGGGTTATTAATATGAGTAAACAAAATTTTGAGTTTCAAGCAGAAGTTGGTAAAATATTAAATATTGTTGCCAATTCTTTATATAGTGATAAAGAGATTTTTATAAGAGAATATATTTCAAATGCCTCTGATGCATGTGATAAGCTTAGATATGCTCAGTTAAAAGAGCCTTCTCTTATGAATAAAGGTGAAAAATTTAAGATTACAGTTACAACTGATAAAAAAGAAAATTTTATAGAAATATCAGATAATGGCATAGGTATGACGAAAGAAGATTTAATAGAATCATTAGGGACAATTGCGAAATCAGGCACCGAAGACTTTATTAAAAAAATGGAAAAAGAAAATAACAAAGATATTCAACAAATTGGTAAGTTTGGAGTGGGCTTTTATTCTGGTTTTATGGTTGCAAGTAAGATAGAAGTTCTATCAAAAAAAGCAGGTGCAAAAGATAGTTGGAAATGGAGTTCTGAAGGTAAAGGTAAATTTGAAATTGAAAAAATTGATAAAAAAAATCAAGGAACTATAGTTAAAATATTTTTAAATAATGATGCTAAAGAGTTTGCTGAAAAACTAAGAATTGAAAATATCATAAAAAAATACTCTGATCATATTACTCACTCTGTATACATAAATGAGAAAAGTACGAAAGATAACAAAGAAGAAAAAGTAAATCAAGGTACTGCTATATGGAAAAAAGAAAAAAAAGAGATTTCTAAAAAAGAGTATGAAGAATTTTATACTGGTATAGGACCAAACTATGACAAACCATGGAAAGTAATTCATAATAAGATAGAAGGCAATTTGAATTATACTAATCTAATTTTTATACCTACAGAAAAGCCTTTTGACCTCTTAAACGCAGAAAAAAAATCTAATTTAAAATTATTTATAAAAAAAGTCTTTATAACAGATAAACTAGAAAATATACTACCTAAATATTTAAGGTTCGTTTCAGGGATTATTGATTCAGAAGATATTTCATTAAACATTAGCAGAGAGATGCTTCAAAATGATCCAATTGTTTCAAAAATTAAACTCCATTTAACTAAGAAGATATTGAGTGAACTAAAAGTTGAGTTAAAAAAATCAAAAGATAACTACGCAAAATTTTGGAGTAATTTTGGATCTGTTGTAAAAGAGGGAATTCATGAAGACTTTACTAATAAAGAAAGTATTTTAGAAATATCACTTTTTTATTCCAGCAAAACAAAAAAACTAATAACAATTCAAGAATACTTAGACAATAAAGAAAAAGAGCAAAATGAAATTTATTATATTAGTGGAGATAATGTAGATAATTTAATGAATAGTCCTCAAATGGAAACCTTCGTTAAAAATAATATTGAAGTATTACTTTTTACAGATCCTGTAGATGAATTCTGGATTCCAAATATTACAGAATATAAGAAATGCGCCTTTAAATCTATTACTAAAGGCAGTATTAATATTGATAAATTAAAAAATGAAGATGCTAAAAATAATAATGCTAAAAAGGATAGTAATATTGATAAGTTAATTGCATATATGAAGTCTCATTTAGGGGATAAAGTTAAAGATGTTCAAATATCTAGCAGGCTAACAGATAGTCCAGTCTGTTTTGTTGCAGAAGAGAATGCCATGGATATTCATTTAGAAAATTTATTAAAAAAACATAAGCATTTAGATAAAGTTTCTACTAAGGTCTTAGAAATTAATCCTGATCATATGATAATCAAAAATTTATCTAAATTAGATTTTAAAAATGAAAATAATAAAAATAAGTGTGCTGAAATTTCTGATTTGTTACTTAATCAGGCTAAAATAATAGAAGGCATTCCTCTAGAAGATAGCAAATCCTTTTGTACTAGTATTAATAATTTAATGGTTAAAGATATTTCTTAATTTTTAACAAATATAATGAATAGTATTTTTTTTCGTCTGTGTAACTTTCTATAACTTTTAAATTAGATTTAGCAAATAACCTTTCTAGAGTCTCTTCAGAAAATTTTCTACTAATTTCAGTAAGTATTTTTTCGCCTTTTTTAATATTCAAGTTTTCATTATTAGGAAGTTTAATTGACTGTAAAGCCGTAGACTTCAAATACATCTCTATTTGAGATTTTTCTGAATTATAAATTGTATTATGAAGAAAATTATTCTTATTAAAATTTAATTTATATTCTTTATTAATAACATTAAGAATATTTTTATTGAATTTTTTAGTTATTCCTCTCTTATCATTGTAAGCAAGATTAATAATTTTTTCATCTTTAACTTTATCAACACCTAGCAAAAAACTGTCCTCTTTATTCATAAGATTTGAAATATTTTGTAAAAAATTTATAGCTACCTTATTATTAAAATTACCTAAAGTGCTGCCTAAAAATAAATAGAGTCTTTTCTTTTTACTTGCCTCTATTCGAGATATATCTAAATTAAAATTACCCTTTAATAATCTAACATTGAGATTTTCGCTAATTTTACTTAATTCATCATACGACATATATAAAGCTTCTGAAGAGATATCAAATGAAAAGTATGTTAAATATTTATTTTTTTTTAGAGCACTTAATATTAACGTTTTGGTTTTTTTTGATGATCCACTTCCAAATTCAAATAATTCCTCTGCAGATGAAGCCTTAATAATATCAAAAGAATTTGAATTTAGTATCTTATATTCAGTTCTTGTTAAATAATACTCTTCTGTTTCACAGATTTTCTCAAATAACTTACTACCTACATCATCATACAGATATTGAGTCGGTAAAGATTTTTTTTTACTTTTTAAAAGAAATATTATATTTTTTTTTCTATTAATTTCTTTTTTTAAAGAAATATTCTCTATTTTTTTCATATTTTGTTATATCATAATTATTTAATATTTAAATATTCAATTAGTAATGTGTAGACATATAGGATATATAGGAAAAAAAAAAGACCTTAATTCAATTTTATTAAAACATAAACATTCATTAATTGAATTAGCATACAAACCCAAGCATATGAAGGAAGCTAAACTAAATGCAGATGGTTTTGGATTAGCATGGAAAAATGAAAAAAAATTTCAGTTGTATAAAAATTACATACCTATATGGAATGACCTTAATTTAAGTTCTATTTGTAAATCAATATCATCAAGCTTAGTTATAGGAAATGTAAGAAGCGCAACTATTATTGAAAATCAAGGTTATTTTAATACTCACCCTTTTTACTATAAAAATTATATTTTCTCACATAATGGTTACATAAAAGAATTTAATTCTATCACAAAGGATAGAATTTATAAAAAATTAAATATTAAGTTTAAAAACTTAGTTAAAGGAAATACAGACTCTGAGTTAATTTTTATTTTATTAATGCAATATATAAATAATACAAATAATATTGAAGAAAGTATTAGAGACGTAATAGAAATTATAAAAACAAATTTTTCTGCATGTATGCTTAATTTTTTATTAGCCACAATTAATGAAAAAGGGAAAGATACTTTATTTGCTACAAAGTTTGCTAAAGGATTAAAAGCTCCTTCTTTGTTTTACATTAAAAATAAAAATCATAATATCACTGTATCTTCAGAAAAACTTAATGAACAAAACTGGATCACCATTAAAAATAATAGTCTACTTAGAATTCATAATAGTAAAATAATAATTAAAAGTATCTAGTGATTGAAATTTCTAAATTAAAAAAAAAACAATTTTCATTAATTATGCATTTAAAGTTGGCAGGTACAGAACTATTTAAGTTTAAAACAAATGATTGTCTAAGCCCTATAGGTTGGCACATTATTCATTGTTTATACGTAGAATGTATTTGGATTAGATCTTATTTTTTTGGTGATAATTTACTAGTTAATAAACTAAAAAATATAGCTGATAGTAATAAAATCAAACCAAAAAATAGAGGCTTAATATTACCAGAATATAATTATTTATATGAATTTAGTAAAAATGAATTTAATAAAAACTTGATTCTCTGCAATAAAATAAAAAGTCGCAAGAAACTACTTTATTTTTTACAATTTTTAATTAATCATCACTCTCAGCATCTAGAAACTATTAAAATTATACTTAATTTAATAAATTTAAAAAACAAAAATGCTCCAATAAAAAGTTTTTCAAAAATAGAAGAAAAAGTTTTTAATTTTAATCCTGTTTATATAAAAGAAGGTTATTACAAAATTGGAACTTCATCTTCTAATAAATTTTCTTATGATAACGAAAAACCTGAGTTTATTAAAAAATTAAAAAGTTTTCTGATAAGTAAAAATTTAATACGGATAGATGAATGGCTATGCTTTTTAAATTCTGGAGGTTATAAAAAAAAAAGCCTTTGGAGTAAAGCAGGCTGGGATTGGAAATGTAAAAATAAAATTACACATCCGCTAGGTTGGAAAATCAATAAAGAAAGCTTGTCTATTAGCACTGCATATGGTTATGAAAAACCGAACAAAGATAAGCCTGTATCGAATATAAGTTTTTATGAGCTAGAAGCATTTGCAAATTGGGTAAAATTAAAAATTCCTCATGAATTTCAGTGGGAAGCAGCAAATAGTAATTTACTAGATAAATATAAAGTTTGGGAATGGCATAATAATAAATTTTTCCCATATGAAAATTTTATGCCCTATCCATATGATGAATATTCTTTGCCTTGGTTCAATAATAATTATTACACATTAAGAGGTGCAAGTATATTTTCCGAAACAGAGTTAAAAAGAAAAACTTTTAGAAACTTTTATCAACCACATATACGTTTTATTTTTTCAGGAGGTAGATTAAGTACTAATTAAATTAAAAATAACTAATCGGCCTCGCAACCACCGACTCCTTAACCAAAATTTTAAGTTAATCTTCGTTTCATATGTTTATAAATAGTTTTAATTTATTATCTATTGTTTGTTAACTTTAAATAAAATACATTTTACCTTAATAATAAGATATTTGTAAGCACTAGAAAGCACCAAGATAATTAAACTATTAAAATGGATTTGTAGGTAGATTCTTTTATTTTTATTAAGAATCATTTGACTTTACAATTGTATAACATAATTCTCCTACTGCTTCTTATAGTTTACAAAATAAGTTTTTTTATCATTTTAAAATTCCATACTTTTAGAGCTTTATTAATTCTTGAATAAAGATATTATTTCTTTTTTTCTTCCAGTAATTTTTTCTTAATTTTGTTATTCCTACAAAAAAGCCTTCAGTCTTTTATTATCTATTTTCATACTAAGTTCTATTAAATTAACTCCATTTTTTCTTGAACTAAGCTATCTCTTACATTATTTAATCTATCTTGAAGGTTTTATTATTTATTGAATTGAATTTACATCAACTTTATAGCTTAATTCTTCAGATCCCATATAATTTAATTTAATACCTTTTATTGGAGATGCATCTATAAAATCGTATCCACAACTAATTCTTACATACTTTTCATTAATACATTTTTTGTGAGAGGGATCAAAGGCTACCCATCCAAGATCTTTTATATAAATCTCAACCCATGCATGAGTAAAATATTCTTTAGTATTTTCGTCTTCAACTAAATATCCATTAACATATCTAGCAGGCAACTTGAAATATTTTGATAAACTAATTAGTATATGAGCATAGTCTTGACAAACCCCTTCACCTTTTTCCAAAGCCATTTCAGCAGAAGTATTATTATTAGTAGTATTGCTTTTATATCTTATGGCCTCAGAAACTACTAAATTTAAATAATGACAAAATTCTATTAAGTTACTTTTTTTTTTTATTTTATTTGATAATTTTACTATATTTTTCCCAGGATAAGTTAAATTAGTATGCCTAAGAAAACAAAGAGGGTTTACTTTGTCCGAAAGACCAAAAAAAGTACCAAAAAAATTTTTTGTTTGTATTCTACCTTCAGATTTAATTTCTTGTTGTCCATTTAGATTTTTAATATAAATATTTATAATATTATGTCCTAGCGAATCTTGATAAGAGTTTAATATTTCTCCTTTATTAGAACTAATATTCCATTCTAAAACTTTTTGGTTTTTACAAGAAGTTGGATAAAGTTTTAAAGTTTGTATTAATCTTGGAACTGTATTTTCAAAAAAATATTTTGTTTTATGCGATATCTTTATTATCATTGAGAAGTCATAAAATATTTTTTTTCCACACTTTGGTAAACAGATGAAATATCTTTGATAAATTTACTCAAAAAATCATGCAAACCTTCATCTAAAATTTGAGTTACGGTCGAACTTTTTAACGTCTTATAAAGCATATTGATTTTAGTTAGGGAAGCTGTCTTTTCTCCATATATCTTTTTTAACCTTGTAAGGTGATGATTGATTTTTTCAACTGAAAAAAATAAAGATCTAGGACATTGTGAGTTCAGAATTAAAAAATCTATTATTTTTATATAATCTATTTCACTATTTCCATACGCCCATTTAAATGCTCTGTAAGAAGAAACCGATCTTAGCATAAGACTCCACTGGAAATTATCCACTTGCGAACCTACAAAGCTACTACTGGGTAGTAAAATAAAATATTTTACATCTATAATTCTCGCAGTAAAATCAGCTCTTTCAAAATAATTACCTAAGGTTAGAAAATCAAAACCATCGTTTAATAGTTGAGTATTTAAAATAGTTCCCTTTATAAGATTTACTTGACGTTTTATTAATTCTATTATTTCTGGTAATTCTTTAGATGAATACTTTTTATTAACATATTCCTGGTACCTATAATATAAAGTATTAACCGCATTCCAAACTTCTAAGGTTACAGCTGTTCTAACCATTTTTATATTATCTCTTGATTTTTCTATACAATTTTTAACTGATGAAAAATTATCAGTTTCAAAGAGTAAGAAAAATTCTATTTTCTCTTTTTTAATTTCTTTATATGAAGTTAAATAATCTTGTTTAATTCCTGATGTAGCTAAAATTGATTCCCATTCATTATTATAACCTTCTTGTGTATTAGGAATAAGAGAGATTCTGTAAGCAACTTCCAATAACCTTGCAATACTATCGGCTCTTTCAAGATATCTAGAAGTCCAATATAAGTTTTCTGCTGTTCTACTTAACATATTCTATTCCGACAAAACCCATGTGTCCTTAACTCCTCCTCCCTGTGAGGAATTTACAATAAGTGAATTTTTTTTTAATGCTACTCTTGTTAATGCTCCGCTAACTAGTTTAAATTTTTTATGTCCTATTAGAGAAAATGGTCTCAGATCTACATGTCTTTGGGCCAATCTATTTTTAGAGAAAATAGGTACGGTAGACAGTTTTAAAATTGGTTGTGCAATAAAATTATTAGGATTTGAAATGATTTTATTTTTAAACTTCAAAATTTCTTTTTTAGAAGCACTTGATCCAATTAACATTCCATAACCTCCTGAACCATGCACTTCCTTAACTACTAAATCTTTAAGATTATGAATAACATACTGAAGTTCTTTTTTATTAAAACATCTCCAAGTTTTAATATTCTTTAGCACTGGCTCTTCTGCTAAATAAAATTTTATAATCTCAGGCATAAAAGTATAAATTGCTTTATCATCTGCTATTCCTGCACCTGGAGCTGAGCAAATATTTACATTACCAGTTTTATATGAGTTAATAATTCCTGGAACACCTAAAAGAGAATCGCTTCTATAATAAAGTGGATCCAAATATTCATCGTCTACTCTTCGGTAAATAATATCTACTCTTCTTGCACCTTGTGTGGTTTTCATATATGTAATATTACTATCTACAAATAAATCAGTACCTTGAACTAATTCAATTCCCATCATATCTGCTAAAAAGCTGTGTTCATAATAAGCACTATTTAAAGGACCTGGGGTTAATATTACAATATTTGGATCTTTTTTACATTTACTTGGCGCAAGAGATCTCAAAATATCTAACAAGTAAGAGGGATAATTTTCAACTGTTTCAATTTTTAAAGACTCAAATAATTCAGGAAACATACGCATCATAATTTCTCTATTTTCAATCATATAAGACACCCCAGACGGCGTTCTGCAATTGTCTTCTAATACTTTAAAATCCTTCTGATCTGTTCTTACTATGTCTGTACCTATAATCGGACTATATATATTTTTAGGCACCTTAAACCCAACCATTCTGATATCGTAAGCTGGATTATTATATATTAATTCTTCAGGTAAAATTTGTGCTTTTAATATTTCTGCAGAATTATAGATATCTGTTAAAAAAGCATTAATTGCTAAAGATCTTTGATATATTCCCTTTTTAATTTTTGACCATTCTGCAGCAGACAAAATCCTAGGAAACATATCGAAAGGTATAAGTCTCTCAGATACATCATAATTATTATAAACGGAAAAAGTAACTCCTATTTTTTTAAAAAGATTTTCTGCCTGAATTTGTTTTTGTAAAATAATATTTTTAGGTAATGCTTCAGCCCAATTAAAGACTTTATTATAAGGTTTTCTAACTAAGGAACCTTCCATAACTTCATTAAACATACTTGAAAATAACATTTTATTAAAATAAAAATATGTAAAGTAATGTTACATATTAAAATTATACGTTTAATTTATAAATTTATTTAAGTTGCATGCTTAGAATACTTAGCTAGTAATATGAAAAGAATTAAATTATATCACTTATATTTTTGAAAAGAAAAATAAGTAATGATTTTAATATTAAAATTTAATGATTGGAACCAAAAGTTATCTTAATAAAAAAATTCAAGCTAACTTTATACTCATAATATATTTAAAAATATTAAAGTATGGGGCGACTGATGGGTTTCGAACCCACGGCCTCCGGTACCACAAACCAGCGCTCTAACCAACTGAGCTACAGTCGCCATAATTATTTTTACATTTGTTATTACTTATAATACTATAATATTGTATTAATAAGGGCGAGTAAATGAAAAAAATAGAAGCAATAATTAAACCTTTTAAATTAGATGAGGTTAAGGAAGCTTTGAGTGAAATTAATATTAACGGGATGACAGTAACCGAAGTTAAAGGTTATGGTAGACAAAAAGGACATACCGAACTGTACAGAGGAGCTGAGTATAATATTGATTTTCTTCCTAAAATTAAAATTGAAATAGTTATTACTGATGATAAATTAAAGCCTGTTTTAGAGATAATTAAAAATACTGCAAACACTGGAAAGATAGGTGACGGTAAAATATTTATTTATAATGTTGAGAAAGCAGTAAGAATTAGAACTAATGAAGAAGATGAAAAAGCAGTTTAATTTTATTTTTATATTACTATTAATATTGACAGATCTAAAAAACTAAATATCATATTAAAACGTTCAATTTATATTTTATAGTTTATAGATCGGGAGTAAGCTTATTCTGAAGGAACGCGGTATCATTGCTCATCAATAGATAATTAATCCATACCGTAGTAATCAAAAATAAGCATTTTTTAATAGATTATTAGGAGTAATTAATGACAGAAAAAATATTTAAAATGATTAAAGATAATGAAGTAAAGTTTGTTGACTTTAGGTTTACCGACCCTAGAGGTAAATGGCAGCATACTGCACAGACGGTAGAAAGTGTAGATGAAGATCTATTAACTAACGGAATAATGTTTGATGGCTCTTCTATATCCGGATGGAAATCTATAAATGAATCAGATATGATACTAAAACCAGATTTAGAAACTGCGGTTATGGACCCTTTTACTGCACAACCTCAACTAATTATATTTTGTAATGTAATTGAACCTTCAACAGGAGAAATGTACTCTCGTTGTCCTCGTTCAACAGCTGTGAGAGCATCAAACTATTTAAAAGAAACTGGTATAGCAGATACCGCATTCTTTGGACCGGAAGCAGAGTTTTTTGTTTTTGATGATGTTAAATGGAATGTTTCAATGAATGATACTTTCTATCAAATTGACTCTGATGAGGGTCCTTATAATTCAGGAAGCACATTTGATGGAGGTAATATAGGACATAGACCCTCTGTGAAGGGTGGTTATTTTCCTGTTCCACCTGTAGATTCTATGACAGATATGAGAGCAGAGATGGTTGGAACAATGATGGAAATGGGCATAGAAATGGAAAAACACCATCATGAAGTAGCTCCTTCTCAGAATGAGTTAGGTCATAAATTTGATAAATTATTATCTTGTGCAGATGGAATGCAAAAATATAAATATGTTGTACATATGGTAGCTCATTCATATGGAAAGACTGCTACCTTTATGCCTAAGCCTATAATTAATGATAATGGTTCTGGAATGCATTGTCACCAGTCCTTATGGAAAGATTCAAAGCCTTTATTTGCTGGATCCGAATACAGTGGTTTATCTGAAACAGCACTTTTTTATATAGGTGGTGTTATTAAACATGCAAAAGCAATTAACGCCTTTACAAACTCCTCTACTAACAGTTATAAAAGATTAGTTCCAGGATTTGAAGCTCCAACAATTTTAGCTTACTCTGCTAGAAATAGATCTGCCTCTATAAGAATTCCTTTTGCAGAAGGAGAAAAAGCTAAAAGAATTGAAGTTAGATTCCCTGACGCTGCATCTAATCCTTATCTAGCTTTTTCGGCAATGCTAATGGCTGGATTAGATGGAATTAACAATAAAATACACCCTGGTGAAGCAATTGATTTTGATTTGTATGAAGCATCTGAAGATCAATTAAAAAGCCTAAATACCGTAGCGGTATCTCTAGAGAATGCTTTAGATGCATTAGAAAAAGATATGGCTTTTTTAACTCAAGGTGGTGTTTTTACTGAAGATCAAATTAAAGGATATATTGAATTAAAAAGAGAAGAAGTTAGTAAACTTAACAATACTACTCATCCTGTAGAATTTGATATGTATTATAGCGTTTAATAATTATTTTATTGGCAATTGTCTTGGATGTCCATTCAAGTCAATTGCCACATAAACAAAAGTTCCATTAGTAACATCCTTAGGATCTAAACCTTCAATACCTTGCGCAGTAACTCTTAAATTGATAGAAATAGAAGAGTTTCCTTTTTTTAAGACTTTTCCATAACATGTCACAGTATCTCCTACTTTAACTGGTAATAAAAACTTCATGCCTTCTATTGCAACAGTAACTACTCTTCCTTTAGCAATATTTTTAGCTAATATTCCTCCAGCTACATCCATTTGGCTTAACAACCATCCTCCAAAGATATCACCATTAGGGTTAGTATCAGCAGGCATAGCTACTGTTTTAGTTAAAACTACTTCTTCTTCATTGGACATAATATTATATATACTTTAAAGTTATTAAATATCTTATATTATAAATAAAAAAAAAATATGAAAAAGTTTGATTATGATTTAGGAATTTTAAATGGAAATGTATATATAGATGGTGACTTCATAAATACATCCATAGGAATTAAAAAAAATAAAATATCTTATATAGGCGACTTAAAAGCTAAACAATGTTTGAAAAGTATAAACTTTGAAAACAAATATGTTTTACCAGGTATGATAGACACTCAAGTACACTTTAGAGAGCCTGGTCTTACGCATAAAGAAGATATTTATCATGGAACTAAAGGAGCCATATTAGGTGGTATAACATCCATATTTGAAATGCCTAACACTTCACCAGCTACAATAAATGAAAAAGAATTACAAAAAAAAATCAAGATTGCGGAAAAGCAAAGTTGGTCAAACTTTGCTTTTTTCATTGGTGCATGTAAAGCAAATGTTTCAAAGTTAAATATATTAGAAAAGATTAAAGGTTGTGCAGGTATAAAAATATTTATGGGATCTTCTACAGGAAGTCTTTTAATTTCTGAAGAGGAAGATTTAAAAGTTGCATTAAAAACATGTAAAAGGAGAGTTGCAATACATTCTGAAGATGAACAAAGATTAATTGAACGTTTTAAAAAAATTGATACAACAAATGGTGTTAAAGAACATGAAAAATGGAGAGATCCTTTATCGGCAATAACCTCAACAAAAAAAGTTATCAAATATGCAAAACTATATAACACAAAAGCCCATATTCTTCATATATCAACAGCAGATGAAATTGAATTACTTAAAGACAAAGGAAAATATATAACTGTAGAAGTAACCCCTCAACATTTAACTCTATTTTCGCCTGATTGTTATAATAAATTAAATTCATTAGCTCAAATGAATCCTCCCATTAGATCAATTAAACATCAGTTAGGTCTTTGGAAAGGAATAAAGAATGGAACTGTAGATGTAATTGGCTCAGACCATGCTCCACATACACTAGAAGAAAAAAAAAACCAATGGCCTAATTCACCTTCAGGTATGCCCGGAGTTCAAACGACTTTATCAATAATGTTAAATCATGTTAATAATAAGAAATTGTCTCTTCCTAAGCTTATTGAATTATTATCAGAGAACCCTTGTAAAATTTATACTATTAAAAATAAAGGATTTATTAAAAAAAATTATGATGCCGATATTACTGTTATAGATTTAAACAAAGAAATAGTAATTAAAAATAAAGATATAGCTTCAAAAAGTGGTTGGACTCCCTACAATGATATGAAATTAAAAGGTATGCCTATAGCTACCATAGTAAATGGAGAAGTAAAAATGTTATACGGTAAAACTGTAGATAGACCCAATGGAAAAGCTATTGATTTTAATTAAACTAGTTTTATTAATATTATTATTAAATAAAACACTAATAGCACAAGCTTTTGAATACTCTGATAATTATTTAGAAGCTCCTTTAATATTTTCACATGAGACTATATTAGAAGGAATTAGTAAAATTGTGCCAGTAGGAGGAGATTTTTCAAGGTATTCAAAAATAGAATTGAGTAAAGTAAAAAAAGATGTGCTAGAACCAAGTGCTTGGTTAAAAGATAAAATCTATAATGAGACAGGAGATATTGCAAAGCTAGAAAATACTTTAAGAAGTAAGGATAGCCCTCTATCTGATCCTATATTTGATCAATTTAAACATCTTCCAATGCATATAGACAATACTTTGGAAATATTATCATCCAACCCTTTAATATTTTGTAACAAAGTATCAAAACAATATAATAAAAATGGAGTTTTTTTTGAATTAAATTGTACAATTCCTTTCGGATTTTTTAGTAAATATCTCATTTTAAGACTACAATTTCAAGACATGGTGTGGTACTTTAAAAAAATTACTAGTTTAAATTACTATAGATTAAAAGAGCTATTATTAATTGCTGAAACATTTAATGTAAAAAAATGAAAAGTTTAAAAAATNACAACAATATAGAAAAAATTTATTCAAAATTTAATTNTAAGGATCCATTTTTATTAGAAGAACAACTTTCTCAAGATGAAATTTTAATAAGAAACACAGCAAGAAGCTTTGCACAAAAAGAACTATTTCCAAAAATATTACAAGCCAATAGAAATGAAATTTATGACAATGATCTTTTCAAGAAACTTGGTCAAATTGGGTTATTAGGATCCCAAATACAGGGATATGGTTGTTCAGGAGTTTCTTCAGTTTCATATGGACTCATTGCAAAAGAGATAGAAAGAGTAGATTCAGCTTATAGATCCTGTTTTAGTGTTCAGTCTAGTTTGGTTATGCAACCCATTTATGATTATGGAGATGAACAACAAAAAAATAAATGGCTTCCTGAACTTGCTAAAGGAAATTTAATAGGCTGTTTTGGTTTAACAGAACCAGATCATGGTTCAGACCCTTCTTCAATGGCCACTAAAGCAAAAAAAGTAAACGGAGGTTATAAGTTAACAGGTTCAAAAACCTGGATTTCTAATAGTCCTATAGCTAATTTATTTTTAATATGGGCAAAGGATGATAATAATATCATAAAAGGTTTTGTAATTGAGAAAAATCAAAATACTAAAGGATTAAATACACCTAAAATTAATGGTAAATTTGCCCTCAGAGCATCTCCAACTGGAATGATACTTATGGATGAAGTATTTGTACCCAATGAAAATGTTTTAAAATATGCAGAGGGTTTAAAAGCCCCCATGACCTGCTTGAGTTCAGCAAGATATGGTATATCTTGGGGAGTATTAGGAGCAGCAGAGTTTTGTTGGTTAGCAGCAAGAGAGTATGTCTTAGATAGAAAGCAATTTGGCAAACCTTTAGCTGCCAATCAACTAATTCAAAAAAAGCTAGCAGATATGCAATCAGAAATAGCCTTAGCACATCAAGCAACATTAAGAGTTGGTAGACTTAAAGATGAAAAGAAATCAAATAATGAAATGATTTCAATACTAAAAAGAAACAATGTAGGTAAAGCACTAGATATTGCAAGAGTTTCGAGAGATATGCATGGAGGGAATGGTGTATCAGATGAATACCATGTTATTAGGCATATGATGAATTTAGAAGCGGTAAATACTTATGAGGGCACGCATGATATTCACGCTTTAATTTTAGGAAGAAGTCAAACAGGTATTCAAGCTTTTAAATAATTACTTTCTTGACTTAAATAAACTTTGAATAATTGCACTGTAGTCTAAATTACTTTTATTTTTTTTACAGAAAGAAGTATAAATTTCAAAAGCCTTACTTCCCATTAGTGCTTTTAAAGAAACTTTCTTAGCCATGTCTCTTGCAATACTTAAATCTTTCAAAATTAAACTTGCAGAATAGCCTGGCTTATATTTATTGTTAGCAGCAGACGTCTTTATTATACCCTTAATTGGTAAATGATTAAGCATAGCCCAAGAAGAACCAGTAGACTTTGATGTAACATCGAAAAAAATTTTTGAATTTATCCCATAATGGTTAGCTAACGTGAAAGCTTCACTAACGCCAATCATATTAATACCTAACATCATGTTATTACAAGCTTTAACTATCTGACCTGAACCACTTTTTCCTACATATATAATATTCTTTCCCAATGCATTTAATATTTTTTTTACATGTGTATAATTATTTTTACTACCACCTACCATGATAGTTAAAGATGCATTCTTAGCACCTGATACTCCACCTGAGACTGGTGCATCAAAAAATTTTATGCCTTTTTTCGAAAATTCATTAGAAACCTTAATAGTAGTTTTATAATCTATTGAGGAGCAATCTATAAAAATAGATTTTTTTTTTATAAAGTTAATAATTCCATTTTTCCCTAAAACTAAATTAGTTAATGCTTTACCATCAGGAAGCATACTAATAAAAATATCACTTTTTTTAGATAAATCATTGTAATTATTGCATATTTTTGAATTAGTATTAGAAAAAAATTTATAATTTTTATGATTAATATCATATAGAAATAAATTATATTTTTTTTTTATTAAGTTAAGNGCCATAGGNGTTCCCATTGCTCCTAANCCTATAAATGAAATATTTCTCATATTAAAATAATTCCTTTAGCTTTAAACTTTTAAAATGATCGTTTATATGACTTTCATTAAGCTCATCTATATTTTGAGGAACCCATTTTGGTTTTCTGTCTTTATCAACTNAATTAGCTCTTACTCCTTCATAAAAATCATTCTTAGCCATCATTGCTTGACATATTCTAAACTCCATTGTTAAACAATCTCTTAAATTTAGTGAACTAGAAAGGTCTAATTGTTTAGTAGTAACTCCAAGACTAGTTGGCGATTTTTTTTCTAATATCAGTATCTGATCTTTGCTCCAATGAGAATTCTCTTCTTTTAAAGAATTAAAAATTTCCATGATACTTTTATTATTAAAATGCTTTTGTATTTTTTTAACCTCTTGGTTTAAAGATGGATTCGCTTTATTTTTTTTATCGTAGTTTTTTAAAATATGATCAACATCATCAATAGTATATTTGTTTAGACTAAGTATTTTTTTTGAAAAATCATCTACTACATTATTCTCTAACAAATGTGTTCCTATATTTGAATATATAGAGTTATCTCCATCTAAGGTTTTACCTGTTAATGCAAGATAAGTACCTATAGAGTTTTTTATTCTTGATAAAAAATATCCTCCTCCAACATCTGGAAAAAAGCCAATTGCTGTTTCAGGCATTGCAGTTNTTGTATTTTCACTTACTATTCTATGACTTCCATGNACTGAAAGTCCTAAACCTCCACCCATAGCTATTCCATTTAATAAAGAGATCCAAGGCTTTTTAAATTTACTAATTTGATAATTTAATAAATATTCTTCTTTAAAAAAATCATACGATAAATTACTTGTCTCATCACTTCTTTTGTGAAAAACAGATACTATATCTCCTCCCGCGCAAAATGCCTTTTTTCCTGCACCTTTTAAAAGTATTCCACTTATGCTATCATCATTATTCCACTTTAATATATTATCGGCTATAATCCTTACCATATTTAGATTCAACGCATTTAATACTTTTTCTCTATTGAGTGTTAAAATAATAGTTGAGTTCTGTTTACTAATTAATACTTCGTTCATTTTAAATATTTAATTTATCTCTAGAAATAATTAATTTCATTATGTCATTGGTTCCTTCTAAAATCTGATGAACTCTGCAATCCCTTACCATTTTCTCTATACCGTATTCTGATAGATACCCGTAGCCTCCATGAATTTGGAGAGCTTCATTACAAATATTAAAACATACATCAGTAGCATATTTTTTCGCCATAGCAGACTTTATAGTTGTCTCACTCTCATTTTTATCTAACGCATTTGCAGCTTCATGAACCATTAATCTTGCAGCATGATAATCTGTAATCATGTCAGCAATTTTAAACTGAATAGATTGAAATTCTTTTAAAAATTTACCAAATTGTTTTCTCTCATTTACATAACTTATACATTTATCTATACAAAACCTAGCAGCACCTAAAGAGCAAGATGCTATGTTTATTCTTCCTCCATCAAGACCCTGCATTGCAATTTTAAAACCTTCTCCAGGACTTCCCACTATATTATCGTATGGCACTGAGCATTCATCAAATGAAATTACTCTAGTAGGTTGGTTTTTCCATCCCATTTTTTCTTCATTCTTTCCAAAAGAAATTCCTTTATTCTTTTTTTCTATAATAACACACGAGGTTTGATCATTATCACCTGTATCAGTTTTCATCATAACAAAATATAAATCAGAAACTCCAGCACCTGAGATAAAAGCTTTCGAACCATTTATATTCAATGAAGAATTGTCTTTGTTTGGTTTACCTTTTGTTTTCATTGCGTTTGCATCTGAACCTGAACCAGGCTCAGTTAAACAATATGAGCAAATATTTGNCATATTNGTTATTTTTTTTANATANTTNTCTTTTAANTCAATACTTCCATATTTACTTAACATCCANGCAGTCATATTATGAATTGATAAAAAAGCAGATGTAGACGGACATGCATAAGCTATTTCTTCAAATATTAGAGATGCATCTAATCTAGTTANACCTGTTCCNCCATCTTTTTCAGGNACATAAATACCTGCTAAACCNAACTCTGCTGACTTTTTTAAAGCCTCGAGAGGAAATATTGAGTTTTTATCCCANTCTAANGCATTATCTTTAATATNTTCNTCNNCAAATTGCTTTGTAGAATCGACAAANGCNTTCTGNTCAGCTTCTANNTTTATATTAATATTTAAATTCACTNTAACCTATGTTATTAATNTTAAAANAGAATAATATAGCGTATGAATAATTTTTTATCAAACTTTCCTTATTGCAGACCTAGAAGACTTCGAAAAAAAGAATGGATAAGAACACTAGTNCAAGANAATTCNTTAAGAGTTGAANATTTAATTTTACCTATTTTTTTAACATATGANAANAAAAGTACAGAGATNGATTCTATGCCTAATATNTTTAGNAATAATATTGATGATGCTATTATTCTTGCAAAGCAAGCATATGAAATNGGAATAAAAGCANTAGCANTATTTCCACAAGTNCCTANNGAAAGNAAAAATACTTATGGAAAAGAAGCATTAAATGAAAATAATATTNTATGTAGANCNGTNAAAGCTATNAAAAAANATATTAGNGANATAGGTATCATTTGNGATGTAGCTTTAGACCCTTANACAACTTCAGGGCATGATGGAATTNTAAAAAACAATGAANTAGATAATGATAAGACTATNGAAGTATTATGNGAACAAGCGGTCTTAAATGCNAAATGTGGNTGTGATGTAATTGCTCCATCTGATATGATGGATGGTAGAATAAAATTTATAAGAGANAGTTTAGATAAAGCCAATTGTAAAGATACTATAATTATGTCCTATGCAGCAAAATATGCTTCAGCCTATTATGGACCTTTTAGAGATGCTATTTCCGCATCATCTGACTTAGGACCAAGTAAAAAAAAAACATATCAAATGGACTACAACAATTTTAATGAAGCTTTAAAAGAAGTTGCTATGGATATTAGTGAAGGAGCAGATATAATTTTAATTAAACCTGGAATCCCTTATCTGGACATTATTAGTACTGTTAAAAATACATTTAATTATCCAACCTTTAGTTATCAGGTATCAGGTGAGTATTCAATGTTGATGAAATCAATAGAGGCAGGGTTTATGAATAAAGAAGAAACTATTATTGAAACATTAAGTTGTTTTAAAAGAGCTGGAGCAGACGCCATTTTAACTTATTTTGCTATAGAGGCAGCTAAAATAATAAAAAAAAATTAATTATAAATTTTTCCTCTCTCAATTCTTATAATATTTGCTTTAATTTTTTTTGAAAAGCTTTCATCAGACTCAGTGATCAAAGTAATTAGATTATCTTTATTTAAACTACTAATTAACTCCACAAGTCTTTCTGCTAAGGCTGGAGCCACTCCTTCAAATGGCTCATCTAATAACAAAAGATTTTTTCCAACTATCATAGCTCTAGCTAATGCTACTAACTTTTGTTGACCGCCTGAAAGTTGAAACGCTTGTCTACTTAAAAAGTCTTTTAACTCTGGAATAAAAGATAACACTTCTTCAAATTGATCATTTGAATTTTTTTTATTTAAACTCCAGAGAGGTATCATTATGTTATCTTTTACAGATAAATCTGGTACTAATCTTCTGTCTTCTGGCATATACCCTATACCTAATTTGCTCATATTATAAGTTTTAAAGTTGTTTAAAGTCTTCTTTTGAAATTGAATGTATCCAGACTGAGATGGTAGTATATTCATTATAGCTCTCATTAAAGTTGTTTTACCAGCTCCATTTCGTCCAATAACACTCGAGAATTTTGATACTTTAAAAGATATAGATTGAAGAATATTAATTTTTCCAATTGAAACTTCTAAATTATTTATGATAAGCATTATGAACTTCCTACAATATACTTTTGAACATTTTTTTGCTTAAATACTTCCTTAGGATTACCATCAGCAATAATTTCTCCGTTATAAAAAGCTACAACTCTGTCTGAAAACTGTTCTACTATTTCCATATCATGCTCTATAAAAAGAACAGATATATTAAATTCTTTTATAGCTTTTAAAATATTAGTCATAACAATATTTTTTTCTTCAGTACTAATTCCTGAAGTAGGTTCATCTAGTAGAATTACTTTAGGGGTTCCAATAATTGCTATTAAAATATCTAAAATCTTTCTTGCACCTTGAGGAAGTTCCTTTACAACTTTATCTTTAAACTTAGTCGCATCTAAAGAAAATCTTTCTAATAAGTTTATAGCCTTATCGTAATTTTCTTTTGTATAAGCTTCTTCAAAGAAAGAGTGCTGTTTTTTTTTAGCTACTAATTCAGCAATTATAATATTTTCTAATACTCCAAGGTTTTCAAAAACCTGAGGAATTTGAAAAGACCTATGAATACCAATATTTTTAATTTCTTGTACATTAAACTTTGTTATGTCTCTGTCTTGATAAAGTATTTCTCCACTGTCAGCTTTTAAATAACCAGTAATAATATTACAAAACGTAGTTTTACCAGCTCCATTAGATCCTATTACTCCAATTATATCATTTTCATTCATTTTGAAATTGATATTTTTTGCAGCTGTAACTGATCCAAAACTTTTATTTAAATTCTTAACTTCCAAAAGCATTATTTTTTCTTTCTATTAAAAATTGACCCTATTCCATCTGGTAAATATAATATTCCTAGTATAAGAACTATACCAATTATCATTTGCCATGTATTTGGAAAATAAAATAGTGCATAAGATCTAATAAATTCAAAAAAAAGAGAACCAATTAATGGTGCAAAAACATTTAAACTTCCCGAAAGAATAGCTACAAAAACAAATTCTCCAGACTTTGTCCAATAAGCTGTATCTTCAGGAGTGATATGACCAATTAAAATTACCATCAATCCTCCACCTAATGCAGCAAGAGTACTTGAGAATATATATACTTTATGAATTTGCTTATTAACGGTAATTCCTAAATATGATGAACGTATTTCATTTTCTCTAATTGCTTCTAACATTTTTCCCGATGGAGATTTTAAAAAATTCATAACTATCAACATCATAAGCCCCGTAAAAAGAACAATAAATAAGTAAGAGAAAATATTTAATCTATTTTCAAACTCTATAACTTGACCTAAATAAGTTAGATCTTTAATACCAAATCCATCAGTAGAGCCTAAAGAAACGCTTTTTACAATAATACCAAATAAAATCATAGATAAGGCAAGATTCAACATAGCAAAAAAAATCCCTCTAAATCTTCTAACAAAAAAACCCATAATAAAAGAAATAATAAAACCGACTAAAAGTGCAATACTAGTAAGTAAAAAAACTTCTTTAATATTTAGAAAATTATAGGTCATCGCTACAGCATATCCTCCAAGACAATAATACATGCCATGCCCAAATGAAACTAATCCTACTCTCATAAGAAGGAGCAGTCCCAATACTACTAAGCCATTACAAAAAGATAAAGAAATAGTATTTATTGCATAATCAGGAATAAAAAACCAAAAACCAATAAAAGATACTAAAAAAGTTAGTAACATTACTTTTTCATTTCCAAGTAACTTTTTCATATTATATCTTTCTTACTCCCTTACTGCCAAACAGGCCTTCAGGTTTAAATGATAGTATTATTGCCATTACAAAGAAAACAATAAATAATTCTAATTGTGGTGCATAAAATATAGCAATTGTCCTAGCAAAACCAATAAATAAAGCTCCTATTGCTGCTCCTGAAACACTACCTAATCCACCTGTAACTACTACTGCAAAAGCTAATACTATTACCTCCACGCCTATACCTGGAACAACAGAAATCATAGGCGCTGATACTGCTCCACCTAAGCAACCTAATAAACACCCGAAAGTAAAGGTATAAATAAAAAACTTATTAACATTAATCCCTAAGGCGGAAGACATTTCTCTATCATTAATAACAGAAAGTAGTAACTTTCCTAATTTGGTATATTTGATTGTAAAATAAAATAATCCCCATATAAAAGCTGCTATGATAATTATACCTAAATCATATATCACATAAGGAATAGATAAAATATCTACATTACCTAACATCATTCTTGGTTGATATGGCAAATAGGAGCTTGTTCCAAATATTAATTTCATAACATCCTCAAAGATTAAAAAAAGACCATAAGTTACTAAAACTATTACAATTTCATCTCTAAAATATATTTTCCTTAAAAAAACCCTTTCGATAAATACTCCTAATATCATCCCTATTGTAAGAGCTGATAAAGGAATAAAGAAAAATGATAAAAAATCATATTCTGTAAAATTTGAAAAGAACCAACCTATTAGCCAAGCATTAGCATATGCTCCAAAAGCATATAAACTTCCATGAGCTATATTCAAAACTTTCATAACACCGTAAATTAAAGTCAATCCTGAAGCTACCATGAATAACCATGAAGCATAAACTAAGCTATCTAATACTATAAAAGGTATTGAATTCATAAAAAAATCTCTTTTTAAAGGTAATGAATTTTTTCAATTAATGCATTAAAATAATTTAATATGAAAAATAGTTTTACTAAATTTTATTCAATTGCTCCTATGATGGGGAAAACTGATAGTTACTTTTGTTATCTAATGAGTTTCATAAATAAAGATGTTCGTGTCTTCACAGAAATGATGCACGCCGAGACTATAATAAGAACTGATTTATTAGAAAACTATAAAATTTTGAAAGATTTATCAAATATTACTGTACAAATTGCAGGAAATCATCCTAATAATATGGCAAAAGCCGCTAAAAAAATATCTGAATATGGATTTTCTCAAATTAATATTAATTGCGGATGCCCAAGTAAAAATGTAATTGCCGGAGAATTTGGTTTGTCATTGTTACAAAAACCCAAAATAGTTAAAAGATGTGTAGAGGCTATTAAAAATGAAACCACTATAGATATCAGCGTAAAAACAAGAATAGGTATTGGCCATATTGAAAATGAAGAATTATTAGATAATTTTGTTAATGAAGTAAATACCTCAGGTATAAATACATATATTATTCATGCTAGAAATGGACTCTTAGGCAACTACAGCACAAAAAAAAATTTAAGCATACCTCCTTTGAAATATAAAAGAGTATTTGAATTAAAGGAAAAATTTAGAAATAATAAAATCATAATTAATGGAGGCTTTTTAAATACTTTAGATTTTTCTAAATATAAAAATAAAGTAGATGGTATTATGATTGGAAGAGAAGCTTATAGAAATCCTTGGATTTTTATAAAAAAAAATATTTCATATGAACAAAAAATTAATTTGATTTTACGATACCTTTATGATTTGAAAACATTTTTCAATAATACTTATTTTAATAAAAACTCTATAATACATATTCAAAATCTTTTTAATAATATTAATGGAGCAAAAGAATGGAGAAAGAATGTCAATTACACTGTACATAATAATGATTTACAGCACCTTGTAAATTATATAAAATTAAAAAAATAGGTTAATAATTTGTTAAATAATATAACTTCTAAAATAATTAATTTTTTTGTTATAAGTAATATTTTACTTTTAATTAATTCTTGTACTTATTTTAGATTAAAAGAATTAGATAAGTATACTTTTTCAGAAAATAATATTTATGATTTAATAAGTAAAGAATATAAAGATTTTGCTAAATTTGAATTATATGAAATGTATGATGAACTTGATGCTAACTATTTTGCGTTTAAAGCGTCAAATACTCTGAAAACTAAAAAAATTATACTAGAAAACCCATTAAATTGGAAAATTCCTTATAACTCTAAAGAAGAAGCAAAAAAAGAATATCAAAAACTTAAAACGCTATTAAGTAACAATATAATCTTTAAACACCCAAAGATAACTGCCCATTTAGTGATAGGATATGATTGTTGGCTTGAACAGTTAGAGGAAAATTGGCAATTCGAAGATATTAAAAATTGTAAAGACAAATATACCACTGCCTACAATAAACTTTTGAGCTACATTAATGCTTCAACTATAGTCGAAAATAAAGAAACTATTAATACTGAGTCTGATTTACAATCAAAAGAAAATAAGTCTAATATTTCGAAAAATAAAAAAGAAAAGACAGTAATTGTGTATTTTAATCATGATAGTTATAAATTGGATCTAGTTCAAAAAAATAAATTAGATAAGTTTATTTTTAATTTTTTAAAAAATAATAATAGCCTTGTAATCATCTATGGCCATACTGATACAAAAGGATCTAAAAAATATAACTTACTACTTTCAAAAAAAAGAGCCAATAATGTTTATGAATATTTTAAAACTATGGGGGTAGATAATAAACTAATCCTAAAAGGCTATGGAGAAAGCTATCCTGTTGTTGATACTGGAGATGAAGTACAAGAAGAAAAAAATAGAAGAGCAGAAATCATAATTAACTATCAGTAAGGAAAAGATATGATACCAAGATATTCATCTTCAATTATGCAAAGTATTTGGGATACTAAAACTAAATATAAAATATGGTTAGAGATAGAAATTCTCGCTTGTGAAGGAATGGAAAAAATAGGGAAATTAGCAAAAGGAACGTCTAAAGATATTAGGACTAAGGCTAGTTTTAATGTAGATAGAGTATTAGAGATAGAAAATGAAACTAAGCATGATGTAATAGCTTTTTTGACTAATGTTGCTGAATATGTAGGAGATAATTCTAAATTTATTCATAAAGGAATGACTTCTTCTGATGTTTTAGATACATGCCTTTCAGTGCAACTAAAAAAATCTGCTGAAGTCCTGATAACGAGTTTAAATAAATTATTAAGCTCTCTAAAAAAGAAAGCACTAGAACATAAAATGCTTATCACTATAGGCAGAAGTCATGGCATTCATGCAGAACCGACAACAATGGGATTAAAATTTGCTTATGCATACGCAGAGTTTAAAAGAAATTTGAAAAGATTAAATACAGCAAAAGAAGAAATATCAATTTGTAAAATTTCTGGTCCAGTAGGTACATATTCTAGTATCGACCCTAAAATTGAAAAATATGTTGCAAAAAAATTAGGTTTAAATGCTGAAAGTGTTTCTACTCAAATTATTCCTAGAGACCGCCATGCGGCATATTTTAATTCTTTATCTATACTTGCTGCTTCTATTGATAGGTTAGCAACAGAAATTAGACATTTACAAAGAACAGAAGTACTTGAAGTTGAAGAAGATTTTCAAAAAGGACAAAAAGGAAGTTCTGCAATGCCTCATAAAAGAAACCCCGTATTATCAGAAAACCTATCCGGTTTAGCAAGATATATTAGAAATCTATGTCAGACTAGTTTAGAAAATGTTGTTTTATGGCATGAAAGAGATATTTCACATTCTTCTGCTGAAAGAATAATGTGTCCTGATATCAATATAGCGATGGACTTTTCATTAAAAAGATTAACTGGTATAGTAGAAAATTTAAAAGTTTATCCTAAAAACATTCAATTTAATTTAGATAAATTAAAAGGTTTGCATTTTAGCCAAAATGTAATGCTAAAGTTAATTGAGAAAGGTTTACTTCGTGAAGAAGCATATGCCTTAGTTCAAAAAAGTGCTATGAAAACTTGGAATAATTTAAATAGCAAAAATAACAAAAGTTTTTTTTTTAATCTTAAAAAAGATAAAAAAGTAACTGATTTAATCACTAATAAAGAACTAAAAAATATTTTTAATAATAAAACATATTTAAAAAATATAGATGTAATCTATAAAAAAATATTTTAGTAAATATTTGCTAAAAATGTGTACCTTATTCATTTACAGATCAAAAAATACTGAATGGCCAGTTTTGATTGCCAATAATAGAGATGAATATTTATCAAGGTCTTTCATGCCTCCTGATTATCATTGGGATAATAATGTATTTGCTGGAAAAGATAATATAGAAGGAGGAACTTGGCTGGGAATAAATAACTACGGATTATGTGCAGCAATATTAAATAGGAATTCAGATAACCTTAAAAAAAATAAAGTAAAAACTAGAGGATATATTGTTATAGAAGCATTAAAACAAAAAAATGCTATAGCTGCTCTAAATTTTATTGAAAATAATTTTAAAAAAAATACAAAGTTTTTTAATTTATTTATATCAGATTATAAAAATTCTTTTTGGATTAAATATAAAGACGATATACTCAAATCTTATGAGATCCCCTATGGTTATTCAATAATAGATAATTATGATTTAAATGATGATAAATCAAAAAAACAACTACTATACAAAAAAATCTTTTTACATAAAAAATTACCTAATCCTAAAGAAAATAATTTTAAAGATTGGCAAGAAATGTTATTTTTAGAAGAAAAATATGATAATATTAATTTATCTTCTGTATTTGTAACAGATCCTAATAGTATTTATGGGACGGTATGTTCTTCAATAATTGGACTGCCTAATAAAGATAAGACTAAAGATAATATAATTTGGTTGTATAGTGAAAATAAAAGTTTTTATAAAAAATTATCACCATTTAAACAGTGAAAAATAATGAAGTTATTTATAGAAGGCAAAGCTAAAAAACTTTTTTTAACAAATGAAAATAATACTTTAATACAATACTTTAAAGATGATGCTACTGCTTTTAATAATAAAAAAAGAAATACATTTACTAATAAAGGTATACTTAATAATAACATCTCAACCATTATCTATGAGTATCTAAATAAAAACAAAATTAAAACTCATTTTATTAAAAAAGTTAGTGACAGAGAGCAACTAATAAAAAAAGTTAAAATAATTCCTATAGAAATAGTAGTAAGAAATTATGCTGCAGGTAGCCTGAGTAAAAAATTTAATATTGAGAATGGAATTAAGTTTAATTCTCCTATTATTGAACATTATCTAAAATCTGATGAACTCGATGATCCTTTTATGAACACTGATCATATTACTTTACTAAAGTTAGCTACTATTCAAGAAATCCGTAAAATTAATAAAATTGCTATAAAAATTAATTATTTATTACTTAATTTATTTTCTAAAATAGGTATTATTTTAATAGATTTTAAATTGGAATTTGGAAGACATAAAAATAATCTAGTTTTAGCAGATGAAATTAGCCCAGATAGCTGTAGACTTTGGGATAAAAAATCAAAATTAAGCTTTGATAAGGACTTATTTAGACAAGATAAAGGTGATTTAATCGAAGCCTATAAACATATTTTTGATAAACTAAGTAGGATAAAAAATGTATAAATTAGAAATATATGTAACCCTTAAAAAAGATGTCCTTGATCCTCAGGGAAAAGCTATATCTAATGCTGCTTACAGTCTAAATATTAAAAATATTTTAGATATAAAACAAGGTAAATACTTTGAAGTTATTTTAGACAATATATCAGATAAAAAAAATGCTGAGCTTATTGGAAAAAAATTATCAGAAAGCCTTTTATGTAATCAAGTTATAGAAGATTATAAAATTATAAGAATTAAGAAAATATGAAAATTTCTATAATTATATTTCCTGGATCTAATTGTGATCAAGATATTGCATCTTCTTTAATTTCTATTACAAAAAAAAAAACCAAATTTAGTTTGGTATAAAGACAGCATTCCTCTTAATAGTAACTTAATTATATTACCTGGTGGTTTTTCTTTTGGAGACTATTTAAGAAGTGGTGCAATTGCTTCTGCAAGTAAAATCATAAAAGAGGTGGTAAGTTTTTCTAAAAGGGGTATACCTATAATTGGTATATGCAATGGCTTTCAAATCCTGACTGAGGCAAATTTACTTCCCGGCACTTTAGTTATAAATAATAATTTAAAATTTATCTGTAAAGATGTTTTTCTAAAAGTGATTAATAATAATAGTATATTTACAAAAGCTATTAAGAGTAAAGTTTTTAAGTTACCAATTGCTCACAAAATGGGTAACTATGTAATTTCTAAAATTGATCTAGAAAAAATTAAATCTAATGATCAAATACTTTTTAAATATTGCTCACAAAATGGAGATACAACTAGTGAATATAATCCAAACGGTTCAGTAGATAATATAGCAGGAATTTTAAGTCATAACCATAAAATACTAGGTATGATGCCACACCCTGAAAGATTTACTAAAATACAACAAAAAGATTTGATAATGAATAAAATTTTAAGGTCTTTGTAATGGAAGAAATAAATAAAGGCTTATTAGAAAAATTAGGCCTTAATAATGAAGATTATAATGATATAATATTTATACTTAAAAGAAATCCCACCTTAACGGAACTAGCAATTTTTTCTGCTATGTGGAGTGAGCATTGCTCATATAAATCCTCTAAGCACTGGTTAAAGAAGTTAAATACTAAAGCTACTTGGGTTATACAAGGTCCTGGAGAAAATGCTGGAGTTATAGATATAGGTCTAGGAAATGCAATAGTATTTAAAATTGAAAGTCATAATCATCCTTCTTTTATAGAACCTTATCAAGGAGCGGCTACTGGTGTAGGTGGTATAATGAGAGATATTTTTACAATGGGAGCTAGACCAATAGCTAATCTAAACTGTTTAAGATTTGGTTCCATTAAAGATAAAAGAACAAACCATTTATTCGAAGGAGTAATATCAGGTATAGGAGACTATGGAAATTGCACAGGTATTCCTACAGTAGCAGGAGAATGTTCTTTTGACAAAAGATATAATAAAAATATTTTAGTAAATGCAATGACTTTGGGAATTGCTAAAAAAAATAAAATTTTTTATGCAAAAGCTGGCAATATTGGAAATATAGTATTTTATGTAGGATCAAAAACTGGAAAAGATGGAATTCATGGTGCTAGTATGTCCTCTGGAGCTTTTAACACCAAAACAGATACACTAAAACCAACTGTTCAAGTGGGTGATCCTTTTACAGAAAAATTATTAATGGAAGCTTGCCTAGAACTAATGAAAAAAGATGCTATAGTAGGAATACAAGATATGGGAGCAGCCGGCCTTACTTCATCAGCCGTCGAACTAGCAGCATCATCTAATCTTGGAATTAATATAAATTTAGATAAAGTACCCTTAAGGGATAAATCTATGACACCAGAGCAAATTATGCTTTCAGAAAGTCAAGAGCGAATGCTGATAATTTTAAATCCAAAAAAAGAAAAAGTAGCAAAGCAAATTTTTTCTAAGTGGAATTTAAATTATGCAAATATTGGCAAAATAAATTCCTCAAAAAATATTACACTAAAATATAAAAAGTTAAATGTAGCTAATATACCAATTTCAAGTTTAGTATCATCTAAAACATTTAAAAGAACTTTCTCAGTATATAAAAATAGATATGTAAAAAAAAATTATAGAAAAGAAAAAATATCATCTTTAGTAAAAAAAATATTAAATAATCATAATTATAAGGCAAAAAATAAAATATGGGAGCAATTTGATCATATGATTACTAGAAATGTTATCTCACAAATGGGAGGTAACGCTAGTGTAATTAAAACTAATTCTGGTTATCAAGCAATTGCTGCAACTACAGATTGTAACATATTTTACTGTGATGTAGATCCTTATGAAGGAGCTTTACAAGCAGTTGCAGAAAGTTATAGAAACCTTATATCTGTAGGTGCTAGGCCTTTAGCATTAACTAATTGCCTTAACTTTGGTAATCCTGAAAAAAATATTATAATGGGACAATTTGTTAACTCTATAAAAGGTATTAATAGAGCATCTAAAAAATTAAAACTTCCCATTGTATCAGGAAATGTTTCTTTTTATAATGAAACCAATGATAATAATATACCTCCTACTCCTCAAATAGGAGCAGTAGGAGTAATTGAAGATTATAGAAAAGTAATTTCCTATAATAGCTTTGAATTAAGTGACAATATCTATCTAATAGGCACACCTGGTTCACATTTATCATGCAGTGCATACGAAAGATGTTTTTACGACTACAAAGATATTAAGAGAAATAGTATCCCTCCTAAAGTGAACTTAGAGGATGAACAATATAATGGAGAATTTATATCCAAATTAATTAATGATAAAATAATTTCTGCATGTCACGATATATCAGATGGTGGTTTACTTATAGCGTTAGTAGAGATGTGTTTAATAAATAAATGCTCAATAAGTTTTAGTAAAAAATTTCAGTCCCATTCATTTTTATTTGGAGAAGATCAATCTAGGTATATTGTATCCGTAAGTGATATTAAATTAAAAGATTTTGAAAAAAAAATTAAAACTACTAAAATCCAATATACTAAAATTGGACGTATAATGGATAGTAAAATTATAAATTTTGCAGATAAAAGTTTTATAAATATTGACGAATTAGAAAAACTAAATAAACTTTAAATGAGGCAAAAATGGGAATGAAAAAGGAAGAAATTATATCTATGATTACTAATGCTATGCCTGATGCAAAAGTAGAAATAAAAGACTTAGCTGGAGATGACAATCATTATGCAGCGACTATAACATCGACGCTTTTTCAAGGAAAAACTAAAGTAAATCAACATAAGATGGTATATGATGCATTAGAGGGTAAAATGGGAGGTGTTCTTCATGCTTTATCACTTACCACTTTAACACCAAAAGATTAATAAGGAGAGAAAATGACTGATATTAATTTAATGATAAAAGACAATAATACTAAAGATCCTGTTGTTTTGTATATGAAAGGAAATCCAACTTTTCCCCAATGTGGCTTTTCTTCTACTGTAGTTCAAATTTTAAAACATATAGGTGTAAAATTTCAATCTTATGACGTTTTACAAGATGAAAACCTAAGAGAAGGAATTAAGTCTTTTAGTAATTGGCCTACTATTCCTCAACTTTATGTAAATAATGAATTTGTAGGAGGCTGTGATATTATTAGAGAAATGTTTGAATCAGGCGAGTTGAAAGNATTGTTTTCAAATAATAATATACCTTTTAATCAAGAATAAATAATTATCTAGAGTAAAATTCAACTACCAGGTTAGGTTCCATCTGAACTGGATAAGGAACATCGCTAAGCTTAGGTAGTCTTATAAGTCTCCCTACTATCTTTTGTTTATCAAATTCGATATAGTCTGGTACTTCTCTGGGTGCTTTCTCCGTTGTTTCTAATACAACAGGGTGTTGCAGAGATTTTTGTCTTACACATATAATATCTTTGGTACTTACTGAGAAAGAGGGTATTGTAACTCTTCTATTATTAACCTCTATATGTCCATGATTAATTAATTGTCTAGCAGCAAATACGGTAGGAGCTATATTCATTCTGTAAATCAAGGCATCTAACCTTGACTCTAAAAGAGATATTAAGTGTTCACTAGTATCACCCTTTTTTTTCAAAGCTTTATCGTAGTAACGCCTAAACTGTTTTTCAGAAATATTACCATAATAACCTTTTAGTTTCTGTTTAGCAAATAATTGAATTCCGTAGTCAGAAAGTTTTTTCTTTTTAGATCCATGTTGTCCTGGACCATATTCTCTTCTGTTGAAAGGTGATTTAGGTTCTCCCCAAAGGTTGCACCCTAATCTCCTGTCAATTTTATTTCTAGGTTGTAATCTTTTACTCATAATACTCAAAATTGAAGCTTACTTGTGTTTTTTCATATGTCAATTACTAATTTTATAATTTTTTAAACTCTTTATAATACCATATAGAATTAATAGATCTTTATCAGTTAGCAAACTTTTTGAAAAAATATTTTTTACATTAATTTCTAGTTTTTGTGATATTTTATCATTAAAAAAGCTGGTTTCATTTAAATTTTTAATTAAAAAATTTTTAAAATTTAACAGATTTTTTTTATCAGCTATTTCAAGAACACTTTCTATATCTATAATAATATCTTTATTGTGATTAATGAACCATTCATAACAGATAATATTAACTGCCATTGCTAAATTCAATGATCCAAAAGCAGGGTTAGTTGGGATTTGAATAATAAAGTTTGCTTCNGATAAATCATTNTTATNAAGNCCNGCTTTCTCAGGACCAAATAAAAAACCTANNTTATTATCATAATATTTATTCTTAATTAAATTNATNGCTTNTCTNGGAGTTAAAACAGTTTTTTCTAAATCCCTAACTCTNACAGAAGTTGCAAATAATATATTAACNCCTTTTACTGCTTCTTCNAAACTAGAANAGACNNTTGTTGATTTNTGTATACTTTCAAAAGCACCNGCAGAAGAAGCTATTGCTTTTTTATTANGCCAAGANTGCTTAGGATTNACNANCCTNAGATCACTAAAACCNTAATTAAACATTGATCTAGCACACATTCCTATATTNTCAGGTAATTGTGGATNCTTNAGTANAATNCANGGTNTNCTTTTTATAAATNTATTTTTTTTATTAGTNCCAGCCATTTATNNNTTAAATTNNTTNGTAATAGNATATCTTCTNTCTTTTCCNAATGACTTTATAGACACTTTTACTCCAGGNGGAGCNTGNCTTCTTTTGTATTCAGATTTTAATAATAGNTTTCTNANTTTTTTNACAACNGNTACNGAATAACCTTTTTTNCATATNTGTTCAATNGANAACTCTTTTTCNATNAAATAAAATAAAATTTTATCTAATANTTCATANGTNGGAAGACTATCTGAGTCTTTTTGATTATGACTTAACTCTGCAGAAGGNGGTTTATTAATAGAATTNAAAGGTATAACATTTANGNTTGGTCCCTTAAATAAATTNTTTTTNAANNTATTACGCCAATTAGCTANTTTATATAACTCTGTTTTNTATATNTCCTTNANTACATTAAACCCTCCGTTCATATCTCCGTAAATAGTTGAATACCCTACAGACATTTCACTTTTATTACCAGTACTTATTAATAAGTAAGAAAAATTATTTGAATATGCCATTAACAAAACGCCTCTTATTCTTGATTGCAAATTTTCTTCAGTAAGATTTGATATTTTTCCTTTAAAATTTTCATTTAAAGTTTTTAAAAATGTCGTATAAATATTGTTTATACTTATAGTATCTGATTTTATACCTAATAGCCTTATACTTTCCTCTGCATCTATTATACTACCTTTTGACGAAAACTTAGAAGGTAATTTAATACCTATCACATTACTAGGACCAACAGCGTCGACAGCTATGGCTGCACTCACGGCAGAGTCAATTCCACCAGATAGACCTAAAATTACTTTGTTAAATGAATTTTTGTTTACATAATCCCTTAAACCTAAAACAAGTGCATTCCAAGTATTATGTTCTTTATCTTTTTCAATTTTATTAAAAGCTATTTTTGTTTTACTTAACTTAGAATTATCGATAGAAAAGTCTATTATTTTGATGTCTTCTTTCCAATTTTTTAAGTTATAAACTACATCACCAAATCCATTTAAAATAAAAGATCCTCCATCAAAAACTAATTCATCTTGACCTCCTACCTGATTTACGTAAATCAACATTTTTTTTGAAAGCGTTGTTATATTCTTTGCGACTTTATATCTAGCTCTTTGTTTTTCATGATCGTATGGTGATGCATTTATACAAATAAATAAATCTATTTTATTTTTTATAAGTCTTTTTGCAATACGATCAGTCCACATATCCTCGCATATCATTAAACCAATTTTTAATTTTTTTAATTTAATACTACTATAATTTGGTCCTTTAATAAAAATTCTTTTTTCGTCAAAAACTCCATAATTAGGTAAATTATTTTTAAATAAAACTGATTTCTGATTACAATTTAAGTAAATTGCAGCATTACCTATACCTTTACCTAACACCATTGGAGCTCCTACTATAACTGCAATCTTACTTTTTTTTGCACATTCTCTAATATCTTCTAAATGTCTTTCCACTTCATCTAGTAAAGTTTTTCTTAATATTAAATCTTCTGGGGGATATCCTACAAGACTAAGTTCTGGAAATACTATTAGATCGGCTTTTTTTTCTACACGTTTTATTATTTTAATGATTACTTTTTTATTGTAATCTAAGTTTCCTAAAACAGGATTAATCTGAGCTAATGCAATTTTATACTTTTTCATATCATTTTTTTTTAAATAAAAATTCTCTTCCTTTTTTTACTAAATTATTACCGTCATATTTAATAATATCAGAGGTTGCATAAGTTTCTTCCCAAAGATCCGGAATATATGATCCTGTCCCTATAATATCAATAGGTACTTTTGCTATAGAAAAAAGTTTACATTTTGCCGGATTAAACCCTGATGATGCTATTATTTTCACATTTTCATAACCGTTTTCATTTAATTTATTTCTTAAATAAATAATTGCTGCTGCACTCACACCTGCACCAACTAACCATTTCAACTCCTGTTCATTTCTATATGTTCTAATACAACTAGGGTTAAACTTTTCAAGTATATTATAAGATTTTTCCATATCAAGACCTTCAATATATCTTCCTCCGTGCGTATCTAATCTTATATATAATTTTTCCTTTTCAACTAAATCCTTAAAGCTATGACATATTTCAAGTGTATCTGAAATTTCCTTTCCAAAATAATCAACTAAAACTATTAGAGGATCTTTTGGAAAAATGCTATGATAATATTCAGCAGCTTTATATGTCGAACCTGCATATCCTATTAAAGCATGAGGCATTGTTCCTAGTGCGTTAATATTATCAAAATAAGGACTTGTTGATTTGCAAGACGAGCCTACAAAACCAATAGCTTTGAATTCTTTTTTAGCTTTTTTTGAACCTACACTGGCACCATATGCCATTAGTTCATGCATTGCGGGGCCTGCACAATGCCTAGCATCCATTGCCATAAATCTTGTATTTGGTAAGTCTGTACACATCTTATATGCATTATAAGCTGCTACTGATGATGGCCCTATTAACTGAAGGTAAATAGTCTCTAACTCTACTAATTGAGAAAAATAACCACTTAAAAACATCAATGGTTCTCCTGCACCTACCCAATCACCTTCATCATAGCACATCTCTATACGAAACTTAGTTTTTCTAATTTTTTCAACTTTTCTTAACCATTTAATAGCTAAAGAAGGACAAAATAATACAGGCCTTCTCATAAAAATAGCATAAGTAACCTCTACATCTTTATTCTTAAGAATTATACTCTTAGTTTTCTTAAAATAATGATCAGTATTTAAATCTAAAAACTCTTCTAATTCATTGTTTGACAAAAAATTTAACCTCTTTTTACCTTTAAAAAATCAGAAAGCTTAAATGCTAAATCTAAACCCTGACTTGCATTTAAACGAGGATCGCAATGTGTATGGTATCTATCAGATAAATCTTCTTCTTTAATTTTTTGAGAGCCTCCAACACATTCAGTAACATCTAAGCCTGTTAATTCCAAATGAATACCGCCAGCGAAACTTCCTTCTTGTTGATGTACTTTAAAAAAAGCTTCTATTTCAGACAGTATTTTATCAAATGATCTAGTCTTAAAACCAGTACTTGATTTATAAGTATTTGCATGCATTGGATCACAAGACCATATTACATTATTTTTGTTTTTTCTTATTTTCTGAATTAATAAAGGTAATTTAGAATAAATATTCTCAGAGCCCATTCTTGTAATTAGAGTAATTTTACCCATTTCGTTTAAAGGGTTTAAGATTTCTAATAATTTTATTAAGTAATCTTCATCTACACTAGGACCTATTTTTACACCAATTGGATTTTTAATTCCTCTCATAAACTCAACATGTGCTTCATCTAAGTTCCTAGTTCTCTCTCCTATCCAAAGCATATGAGCTGAGCAATCGTACCAACCTCCTTTCATTGAATCTTCTCTCGTAAGAGCTTCTTCATAATTTAAAAGTAGTGCTTCATGACTAGTGAAAAAATCTACTTGTTTAAACTCAGGTACATTCTCCTTATTAAAACCACAAGCTTTCATAAACTTTAAAGCATCAGTTATACTATTTGCTAAATCTAAATATTTATTTTTTGTACTCTTTTTTACAAAATCTAAATTCCAGTTATGTACTTTTTCTAAGTCAGCAAATCCTCCTGAAGCAAATGCTCTAATAAGGTTTAAAGAATAAGCTGATTGACTATAAGCATCTAGCATTCTTTTAGGATCAGGCTTTCTTGAATTTATAT
This sequence comes from Alphaproteobacteria bacterium TMED62, assembly GCA_002170595.1. Taxonomy (GTDB): domain Bacteria; phylum Pseudomonadota; class Alphaproteobacteria; order TMED109; family TMED109; genus TMED131. The sequence goes on from NHDP01000012.1 coordinate 55,181, forward strand.
CAAAGTTAATATCATTTATTATATCTCCTCTATAAGAAGGTAATTTTAGCCCATTCTTTTCTTCAAAATCATCTGACCTTGGTTTTGCAAATTGACCAGCTATTCTTCCTACTTTTACTACTGGTAAAGAAGACGCATAGGTCAATACTGCAGACATTTGTAATATTACTTTAAAAGAGTCTCTTAAATTATTAGCACTGAAGTCAGAAAAACTTTCTGCACAATCTCCTCCTTGGAGTAAAAAAGCCTCTCCCATTGCTACTTTTTTTAATTTCTCCTTAAGGCTTCTAACTTCACCAGCAAAAATTAATGGTGGAAGCTTATTTATTTTACTTTCAACTATTTTTAAATTAACTGAGTCTTCATAAAAAGGTTGTTGTCTAATTCTATAATCTCTCCAAGTATTTTTACTCCATTTTTTTTCCATAATAACCCTATTTATATTTTTTCCTTATTGGCTCTTTAAAAGTAACAAACTCTTCAGCTACAGTTGGATGAATAGCCATTGTATTTATAAAATTTTTAAAAGTTGCTTTTGCTTCAATAGCTACTCCTACTATTTGTATAATTTCAGGAGCTTCTTCTCCTAACATATGTGCTCCTATGATAAGACCATTTTTATTATTTACCAATAATTTTATATATGTTGAAACTTTCTTCTTTACAATAGAATATTTTAATGAATTAAAACTGCTTTCATAAACATCTACTCGTGGATATTTTTTTACTGCATCAGACTCCGTTAAACCAATGGAACAAATAGGTGGCGATGAAAATACTGCAGTACCAATATTTAATAGATCAATATTATACTTTTTTTTAGCAAAAAGCTTATCAACCAGTGAATGTCCTTCTGCTATAGCAACTGGTGTAAGATTAATTCTGTCTGTTACATCTCCAATAGCATAAATATTCTTGATATTAGTTAATAAATTTTTATCTACTTTAATAGCACCATTATTATTAAGCTTTATATTTATATTTTCTAAACATAAACTTTCAATATTTGGCTTTCTTCCTATTGCTACTAAAACTCTTTCAGCGTTAATTATTCTTTCATTTCTTTGTAAAGTTAATTTCAAATTATTCTTATATTTATTAATTTCTTTAACTTGATTATTTAAATAAATCTTAACATTTTTTTGCAATAAATTATTTTGTATTAAATCAACTAAACTTTTATCAAAACCTCTTAGAATTTTATTTCTTACTATTAAACTTACTTTTGTTNCTAAGTTAGCAAATATGAATGCAAATTCTATTGCAATATATCCGGCTCCTATTATTACTAAACTCTTTGGTAAGCTCTTTAGTTGCATAATAGAATCAGAATCATCAGTCAAGCCATAACCAGTATTTTTTAAATTAATAGGTATACCCCCAGTTGCTATAATAATTTTTTTTCCTACAAGATTTTCTCCATTAATCTTAATCTGATTTTTATTTACAAATGATGCCTCTCCTTTAAATAATTCAACTCCTGCTTTTAAAACATTTTTTTCATAAATATTCTCTAAACGATTTAACTCAATATTTTTACTTTTTATCATTTTTGTAAAATTATATGTTATAGATTTAGCAGACCAACCATAGTTATTAGAAGCTGTAAAAATATCTCTAAATTGTGAAGAATAAAATAAAAGTTTTTTAGGAATACAACCTCTTATAACACATGTACCTCCCATTCTATCCTTTTCACATAATGCAACTTTTGCTCCATGAAGAGCAGCTATTCTTGCAGATCTGGTCCCGCCTGATCCTCCTCCTATTACAATTAAATCAAATTTTTTCATATATTTTATAAAAGTTAATTAAATTTTTGCTATTTCTGAAAAAAAATTTTTCTCATATACTTCAATGCTATATTTTTTTTTTAAAGTTTTAAAAGCATTTTTACTAATTTTTTTTCTTAAAGTTTTATTACCTTGTAATAATATAATACTATTTTTCATTTCTTCATAATTATCAATATTAACTAGTATACCATTTTTCATATTATCTATAATATCCATAGGGCCTTTACACTTTGTACTTATTACTGGCACACTATTAGACATAGCTTCAAGAATTACTAAACCAAATGGTTCTATCTTAGAAGGACAGCAGAATATATCTATATTTTTAAAAAAACTTTCTTTATTTTTAATCCAACCTAAAAACTTAATATTTCTATACCCTTTTGCATTATCTTTTAGCTTACTTAAAAGAGGCCCATCTCCTGCAATATGTAATTCGATATTTCTCATACTTTTTATTACATTAATCAAATAAAGAAATCCTTTTTTTTCGACAAGTCTTCCTATTGTTCCTAATACTAATTTATTGTTGATTTGTTTAAATAAATATTTTTTATTTCTTATATCTATACAATTTGGCAAACAAACAGCCTTGTAATTTCCATAAATATTATTGATTATTTTTTTAGTATTAGTATTTACTGTAAAAACTTTTTTTATTTTTTTAATATCATAAATTTGTTTTTTTTTATCTGTATGAAAGAATAATATTATGGGCTTTAAAAGCTTATAATGCCACAAGTATTTAAAAATTTTAGTATTATGTATAAATATAATATCTGATGAATTAAGATGTTTTGTATATTTTGATTTTAAAAAACCTATTTTAAATAAGTACCTTTCAAAAGTAGTTAATTTAAAAATCTCAACATTTTTTTTTTTGTATAAAGAATTAGATAAAAATTTTTCTGTATCAGATCTTTTAATCAAAAATAAATTAATCTTTTTTGCCCTTTTAGACATTACAGATGTCGACAACTCAATCATACTAGATATTCCACCAATATTTTTATCTAGTGAAAATACAGAAAATATTTTTTTTTCTAAATTTTTCAACGAACTATTTATCTATACCATCAAAACATAAGTATTTAATTTCTAAATATTCATCAATTCCTTCTTCNGCNCCNTCTCTTCCNATNCCNGACTCNTTNATTCCTCCAAATGGAGCAACNTCAGTNGAAATAACACCAGCATTAATACCTATCATACCATATTCTAAAGCTTCNGCTACNCTCCATANTTTTCCAATATCACGACTNTAAAANTAACCTGCNAATCCATANTTNGNNTCATTNGCCATTGCNATAACTTCATTTTCATCTTTNAATTTAATAATNGGNGCAACTGGACCAAATGTCTCTTCATAATAAATTTTCATTTTGTTATCTACTTCTGTCATTACTGTAGGTTTAAAGAATTGTTTGCCTGCATTGTCTGTAGTTCCTCCAGTTAAAACTTTAGCACCTTTTTCTACAGCATCACTTACATGCTCTTTAACTTTTTCTAAAGCTGCAGGTGTAATTAAAGGACCAATCTGAGCACCTTTATTTTTTCCATCAGATACTATTAATTTTGATGATTTATCTGCTAAAATTTCTGAAAATTTATCATAAACGTTTTCATGCACATAAATTCTATTTGCAGAAACACATACTTGACCACTATTTCTATATTTGTTTGCCATTGCTCCAATAATTGCTTCTTTAATATCTGCATCATCAAATACTATAAATGGAGCATGCCCTCCTAATTCCATTGATACTCTTTTTACAGTTCCAGCAGTTTTAGCCATTAAAGTTTTTCCTACATTAGTTGAGCCAGTAAAAGAAATTTTTCTTACATGAATATTTGAACATAACTCATCACCTACACTGCTAACATCTTTTTCTGATACCGATATTAAATTTACTACTCCTTCTGGAAGCCCAGCTCTAGAAGCTAATTCTACAAGAGCAGAAGCAGTAAACGGAGTACTTCCAGCAGGTTTAATAACTACAGGACAGCCTGCTGCAAGAGCTGGTGCAACTTTTCTTGTGATCATAGCTGCAGGAAAATTCCAAGGAGTAATTATGCCACATACCCCAACAGGCTGCTTTATTGTAGCAATTCTTCTCCCTTGCATAGTAGAGGGTATAGTCTTTCCATATGTTCTTTTAGCTTCCTCCGAAAACCAGTCAGTAAACCAAGATGCATAGGTAATTTCTCCCTTAGAGTCATTTAATGGTTTTCCATTTTCCATAGTCATGATTAAAGCTAGGTCATCAATATTCTCTAAAATTAAATTATGCCAATTTCTAATTAATATCGACCTTTCTTTTCCTGTTGTCTTTTTCCATTTTTTCCATGATAATTTTGCTGCCTCTATAGCCATAACTGTGTCTTCTTGTGAACAATTTGGCATTGTACCTATTATGGTTTGGTCTGAGGGGTTAATAATCTCAAAAGTTTCTTTACTTTTGGCCTCTTTCCAAACGCCATTAATAAAACACTTTTGTATGAATAAACTTTTGTCTTTTAAATCCATGCTATCTCCAATTGATTTTAATTATATATATTATTATCATCACTGGGCAAAAGAAACCAATATAACAAAAGTAAATTTCCTATTCCAGTTAAACTTATTAATAACCACCAGCCTGACTTATTAATATCATGAAGTCTTCTTACACTTACTGCTATACTAGGTATACACGTAAAGAAAAATACAAATAAAGATATTGATCCTATATTGTATTCTTTAAAAAAAAACATATCAAAACGAAAAGCTAATAATGCTAACAAAAATTCAAACAATCTCCAGTACCAGTATTCTGTTCTTTTAGCTTTTCCAGTAAAGACAGTGTATTTGCTAAGACAGGTATTTATTGCTTGAAAGAATGTCATATTGAATATTAAATTAATTATGTCTATTTATAACATAAGTTTTTTTAAAACAAAATTAGGATATTTTACTTTAGAAACGTATGATCATACTATAATACGTTTATACCCAAGCAAAGATAGAAAAATAAAAATTGAAAATAAAAGTGATATTCATAAAAATTTTTATATTCATCTTAATAAATATTTTTCTAAAAAAGTTATAAGTTTCAAGTATAAGGTAAAACAAGAAGGAACTTTCTTCCAAAAACTAGTATGGAAAGAAATAGCTAAAATAAAATATGGTCAAACTACAACTTATGATAGAATAGCAAAGAGTATAAATACGTCACCTAGAGCAGTTGGAAATGCTTGTTCTAATAACAAATGCTTATTTATTGTACCTTGCCATAGAGTAATATGTTCTAATGGTAATATTGGAGGATATATCCTAGGTGATAAAATAAAAAAATACTTACTTAATATGGAAAAAAATGGATATTAACTTTTTTTATTGTGAAAGAAATAACCTTGAATTATTAGCAGAGCCTCTAAATCTATTCACTAACATATTATTTTTATTTTTTTCTATCTTATTATATTTTGATAAGACAGTTAAAAATAAAATCTTTGCATTTATACTTTTTGGTATTGGGATAGGTAGTATGCTTTATCATTCATTTGCAACTAGGTTTACTGCATTAGTAGATATATTATTTATAATATTATTTATATTCTATTATTTAGTAATTTTATATAATAAGTTATATATAAAAAAAAATTATACGTATATTTTAAGTTTAATTTTTATTTCATCCTGCTATGTTTTTGGATATTTTTTTTATGAATCAATTTTAGGTTCTTCTGCATTTTATTTTCCTATTTTACTACATTTGATACTATTACTATTTTATTTTATATATACAAAAAAATACTTTTATTTTAAAAAATTTATTTTTATACCTATAATATTTTCAATATCTTTATATGTTAGAACTGTAGATTTAAAATATTGCATTACTTTTTCAATAGGAACCCATTTTTTCTGGCATATATTAAACTCTATAGTCTTATATTTATTAATAAAATTTATACATTTAATTCCCGACAGAACCTCCCCAGAAAAACCAACCTAAGCCTAAAAAAAACAAGGTGTTTCCGTACAATGCATGCTCAAAACTTACTAACAATAATGATTTAGTTTTACTGTAAGTAATAGCAAATAAGAAACCACCAAATATTCCTAGTAGTGGGGCTACCCAATTAATAGTAAATATGTGTGCAAAACAAAATATTAATGAACTCATAATAATCATATTTTTTTCACTTATAAAAAGACTTCTGTATCTTTTGAAAAAAAATGAACAAAAAATAAACTCCTGAGGAAAAGCTGAAAAAATTGGATAAAGAATAAATATTTTATAAAGTAAGTCTTCATTTTCTTTCTGTAATAAAAATAATCTATTAGGGAAAAGAAATTTAGTGAAAAGATATAATACTATAAATAAAAAAAACCATCTAAGTATAATTTTTAAAATAAATTTTTTGTGTTTTCTTAGTTTAAATACTTCTTTTAAAGTGTTTTTTTCATAATATAAAGTAAAATATATTACTATAGTATAAAAAAAAATTATCCATAAAAAAAACAAAATATAATTAGATAAGCTATAATAAACTACTGAAAGGGGAAACAAGAAACCTAAAACAGCTATTTCTATTACTTTTATTAAATTTTTTTCTAGCATGTTTTTTTTTTTTTTTTAATATAGTTATTATATGAAATTATTATCAACATCTGCCTGTCCTCATGATTGTCCAAGTACATGTACTCTTGATATTCACCACGATAATAAAAATATATTTAAAATTAAAGGAAATAAAGAAAATTCTTATACTAAAGGAGTAATCTGCTCAAAAGTTTCTAGATATCAATATAGAACTCATAATAAAGATAGATTAGTCTATCCTATGCAAAGAGTAGGTAATAAAGGTAGTAGTGACTTTAAAAGAATATCATGGGAAAATGCATTAAATATTGTTTGTGAAAAGTTTTTAGAGATTAATAAAAATTATGGATCAGAAGCAATTTGGCCTTATTTTTATGCAGGAACTATGGGTTTGCTGCAAAGAGATGGTATCAATAGATTTAGGCATGAGTTTAATTTTTCTGATCAATACTCAACTATTTGTAACACATTGCCTCAGGCTGGATGGATGGCAGGTGTTGGATCTTTAATGGGACCAGATCCAAGAGAAGTAAAGCATTCAAAAATTATAGTGATGTGGGGAGGTAACCCTGCATCTACTCAAGTCAACTTCATGAAACATGTACAAAATGCAAGAAAAAATAATAATGCTTTTTTAATTGTTATTGATCCATATCTCACTAAGACTGCTAAAATTGCTGACCTTCATATTAAACTTCGCCCTGGAACAGACGGTGCTCTAGCGTGTGGAATTATGAAATACCTTATAGAAAATAATAAGGTTGATGATCAATATATTAAAAAATATACAAAAGGAATGAATGAGCTTAATCGTCATTTAGTTAGTAAGGATAAAAATTGGGCTAGTAAAATATGCGGCGTAGAATACGATAAAATTGCAACTTTATCAAAATTAATTAGTAAATATAAAAAGGTTTTTTTCAGATTAGGCTATGGTTTTACAAGACATAGAAATGGTTCATTCAATATGCATGCTGTAATTTGTATTCCTACATTATTAGGTGCTTGGAAAACACAAGGCGGTGGAGCTTTTTACAACAATGGTGGTATCTACAATATAGATAAAAGTTTAATTGAAGGCTTAAATTTTAAAAATCATGATATTAGAGTGCTAGATCAGTCAAGAATAGGTTCAATTTTAACCGGAAATAAAGAAGCTTTAAAATATGGTCCGGCAGTTAAAGGTCTTTTGATACAAAACACTAACCCATTAGTTATTGCTCCAGAAACATCATTAGTAAGAAAGGGTTTTATGAGAAAAGACCTATTTATTTGTGTTCACGAACAATTTCTTACAGAAACAGCTAAATATGCAGATATAATTCTACCAGCTACCAGTTTTGTAGAACATAATGATATATATATAGCTGGGGGTCATCAACATTTAACATTAGGTCCAAAACTTATAGATGAATTAGGAGAATGTTGGTCTAATCATAAGCTTATAAATACTCTTTCAAAAAAAATGGGTGCAACAAAAAAAGAATTTTCATATTCAGAAGAGGACTTAATTGATAAGACATTAAAATTGTCTTTATTAGGAAACTTAAAAGAACTCAGACTAAAAAAATTTATTGACCTTCAACCTAACTTTCAAGAATCTCACTTTATAAAGGGTTTTGGACACAAAGATAAAAAATTTCATTTGACCGCGGAATGGAAATCTAATGATAAAAATTTTAATAATAAATTTAAATTACCTGATCATTATGATTTAATAGAAAATGCATCAAAAGAATATCCTTTTAAGCTAATAACTGCTCCTGCACATAATTTTTTGAACTCTTCTTTTACAGAAGTACTTGCTTCTAGAAAGATTGAAAATATGCCTAAAATAAAAATACATCCTGAGGATATGAAAAGACTAAATATTTCTGATAATGAAATAGTAGAAATCGGCAATATAAGAGCAAAATTAAAAATACATACAGAAATTTTTGAAGGGTTACTTCAAGGAACTGTCGTAGTCGAAGGAGTTTGGCCTAATGAATACTTTATAGAAGGCTTAGGCATCAACGCTCTTATCGGTTCGGATAGCCCTGAACCTTTTGGAGGTGCAGTATTCCATGACTGTGCAATCTGGATAAAAAAATTATCTTACCAAGTTTAAAAATCTTCTAGATATAAATTTTTTATCATACCAATTCTTACTTTTATAACCATTTGACGTATTATTTTCTATACAATGAAACCCTGCTTCATTCAAACTATCTAAATTAAAATTCCAATCATAATATCCTTGTTTAATTACATTAAAGTATTTCTTACTAGGAGTTGCATAACTAAATGATTTGCCCATAGTATAGCACAATATTTTTTCTTTTTTTCCATCAAATGTATAATCTATATAAAATTTTTTATAAATTTTTGGAAATTCCTCATAACGATCTAAAGCTTTTTCGCATTCTTTTGTTATTTTATAAATTCCTAAATCAAGCTTAAATTTACAATCTTTTTCAATATCAGCAACTCCTTTAAATACTAGTCTAAATTTTTCTAATACTATAGATGAAAGAGGTTTAGAATTTGGACATCTATTTAGCATTTGAGCTTTATTGAGATTAGAACCATATGCTCCGTATAAATACATAGAATTTATTATATTTTTAATTATTATTTAATTATGCAATATTTACATACAATGATAAGAAGCGCAAATCTTGATATAACTCTGGATTTTTTTATAAATAAATTAGGGCTAAATGAAGTAAGAAGATATGAAAATAAAGAAGGTAAGTTTACATTAGTTTTTCTATGTGCTCCCAATGACATGAAACATTCACTTAAATATCAAGCTCCTTTGATTGAAATTACTTATAATTGGTATGATAAAAAAAATAATAACAATCAAAAATTAGAAGCAGGTAGAGCATTTGGACATATAGCTTTTCGCGTAGATGATATATATAAAATCTGTGACAAACTTATTAAAGAAGGAGTCAAAATAAATAGGCCTCCAAGAGATGGGTATATGGCTTTTATAAAGTCTCCAGATAATATTTCTATAGAATTACTTCAAAAAGGTACTCCTTTAAAACCAAGAGAACCGTGGAAAAATATGCCTAATACCGGAGACTGGTAAAAATCATTTATTTAAATATATCAATCTTGCGTCTTTATTTTCATCATATTCTAGCAAAGAAACTTTAGTATTTTTAATATCTAATGGAATAATATTTTCTAAACTATAATTTAGAGCGTAAGAAATTGCTGCTCTTATAGGACCTCCATGAGAAAATATTACTACATCAGAATTTTTAGTGTGATTTTTTAAAACATCATCAACAAAATTACAGACTCTTTCAGATAACTTTTCGAAACTTTCTCCATTTGGTGGACTGTGCTTAAAACTCATTAACCAATTTTTATCATAAATATTTTTTTCTTTCATCAAATATTCTAAAGCATCATATTTCATTCCTGTATAATCACCTAAATTTTGTTCGTTTAATCTAGAATCTTTAATATGATTTTTGTAAGTAAACCCTTTTTCAACGGCTACTTTAAAGGTTTTTATAGTTCTTGATAAATTAGATGTATAAACAAAACTATTTTTGGGTAATATTGATACTAAATTATTAAATGAAATAGCATCACTTAAATCACATTCAACTTCGTTATTACCATAACAACACTTTTTATTTCCTTTTACTGGTGCGTGTCGCACCCACCAAATTTTAATCATTATTTTTTAAAGAGTTAGAGATTTCAATTAAATTACCATCAGGATCATTACAATAAATAGAAATTATCTTTGAAGTAGCTCCAAACCTTTCTAAGGGTCCCTCTATTAAGTTTATGTTATTTTTTAAAAGTTTATTTTTCCAATAAGACACTTTTTTTTTGCTAATAAAACATATATCTAGTGTTCCGGACTTGACGTTTTTAGCATGTGGAAAAAATATATTATTTACTTCATGAATATTTATTTTCTGATTACCAAAATGCAAGGAATACCTTAAAGAGTTATCCTCTTCAACAAAATCTTCTTTCATCTCCATTTCTAATACATTTTTGTAAAACTCCACAGTCTTTTTTAAATCACTCGAAGTTAAAACTACATGATCAATACTGTCTACCACTATTCAGGCCTTGCACTTAAAAAATTTACTCCTTCTGGTCCAGCTCTTTCAGTATGAGTCTCATTTTTTTTTAGTTTAAACCTACTACCTGGATACAAAATAACACTTGATTTAGATAAACCTATTTCTAAAAATCCTGAAAGTATTATTATATCTACATTAAAATTATGAAAGTGATTGTCTAAAAAATAATTAGGTTCTTTTTCAACCAAGACAATATTCTTGTGACCATCTTTTTCTAAATCTTTATATGCAATTTTTTTATTCATAGTGAAATATAAGTAATTTATCAATTTAAATCTATAGTATTTTTTTTTTCAAATATAAAAATTAATTTCTTTTTTTTATCTACTTTCGAGATATACTCATCAATTATAAACATATTTATTTTCTCATAAAACCTGATTGCTCTATAATTATTAATGTCAACACTAAGATAAGTATTTCCTGTGGTACAATTTAAAAATTTAGTTAAAACATGATGAGCATAATTATTTCTTAGCTCTAAATTTTCTCTAATAATTTGATCTAATATAGTATTATTAGGTTCAATATTAGTATTACCAACTTTAATCTTTTCTTTAACTAAGTTGAAAGTTATAACTATACCACTTTCATAAATGCATTCTTTTTTATCTACTTTCTCTTTAAGATAACTTTGATCATATTTAGAAAGCCATTTATTCTTCTTAAATAAATTAATTATCTTATTCAAATCATTATTATTAGCATATTTAAAAAAGTTCCAGCAGTCATTCATTTTCAAATCTTGGATTTACATTTTTTCAAATTCAGTTCAAAAATAGTAGAAAAACTTTTAATTTTCCACCCAATATCCTCTCCATTATATAATTTCCTACTGACTTTCCTTTCCCACCCATCCTTAGGAAGATTATTCCATATACACTTACATAATAACTTTAACTTTGTCGTATCATAATCTCCATTAAACTTTTCTTTAAAAGGTGGGAGTTCTTCACTGCAAATATCTTTTGAAGTAATATTTTTTTTATTATCGCAAGAAGATATCACTGACAATAAAAAAAGAATCAAATATATTTTTTTTTTAATTCTATAATTGTTATAAATAAAAATCATTTTGTCATTACAGTTTCTTAATTTTTTTCTAAATTTTTTAATTTTTCTAAATTAAATTCATTGATATTCCAAATATTACAATCACTAGCAAGTCTCATTTCATTACCTTTCGATATTAGTGTAGGTGCGTAACCAATTGCTATAGCATCTCCTTGCACCCAATATGCCAGCTCACCTTTTTTACTTTATTACTAGCGTTATCTTCTAGTTTGATTTTCAAATTTGTAAAAAAATACACTTCATTTCCCCAAGTATTAATCTTGCTGATTATAAGCAATTTGGAATAAATTATATTTGCAGTATACGTATCAAAAAATTTGATTTTTTTATCATACATACCGGTTTTGATATAAGCTTCTTTCAACTAAACTCCTTACTATTCAAATTAGATTTCATTTTTTTTAAACATTGCTTAGTTATAACTTTTCTTTCATCATCAGAGAAATATAACCAGTTTTTAATCTCACCTGAGGTTCTAAAACAACCAATACATTGACCATTAACAAGGGTACATATTCCTATACATGGGCTTTCAATCATATGAAGAAAAAAACTTATTAATTATTTTTTGATTAGCAAAGGTAAACAACAATAAAAATACACCCCCTACTAATAACCTATCTAATCCATGTGTAACGGCTACTATAAAACATAAAAATGATCCAATACCAAATAACCCAAAATTAAGTATTATTAATAAAATTTTTATATAAAACATTTATCAAATTATTTTTTTATAAATTGCAAAACTTTTTCAGGAGGTCTACAAATGACATATTTTTTATTTACATATATTATAGGTCTTTGCAAGCAAATTTTATACATACTTATCATATCTACAATTGCGTCCTTATTTTCAAGATCAACTTTTAAACCCTTAATTTCTTTTTCATTAACTCTAATTACATCTTTAATATTACCCTCTAATTTATTTATAATATCCTTAATAGCATACGTGCTTAATTCATCTTTTAGATACTCTATTATTTTATAGTCTGATTTACTTTCTTTTAATAAGTCAAGACAGTGCCTTGACTTTGAACATCTATTATTGTGATAAATTATTATCATACTCAACTAATCTTTTTTGCATTTCATTCCAAACTTTTTCTATTCCTTTAATGGGTCTTAGAAAGACTTTAAACTCTTTAATAAAACCACTTTCACATTTAATAAGATCAATTCCATTAACTTCAATATTATCAAAATACCCTTTAAACTCAGCAAAATATATTTCATTTTTATGTATAATATTATCAGTGTATTCAAAGCTTTTACCGTGAAAAGTTTTTACTGCCGAGCTAAGATATTTTAATACTTTTTCTTTACCTTTCTGAGGTAAATATACTACTGGAGAATGAAAAATAGCTTTTTCATGAATTATATTTTTTAATTTTTTTTCATCACCGGTTCTAATTATTTTTTTCCAGATTTTTATAGTTGAAATAGACATAAGAGGCTTATAGATCAAGAGCTATTTTTATTACTATCAGTATCTTCTTCAATATCTTTAATATGTTTCAAGCCTGTAGGAAGAGTTTCTTTTTTTAAAGCTTTTTTTTCATCGTAATTTTTTTCATTTTTTTTTGATAAATCTATATTTTTACCAGATTCCTCTTCTGAAATACTATTAATATTTGATTTTTCTTTAATAGTAGCTGGGTTAATAATTTCATTAAAGTTTTTACTTAACTCAGGGTCTGTAAAAGATATTTCTTTCCTAATATCTTCTAATTCACTATTTTTAATAGCATCATCAACAGAGTCTTGAAGCTCTTTGCTAATTCCTCTTACCTTAGCTATCATTTTACCAATGTACCCAAGAAACTTTGGAATTTCCTTAGGCCCAATAACAAACAAGCTTATTGTAGCTAAAATTAGTATTTCTGTCCATCCTATATCAAACATATTTTAAAGTTATTTATAATTATAAAATTTTATATTATATTAAATTAAATTTAATAAAAATTAAACAATAATTGCTATGCCTTCTGGATCGATTGAAATAGAGAATAAAAAAAAAGAAATAAAATTTAAGGGCTATGTAACTGCGCCTGCAAATGGAGTTTATCCGGGTGTACTATTATTACATCAGAATTATGGAGTTGATGCTGATATTAGAGCATATGCTGAAATATTAGCAGCAAATAACTATACGGTTTTTATTCCTGACCTATTCTGGAGAAAGATACCTGGATGTGAATTAAACTCTTCTAACGCAGATGATGAGAATAAATCTTTAGATCTAATTAAAGGCTATGACTTAGATAAAGGTTTCGATGATATCACTATTTGCTTAAAGTGGCTCAGAGAAACCCCTCAATGTAATGGGTTAGTTACGGTAATTGGGTTTGGTATTGGAGCTAATTTAGCTTATTTAGCTGGATTGTGGTTAGATATTGAGTCGACAGTTTGTTATGACTTTGAAGGAGTAGATTTTTTCCAAGAACATGATACTTCAATTAGAAGACCTATGTTAATTCACTTAAATAAAAAAAAATATAATATTTTTGAAAAAAAAAATAAAATAGAAAATATAAATAAAATTAACAATATAGAAATACAAGTATATGATAATTGTAATACCAATTTTCATCGTATAGCCGATAAAAACTATGATCGTCAGGCTTACTTGAATTCATTTGATAAAACTATAGCACATATTAAGAAATCATTTGCAAAACCTCATACAACTTAATTATTTTAATTTATTCAATCTTTCAAAGTTATACTTATAGGTACGTGATCGGAAGGCTTATATTGGCCTCTGATATGATTATAAATATTTACATTACTAATATTTTTTTTAAAATTATTCGATACTAATATATGATCTAATCTTCTTCCTCTATTAGACTTTTTCCAATCTTTATTTCTATAAGACCACCAAGAAAATATTTTATCTTCTTTATTAAAGGCTTTCCTTACAATATCTTCATAAGAACATTTTTCTAACAATTTCTTAAAAACATCAGTTTCTACTTTTGTATGAGAAACCTTTTTTAACAAAGTTTTATGTGACCATACATCATTTTCAGATGGTGCAATATTAAAATCCCCCAAAATAATATTCTTTTTAGAAACTTCCATTTTTAAAAGTTCTATCATTTCATTCATAAAATCTATTTTATGTTTAAACTTTACGTTTAGTTTAATATCAGGAACATCTCCTCCAGCAGGTACATAAAAATTATGAATAATAATATTATTAATTAATTCAATTTTTAAATGTCTAGTATCCTTTAAATTACAAAAATTATGAAAAGATTTATTTTTGAAAGGAATCTTTGATAGTACGGCAACGCCATTATATGATTTTTCTCCTCTAAAATAAATATGCGTATATCCATAGTTGTAAAAAAAACTTTCTGGAAAAAATTTATCAATGGTTTTGGTTTCTTGTAAAAAGATAATATCTATATTTTCTTTTTTAAGAAATTTAATTACATTCTCCTTTCTCAATCTAATAGAATTTATATTCCAAGTAGCTAATTTCACAGTGATTTATTAATGGTAAGGTTTACCAATCTTAAAGCCGTCTTTATATATTTCAGATTTTTCAACGTTTCCATTTTCATAATATACATTTCTATTACCCTCTAACTTTCCATTTTTATATTTACTCTCAATCCACACCTTTCCTGAACTATAAAAGTTTAAGCACTTTCCTTCAAGTTTACCTTGGATATAAAATTTATCTTCTTTAATTTTACCGTTATTATAGTAATAAAGAAATTTTCCGGAAAGAGTACCTTTTGAATAATTTTTTTCTTCTCTAATATTACCATTTTCGTAATAATTACAATATTTGCCATGCCATTTCTCACTAATTACTTCTCCTAACTCTTTAATATTTCCATTTTTAAAAAATGTCTTGTATTCTCCTGATATTTGATTTTTGCAATAATTAATTATACTGGCAATTTTACCATTATTAAAATATTCTATCCATTTTCCATTCAACTTTCCTTCATTAAAATTACCTTCTAGCTGTCCCTTAACATTACCTGTATATGGTTTGAAATTATTTTTAGGATCACAAAATAAATTATTTTTTTCAACTAAATCAGTTATTTTCATAATAATAATAAATGTAAATATCAAAATGTGTAGTTAAAATTATTATCTTTCTATTTTTTTTTTTTTTAATTATATAATAGATTGTGTTCAAAAAATTGAAAATATTTATATCGTTTATATTATTATTTCTTCATAGTATTACTCTATCATCCTTGTCTGCTCAGGAAAGCTTTTTAATAGGCAGTATAGAAGAAAGATGTCAAAAGGCTCTGGATTATTATTTAACTCGTCCAGACCTTGAAACTGAATATTTTAGAAGATTAGAGTTTTGCATTAATACTGTTAAGGATGTAAGCCCTGAAGGTTATGAGACCAACCCTATTATTTCTGACTTTTTTAGTAAGTACGGAG
Organism: Alphaproteobacteria bacterium TMED62; assembly: GCA_002170595.1. GTDB lineage: Bacteria > Pseudomonadota > Alphaproteobacteria > TMED109 > TMED109 > TMED131. The sequence continues at coordinate 71,177 of NHDP01000012.1, forward strand.
TAAATGGTAGAACTAGAGTACAAGTACATCAAGGAGTAGATATTATAGGCTATGCTAATGAACCTATACTTGCTATAGCTGATGGAGTTGTGCTGGAAACTGCTTTAGCAGATTGTGTAGGGCCTAATGTAGTTATTGATCACGGACTTTCTTATGACAATAAAAGATTAATTACTATTTATAGTCATACTGGAGACTATTTGGTAAAAGAGGGTCAAAAAGTAAAAAGAGGGAGTACTGTAGCTAAACTACCTGAAAAAATCGAATATCCATGTATGGCTAGAGTACGACATTTACATTTACAAATTGGACAACAATACTGTGAAAAAAAAGATAAAAATACTTGGGGTTGTGGTTTTTTTATCAAAGATTTATATAGCTCTTTGAATCCAAATAATTTTTGGTTGAAGGATAATGGGAAAGTAAGATGTTTTGAAAAAGATAGAAAATATAAGCAAGGAGTACTAACTTACCCATTTAAATGTAAAAAAAAATAACTATCTAACAGATTTAATTTCCAAATTTTTATCTTTATTAATAACTTGCTGTAAACCCGTAAAATCAAAGTCAGGTTTTTCCCTTGCTCCCTTTAGCATTTGAAAGTCATATAATACTTTCTCTTTAGTAGTATTAGGATAATAAAGTGCTTTCTTGATAACATTACTAGATAGGTCATTTATTCCAAATGTACTAGTGATAAATTTTAAATTATTTTTATCAATAGGTTCCTTTAAATTTAATATTTCATCATGAGTAGCATAGCCTCTAGCATTTGCTTTAAAATATATTAAATAACCTTTACTCATTTTTTTTTTAGCCAACCCTTCATATACTAAATCTAACCAATTATTTTTATTTTTATAAATCATCTGATCGGTACAAATAAAAGAGTCTGCTATTTTTTGTTTAGTAAATTCACTTTCCTGTATAAATGTAAAGGAGTTATTAGTAGTATTTAATTTATAAATATCACATATGGTAGCATTACTAAGTTCTATGGAGTCTGTTTCCCATAAACATAAACTATTAATATTATTAAAAATATTAAATCTAAAATTATCTGGTATTCTCCATTCTTCATCAATATTATCATCATTTAAATATTGAGCTAAAATATATTCTTGAAATAATTCAAAACTTTTATGTTTCAGCCAATAATTTATTATTGTATCATTTATTAGAGAGCAAAAAAAGTAACCTCCTTGCCCATTTAATACAATTTTATAAGTATGCATATTTTAATAGAAGTATATCTAAAGCAAAAGATATGCAACTATATATTAAGTTAATTAAAAATTTTTGAATTAGGTGTTGCTACTTATAACCCCGGGAGGAGACATAGTGTAGCAACTATATGAGAATAGTTATTATTCTCAAACTTGTCTAGTATTTTTTTAAATAAAAATATCACCTATCATATAAGTAACAGCATTTCCACCAATACTAACCCTTTTTTTATTATTTACACAATAAAGCTTACCTCCACGCGTGGATAATTGCTTGGCAATCATTTCATTTTTATTTAAAAATTTAGACCAATAAGGTATAAGTTGACAGTGTGCAGATCCTGTAACTGGATCTTCTAAAATTCCAAATTTTGGTGCAAAAAACCTTGATACAAAATCACAATCATCTCCAGGTGCACTAATTATTATTCCATCATAAGGTGCTACTAGCATAGACTCAAAATTTGGTTTAATTAATTCTATGTCTTTTTGGTTGTTAAATATAGCTAAAGCATATCTACCAATAAGAAATTTACTAGGGTTTGACCTTAAAATTACAGATATTTTTTCATAATATTTATTTTGAACAAAAGACTTATTTAATGGAAAATCCATGCTAATTATATTATTTTTTTTTATTATATTTAATTTTTCTCCACTTTTAGTATTGAATTGTATTTCTGTAAGGTTTGGAAATATATTTTTAAAAATTATATGTGCTGCTGCTAAAGTGGGGTGACCTGCTAAATCTATTTCAACTTTAGGAGTAAAAAATCTAATATAAAATTTATTATTTTTGATAATGAAAAAAGCAGTTTCAGATAAGTTATTTTCCATTGCTATAGACTGCATAATGTTATCATCTAACCAGCTTTCGAGAGGACATACGGCAGCTGAGTTTCCTTGAAATAATCTACTAGTGAATGCATCAACCTGATAAATTCTTATTTTTTTCAAAACATTTATATCCTTTTTAATATTACTAATTAGCAAAAATTATACTAGTATATATACAGCAGCTAGATTACTAACCACAATTATTAATATCAAACCTAATAATATTTACCAATTCAAAGTTTTTTTTTATACAATAATTTAACATAAATAGTAATTCTCACTTTTACTTCACCCAAAAACATATGGTATAGTCAAAAGTAATATAGTAAATAAAAAGTTATAAAGGGAATATCTAGAGTTGCGATCTTATTTTTATTTGGATATTTATAATAAAAGTATTATGCTAAATATTCAAACTAATAACGGCTAAAGATTAAAAGTTGAATATTAAAAAAAAAAAAATTGATTTTTGGTTTTCCATAGGTAGCACCTACACTTATTTAACTGTAGCCAGAATAAAAAATATAATTAAAAATATTAGTATTAATATTAAATTAAAACCATTTAATGTTAGAACCATAATGCTAGAAATGGATAATAGACCTTTTCCGCCATCAAAAAAAATTAAGGTTGATCATATGTGGAGAGATATTCAAAGAAGAGCAGAGATTTATGAAATAGTTATCCCAAGTATGCCTGTTCCTTACCCTTTAAAAAATATGGAAATAGCTAACCAAATAGCATTATTAGGTGTAAATGAGGGATGGTGTTTAGATTATTTAGAATTAACTTACTATAATTGGTTTGTAAATAAATTACCTGCCGGAGAAGAAGAGAATCTTATTCTTACATTTAAAGAATTAAATCTAAACTATGAAAAAATTAAAAAGAATGCGGTTACTAATGAAATTGAAAATAATTTAATTAAGCAGACTAAAATTGCTAAATCAAAAGGAATATTTGGTGCTCCTACCTTTATAGTAGAAAAAGAATTGTTTTGGGGAGATGATAGATTTGAAGATGCTATTAAATGGTATAATAAATAATGACTCTCAATTACGCCACTATTCTTTTGTAATTGGTTGAGTTGAACTTCTGATTTAGTTTAAAGTTAAATAAGAAATATTCTTAAATAAAGTTAGAATTACATTTAGAAATTAATAATAAGTATATTTTTTAATGGGAAAAAAATAATTTCACTTTACTTCTGCTTAATTAAAAAAATTTATATATTTATTGGTATAATTAATACATATATTTTTATAATTTAATATGTTACCTATGAATATGGTAAAGAAAGGATTAATATATGCCTAAAGGTTACCTTATTGCATTAGTAAAGATCACTAATTCTGATAATTTTCTAAAACTATGTATTTATAATTGGTAAAAAAGTTTCTGTTATCATTTTCAATTACTCTATTTTTTTCCAGTACCTTATAACTTCTTTTTTATCTGTTCCCCATTCCTTATCCGTATAAATTAAAGATTTTTTGTTAAGTTCCAGGTTTGCCTACCAGTTGATGAAGTAAATACTAATTTATCATTTTTAAATAAAATACTATATTTTCTCATACCTTGCCATGGTAAATTTTGATTTACTTTCATATCTATACCATTATCAGTCATTTTTTTAAAATCAAAATACCCATAACTATATTCATTTACAGACAAGTTATAATTACCCCATCCTATAATTTTTACAGTTTCATTTTCATTCATTTTACTATCTAAGGTAAATGATATTTTATTATTGTTTACAACTAATGTACCTGCTACTTTTGGATAATTAAATTTTAAATTATCTTGTTCCCAAAAAACAAGTTCATACCTACCTTCTAATAAATTTTTAATATCATTTAAATTTTCAGATGAATTTACTTTAAAGAAACTAAAAAAAGAGAATAAAATAAAAACTAATAATTTCATAGAAAATGCCTTTCTTGTAAAAAAATATATTAGACCATTTGGTCAAAAATAAAAAGTATTAGTTTTTTTATGAAATTTACCAAATATTTCATTATATCAAACTCACACCCTTAAATTATAGTCTATAGGATGATATTTTTTTTTCAAAAAAATTAGAAAATCAAATTTTTTATTCCACAGTGAGTGAATATCGGTGTAGTGGGTATTTATTTCCTGCTGATACATTCTTCTGTTTTACTATCACTATTCGTCGTCCTATCCTTCATATTAAACACAATAGCAAGTATCAATATTTCCTTTATAAAACTATATCAAGACTCAGTGCAAAGGGACTAACCTTTATTCGAATTGCAGACCATTTAAATAAGAAAAAATACTTAGTGTAAGAGGAAAGGCATTTAGAGGTGGTCATGTCCATTCTATAATGNAAAGAAAAAGAATAAGAGATGAAAAGATAAAAGAGAAGTATCCTTAAGTAAGGTCAGATTTCTATTTGGATATTTATGACAAAAGTATTCTTGATAACAAGTAATAATTTATTTTGTATTACATTTTTGCTTGAGTACTGCTAAACCCTCAATCAATTCAACAGCATATACACATTTAAATTTTTCGTACTCTTTAAATTTACCTTCACCNTTNATATAAGTAATTCTTCCNACACCTATCTCAAANTCATCAGAATTTCTATTCATTATTAACCAAAAGGATTCTTTATTTCTATTNGTTCCTTGACAATAATTNTTTAAAATAGTNCCNTCTTTTTTAGTAGTTACGTAATTACCCATACATTTTAGAAGACCATAATCTCCTTCACTGTCTTTCCATGTNGCTGTCCCTTCAGTTTGTCTATAGGTCAATATATTTCCAAACTTCATAACTTTATTATCTATAGCATCTGATACAAAAAATATATCGATTGTAATCTCTTTTGTAAAAACACTATAACAAAAGAAATAAATACTCAGTAGAATTAAGGCAAAAAATTTTATCATCTATAATTTAATAAATCTTTTAATTCAATATCTTCACTCCAACTGACGGAAGTAAGTAATAAACTGAATATGATGAGTAAGTGTTTCATAGGTTAATGGTCAATAGTTTCTATTATTTCACCCTCTTTATATATTTCAATATAATTCAGTTCTTACTATGTTACCATATGTGTCATACCACGTCCATTTACCATTTTTTTTACCTTCTTTATAATAATACTTTCGCCATGATTTACCATTACTGCGATAATGTAACCATTCACCTTCTTTTTTGTCATCTTTAAAATTACCTTTTGATTCTAACTGACCATTTTTATGATACCATAAAGATACACCTTCTAGTTTACCGTCTTTATAATTTTTTTTTCCTTTTAACTGACCATTCTCATGATACTCTAACCATACACCATCTTTTTTACCGTCGTTGTAATTACGTTGTGTTTTTCCAGAGGTTATTCCAGTAAATGGTTCATTACTAAACTTCTCATAAATCAATCCATCTCTTTCTACTAAATCATCATAATCAACATCTTTACTCCAACTGACGGAAGTAATTAATAAACTGAATATGAAGAGTAAGTGTTTCATAAAACTAATTTAACTCATATTTAATTTTCAACCTTGCTTTGGGAGTCTTGACCTATGATGATGAATAATTTTCCATTCATTATTCTCTTTTCTAAAAATAAAAGACTGTCTTCCCTTAATATTAAATGAGTCTTTATTCTCGTTTTCTATTACTCCTTCAAATTCATCTATTCCTGTTACAACCACAGTATTGTTATCAATTAATATGATTTCAGGACTTAATAATATACATTTATTTGTTTTAAATGCCTTATATTTTTCATTTACTCCTATAAAATAATCTTTTACACCCTTTAAATCTTTTATTACCATTTTAGATGAAGTAGGTAGAAAAGTAATTTTTGAAGAATATAAACTAACTAATTCTTCTACATTAGATAAACATAAATTTGAATACCATTTTAAAATGTTTTCATTAATAATATTTTTAACTTTATTTTCTTTTTTCAAACCTTCGTCTGCAAAAGTAGAAAAAGATTTTAATAATAAAAATAAAACAATAAGTAATTTCATTTTAACACCATACCTTTAAATTAAATATATATATTAGACCATTTGGTTTAAAATTATATTATTTTTTTTCCTAATGTAATTTAATAATAATATTATATTAAAATTTATTATTGTCTTTATTTTTCGTTTAGGTTACTTGGAATTTTAAGAAACTCCTTAGTCTTTACTGAGTTTGGTTTTGTGGTGGCGGTGGCAAGATTTG
>NHDP01000013.1 GCA_002170595.1 Alphaproteobacteria bacterium TMED62
TTGAATATTTTCAATATCTTCTGCAAATTCTTCTCCTAATTCCCTCATATTATCATCCTCCTCATCAACTTTCCAAAAAACCTCTGATAACTATGCTAATAATTTAGAAATAACAGTGAATGAAAGAACTAAAGAACTGAAAGAAGTAAACACTCTATTAACATCCTCAATTGATTATGCAAGTAAAATTCAAAAAGCATTTTTACCTAATAAAGTTGAGATTAAAGAATTTTGCGATGATTTTTTTATTTATCATGATCAAAGAGATATAGTAGGTGGTGATTTTTATTCTATTATTAAGCAAAATAATAAAATATATGTAGCCGTATTTGATTGTGCAGGGCATGGAGTTCCTGGCGCTTTACTAACAATGATATTAGGAAGTGCTCTAAAGAGCATAGTAAATGAAAATATAAAATCTCCTGGTCAATTGCTAACTTATTTAAATAATTTCTTTAAAGAAGCGTTAAGTAATACTGAGGGTTATGAAGTATCAGAAGATGGGTTAGATGCTATAGTTTTAGAATTGTCAAAAGAATCTAAAGTATATAATTATGCGTCGGCAGGAATGGCTTTAATTTTAATAAGTAATCAAGACAGTAATATTTTTAAAGGAGATAGAAAAGGAATTGGATATTCTTCTACGCCTACAGATTATAAATTTACTAATTTTGATTTAAAAGTTGAAAAAAATGATTTAATATATTTATATTCTGATGGGATAACTGACCAAATAGGTGGCAAGGGGATTTCATTTGGAAATAAAAGATTAATAAATGCTTTAGAGGTTAATAAAAACTTAATTATGTCTGAACAAAAAAATAATTTTATAGAGTTTTTTTTAAAGTACAAAGGTAACCATAAAAGAAGAGACGATATAACTTTGATTGGAATTAAAGTATAAATGGAAAAGTATTTAAAAATTTATTTAATTTTTAATAATAAAATAATTTATTCTTTTTTATTTATAATCACTTTATGTTTTGTATTTATTAATTTAATTAATGCTTCTATTGACAAAAATGGTTTAAATGTACGCGATGATTTTTTTTGGTTTGATAAGATTACTTACTATGTAAGTACTTATAAATTAATTAAGGTAGCAGCTAATGAGGATTTGAATAATATTATTGATGATATAGAAAATCCGTTTGAAGGTAAAAATGATGCTATAAAAGAGGGTAAAAAGCATTATGTCTTAAAAGGTTGCGCAGCTCTTCATTGTCATGGACCTAATGGTAAAGGATCTGGAGGTCCTGCCTTAAATAAGGGTGTCTTTAAACATAGTGATGGTAGTACTTATGCATTAGCATATATTATTACTAATGGAATTGCTGGCACTAAAATGGGAGCTTATGGATCAACGCTTAAAGAGGATGAAATTTTAAAACTTATTGCTTATATTAGAGCTGTAACTAAAAAATAGGATAAACATGGACACAAAAACATTATTTGATATGCATAAAATTATGTTAGGTAATGAAGTGATAATGACATATTCTGGCTATATGTCACAGGCTTTATTAACCTCAATTGCTTCAGTATTACGTCAACAGATAGAACAAGATCATTTATCAAGAAAAGTTATGAGAAATATTTTTTCTGTTTTTGTAGAGCAATATGAAAATGTAGTAAGGTACTCTGATGATCAAATTGAAGAAGAAGGAAAAGATGATATTAGGTATGGAATAATGGCTATTTCTAAAAAAGATGATTCATATATTTTAAATTGTGGAAATGTCATTAGATCTGAAGAAAGAGTAAATATCTTAAGAAATAGACTGGAAAGTTTAAAAAAAATGTCTGAAGATGATTTGAAAGCATTTTATAAAAAAAAATTAAGATCCGAAACTGAAGAAGGGTCTAAAGGTGCTGGAGTCGGTTTGATAGAAATTGCGAGAAAATCATCTGAATTTGAATTTGATTTTATTGATTTAGAAGATGGTACATCATTTTTTCTTCTTAAATCTATACTTAAATAAAGGAGATATGTGTAAGTGGATAATATAGATATTAAATCAGGGGAAAGATCTCCAAGTATTATGTGTGATTGGCAGAAAGCAACCATGGAAATAAAAGGGGAATCATTTCCGGAAAATGTAACAGAGTTTTATGGACCCGTATTAGCCTCTATGGATAATTTTTTTAAATCTAATAAAAACATTAACTTTACTTGTACGTTTCATCTACTATATTTTAATAGCAGTTCTGCTAAGGTGTTAATGAGGATATTTGATATGTTTGAAGAATTTACTAAATCTAACATGCATAAGATTAAGGTTTTTTGGAAAGTTGATGAGGAGGATGATAATATGAGGGAATTAGGAGAAGAATTTGCAGAAGATATTGAAAATATTCAATTTGAAATAATAAACAAATAGATTGATGTCATTTGTCAGATAAAGAGTTTTCATTATACGAAGAAGAAGAAGAGATTATTGTAAATGCCAATAAATTTATTAATAATACAAAAGATTTAAATTTGTTTAAGGCAGAGTTTTTAACTTTATTTGAAAATTATAAAAAATTATTTAGACAATCTAAAAGATTAATCAGGATGAGTGATAAAATGGAGGCGGAGCTTGCTACTACAAAAGCTGAACTTGAAAAATATTCTAATAAATTAAAAATACAAGCAAGTACAGATACACTTACCGGCATTCCTAATAGAAGAAAAATAATGGACCTCTTAGTTCATGCTCTTGAAAAGTCTATTATTGATAAAGAATATAACTTTAATATTATAATGATGGATATAGATTTTTTTAAGAAAGTAAATGATAATTATGGACATCCCATGGGGGATACAGTAATTAAAGTAATTTCTAAGCATTTTTTTGATAAATTAAAAAACCTTGGTGTTATAGGTCGTTATGGAGGTGAAGAGTTTTTGTCTATATTTTATAATAAAAATATAAATGAAACATATGACTTTGCTGATAAACTAAGAAAAGAAATAAAAGATAAAATTATAACTAATGATGGTGTCAGTTTAAGTGTTACAGTTTCTATGGGAATAGCTTCTAGTAAAGAATCTAATGATTTAAATCAGATATTAGATATTGCTGATAGAAGACTTTATAAAGCTAAAGAAAATGGAAGAAATAAAGTATTTTTTTCTTAAAATAAAAACTTTATTAGTTCGCATAACATATATTATGTTAAATTAACTGTCAATCCATCATAGCCAGGTTCTACGTTTGCTGGACATATTTTTTTTAACTTATCATAGTCTAGCCAAGCACCTAAATGAGTAAGAATAGCTCTTTTTGGTTTAAACTTTTTAATCCAAGACATTGTTTGTTCAAAATGGGAATGACTATAATGAGGTTCATATCTCACACAATCAACTACCCATAAATCTAAACCGTGAAGATATTTTTCAGAAGTTTTAGGAAACTCTTTTACATCTGTAGAATAAACAAACTTTCCTATTTTATAGCCAAAAGTATGCTGATATCCATGAATTTGTTTAAATGCAAAAGCTTTAATGTCACATAAATTAAATTGACCTTCATTTATTGTATTTACACTTAAAGGTGGTTTAAAATAACTATTATTTTTACTAAAAACGTAATCAAATCGGCTTGTTAAAGCCTTAAAAGTTTCTTGTGAAGCATAAACAGGTAATTCCTCTTTCTTTGTCCATAAAAACTGCCTTAGATCGTCTATACCATTAGCATGGTCAGCATGTGCATGAGTCCATAGAACTGCATCAATTTTATTAATATTATTATTAATAGCTTGCATTCTAAGGTCGGGAGATGTGTCTATTAAAATATTTTTATTATTTTCTAGACTTATTAAAGCTGAAACTCTAGTTCTCCAATTTTTACTGTTTTTAGGGTCACAATCTCCCCAATAATTTCCTATTAAGGGCACGCCTCCAGAAGATCCTGATCCTAATATTGTTATTTTCATTTAATAAATTCTGCTTTGCTAAATAAATTGAAAAAATTTCTGGTAGTTTGCTCATATAGATCATTTTGAGGTATATTCAACAAACTCGCTAAATAATTTGCTGTATGGATTACATTTGCTGGTTCATTTCTTTTTCCTCTTAATGGTACAGGTGATAAATATGGAGCATCTGTTTCTATTAATAAACGCTCTTTAGGTATTGATTTTACAACTTTTCTCAATGGTTCGGCATTTTTAAAAGTAATAATACCAGAAATTGAAATAAAAAAACCAAGTTTTAGTACTTCATTAGCTAACTCTTGAGTTGCTGTAAAACAGTGAATAAGTCCTTTAAAAGGTTTTTTATTGTATTCATTCTTTAATATTCGAATAGTATCTTTATCAGCTTCTCTAGTATGTACTATAATAGGAAGGTTTGTATCTCTAGAAAGTTGAATATGCTTGATAAAGGATTGTATTTGTAAATTTTTATTAGTATTTTTATAAAAATAATCTAAGCCAGTTTCTCCTATACCTATAAATTTTTTATCTTCACTATATTTTTCTACAACATTTTCAATATCGTTAATACTTTGATCAACATTATGAGGATGAATACCCAAACTATACCATATATTTTCATTATTTTTTGCAATATTGCTAATACTTTTAAATTCATCTATTTTTGTCGAAATAGTGAGCATACCGCCTATACTGTTTCTTTTAGCATTAGAAATTATATTGGTTAAATCACCGTTAAAGTCTTTCATATTTAAATGACAATGGCTATCAATAATCATTTTTCGTCTTTCTCAATTCTTGGAAAAATTGGAATAGGTTTAGAGAGTTTCAAACCTTCTTGAATATTATTCTTAATATCATTAAAAAAGATTTCTTCCTTTTGATTTAATAACTGAAATATTTTTTTAGATGACTCTGGTAGAAATGGTTGTGAAAGTATGGCTATTTTATATATTGTATTAGTAAGCACATATAAGGCATTATTTAATTTATTAATATTTTTATTTTTAAATAAATTCCAAGGTTCGCTATTATCCACATAGCTATTGGCTAATCTTATTATTTGCCAAATATTTTCTAATATAACATTTAATTGATAGTTATTCATTTTATCATTATTAATTTTATAGATTTGCTCAGGTAAACTCATTAAAGATATATCTTCATCTGTAAATTTTTCAGGTTTTGGAATAAAACCGTTATTATACTTTTGAATCATAGAAAGAACTCTTTGTATTAAATTACCATAATTATTAGCTAAATCACTATTTATTCTATTAATTAATAATTTCTCTGAAAAATTACCATCCTCTCCAAAAGGAATTTCCTTAAGTAAAAAATATCTAACTTGATCTATACCGTAGGTATCGACTAAGTAATTAGGATCTATTACATTACCCAAAGACTTTGACATTTTTTTTCCATCAATAGTCCACCAGCCATGAGCATAAATAGTTTTAGGTAACTCATAACCCGCCGCTAAAAGAAATGCTGGCCAATACACTGCATGAAACCTTAATATATCTTTACCAACTATATGAACATCTGCGGGCCAATATTTTTTCTCTAAGCCGTTTTCTAAAATACTAATATAATTGAATAAAGCATCTAACCAAACATATATTACATGTTCATTATTATCTGGTACATTTATTCCCCATTTAAAGCTTGTTCTTGATATAGATAAGTCATCTAAACCCCTTTCAACGAAGCTTTTAACTTCATTATACCTTGATAATGGTTTAACAAAGTCTTTATTTTTTTTGTAAAAGTTCAATAAAGGTTTTTGCCATTTTGACAATTTAAAAAAATAACTTGGTTCTTTAACTTTTTTTAAAATATCTTGTGATGGTCCTATTTTTTTATTATCCTTATTTATTGTTATATCACTTTCATTAATAAAACACTCATCTCTAACTGAATACCATCCCTCATAGTTACCTAAATAAATTTCATTATTATTTAATAGTTTGTGCCATATAAATTGTACTTTATTTTTATGTCTTTTCTGTGTTGTTCTTATAAAATCATTATTACTAAGTTTAAGTTTTTGAAAAAGATTTTTAAATCTAGCAGAAACTTGATCAGTAAACTTTTGCGTATCAATCTTTTTTTCTTTTGCTGAGTTTTCTACTTTTTGACCATGTTCATCAGTTCCTGTTATGAAATATGTATCATAATTAGATAATAGTTTATATTTACATATGCTATCTGCAGCAAAGCTTGTATATGCATGACCAAGATGAGGTAAATCATTTACATAATATATTGGAGTTGTGATATAAAAACTTTTTTTCATAACTTATTTTTTTATAATTTTGTACAATTCTATTAATAGAGAATATAGAGTAGAATGTAAATCTGTATTTAAACTTATAAAAGAATTATATTTATATTCTATTAAATCTTTAATATAAAAAATATTTTTTTCATTATATATTTTATTAAAATATTCAATTAATAATCTTTCTTCTTCTAAAATATTAAAATTTTGATTTAAAAACTTTTTTTTAATTACTTTATTTATTAACAACGTTAACAATTTAAAAAAGATTAAAATTAAAGAATCTTTTTTTTCAATTATTTTTTTAATTATTTTATTAGTATCATTCTCATCAAAATCTTTTATTCGAATTAAGTAATTACATAATTGTTTATATGTTTCTAAGGATTTATTATTTAAAAAAAAAAATAGCATCTCCTACACTTCCACTAGAAATTTTTGAGTAAAAAAAAAGCTCTTCTCTACTATTAGCTAACTTCATTTCTTCTAGTATTTTTAAAACTTCATTGTCACTTATGCAACTAAGATTAAGAAGTTTGCATCTTGATTTAACTGTTGCTGGTATATAACTATTTTGGTGATTAATTATAAAAATAAAACTATCTTTAGGAGGTTCTTCAATAGTTTTTAATAATGCATTGTGGCCGTATAAATTTAAATCATCAATACTATCAATAATTGCTATCCTACAATTACCACTATATGAGGTTTTAAAAAAAAGTTTTTTTAAATTTCTAATTTCATCTACAGAAATATTTTTCTTTTCTTTTTTACTTAATATTACTAAATCTGGATGAAAGAAATTATCCTCTTTTTTACTGTTATATTCTATATTCAATAAGTCAGCTGATATTAATTTTATAAGTGTAGATTTACCTATGCCTTTTGGACCATTAAGCATCCATATATTGCCTTCATTATTATCATTTAGGTTTTTAATAAAAAAATTTATAGATTTCTTGTTACCTATAATACTGTTTTCGATATTTGAAATGTCTATAGGCATTTTAATCAATTAAGGCTAAGATACTTTTTTTAATTTTATCAGCTAAAATACTTTTTTTTTCTAAAGCATTAAATTTTTTTATTCTTAAATTATTTTTAGCTAGTGAAGTATAGGTTTTTCTAACATTTAAAAAAAAATATTCATCTTTTTCATCATATTTATTAGTGGTTGTTTTTCTCTTATTTATTCTATGTAATGCTCGAGAAGGAGGAATGTCTAATAAAATGGTTAGATTAGGTTCAAAGTTTTTTATAAGGCTTTTTGATGTTTTAAAATAAAATTTTTCTAACTCTATGTTTCCCCGACATTGATAGGCTAAAGTTGAGTCAATAAATCTATCACATATAATAGTTTTACCTTTTAAGATTTCAGGTTCTATTAGTTTTTTAAAATGCTCATATCTTGCTGCTAATAATAGAAGTATTTCTGTTTTATTTTCAAAGTTAACTTTCTTATTTTTACTTAATATTAACCTTCTTATGAGTTCAGCTTCTACAGTACCGCCTGGTTCTCTTGTGAAAATAGCTTTTCTTTTACTTTCATTAAAAAATTCTTTTAATAATTTTATTTGTGTTGACTTACCAGAGCCATCTATGCCTTCAAATGATATTAACTTTCCCTTAACCTTATTCAGCATAACCACCAAAAATAAAATAACTAAACGCTGATGATATTTTTTTAAAAATACCTGCTTTATTTATATTTTGTTTTGCATAAAGTGGATATGTTAAAGTGCCTTTAAAAGTATTTTTAATAACTAATTTACCGTATTGAATATTAGTTTTTATTGGTGCTGCTATAGGGTTATTATATACTACAGAGGCTGAATAGTTATTAATATTTTTCTTACGAAGGGTAAAATTTATATCTTCCTTAGTTATAAGTTCAATTATAGCTTTATTACCTAACCATACATCAACTTCAATTATAGCTTCATTTTTTTCAAATAAATTTACATTTACATATTCTCTAAACCCCCACTCTAATAATTTAATAGTTTCATCTCTTCTTTCTTTTACACTATCCATTCCACTTAATACAGTTATAAGCCTTCTTCCTGACTTTAAAGCTGTAGCAGCTAATGAGAAACCAGATTCATCAGTATAACCCGTTTTAAGTCCATCGGAATATTTATATGAATAAAGTAAAGGATTTCTATTTCCTTGTTTTATATTATTAAAAGTAAATTCTTTTTCTTTAAACATATTTAAAAAAGAAGGAAAGGTATCAATTATCTTTTTGGATAATAATGCTAAATCATAAGGTGTCATATAATGATCTTTATCGGGCCACCCAGTGGAATTTTTAAAATTACTATTTAATAGTCCTAATTCTTTGGCTTTTACATTCATTAAATCAGCAAAAGCCTGTTCATTACCAGAAATTCCTTCAGCTACTACTATGCAAGCATCATTTCCTGATTGAATAATGATACCTTTTAGTAGATCTATTACTTTTACGTAACTGCCAACTTCTACAAACATCTTTGAACCACCCTTTTTCCATGCTTTTTTACTTACTAAAAATTCGCTATCAAAAGAAATGGCTCCCTCAGAAATTTGTTCAAAAAGAATGTATAAAGTCATTAATTTACTCATAGAGGCGGGATAAATTCTTGATTTTGCTGATTTATCTAAAAGAATATTTTCTGTATCAAAGTCCATTATAATGGCGTATTTAGCAGAAGTTGAGATAGGAGCTGCTACCAGAACATTAATGAGAGCGACTATTAATAAAAATATTTTTAATAAAAATTTCATACAATCCTCACTCTTTTTTATAAATAGTGTTAAATCCAAGTTCAAGTAGTTTATTCGCAACTTCTTTTGCTACACTTTCTTCTTTAAAGGGACCTGCAAACACTTTATATATTAATTCATTATCTAATATTAAAATATCCTTAATGAACAAATTATCATTAATCTTACTTTTAAGAAAGTTTATTAAATTTAAAGCATTCTTTTTCTCTTTAAAGGCTCCAACCTGTAATAAAACCGAAGAGTTTTTTATAATTTTTCTATTTTTAACTAAATCAATATTTTTTGCATAGGTTGTTAAGAAACCATGATTTAAATATTTTTTTTCTAATAAATGAGGGCCACTATCTATTAGTTGTACTCTAACATCCGCCATTCCTTTTTCATAGAAATTAAATTTTATAGCTGCTTTTTTTGAAAAATCAATGATTCTATCATTTACAAAAGGTCCTCGGTCATTAACCCTTAAATAAATGACTCTATTACTTGTTATATTCGTTACTTTTACTATGCTGGGTAAGGGCAAAGTTTTATGTGCAGCTGATATTTCATCTTGATAAAAAATTTCACCATTAGAAGTCTTTTTGAGATTAAATTTTGGACCATACCAAGAGGCAATACCGATCTCATCATACTTTGAAACTAGTTTTGGAATATATTCAATTCCATTAATCTCATACGGATTGCCAACCTTGTAATGACCAATAGATACATCTTTATTTGAGGCAATTTTAGGGACATCTTTAGAAGTTTTATTAATAACTTGTTTAGTTCCTTCCAATAAAATTCTAGTATTTGTACATGAATTATTAATTAACAAAAATAATATAAAAATATATTTAATAAAAACCATTAATCTTCATATTCAATTTTATTTGCAAGTACGCCTATAATTAATGCATAATAATCGGAATTATTGTACTTTTTTATGGTATGAAAATTTTCATTTATAGAAAAAAAACGTTTATAAGGATTATTCTTAATAATTTTAATATTTATTTTTTTTGAATTTTTATGGTTATTTAGTTTTCTGATGTCACTCAAAATGGAAACATTATAATATCCGTCTTTGTCTATTTTTTCTTTTAATTTAATTTCATTGCACCAATGAATCTTTTCTTTCCAACCATGCTGTTTTAAGTAGTTAGCAATAGATGCAAAAACATCTTTTTTTGAATTCCAAATATCTATTAAACCGTCATTATCGTAATCCACAGCATAATTTATAAAGCTAGATGGCATAAATTGACTTTGTCCCATAGCTCCTGCCCAAGATCCCATCATAATTTTATCTGAGTTTTTATAGTATTTTTCATATATCAATAACGAATTTATTAACTCTTTTTTAAAAAATTTTTTTCTTTTACTTGCATAGGCAAGAGTTGCTAAAGCTTCTATTACATTAAAATTACCCATATAGCTACCATAATTAGTTTCTATCCCCCATATCGAAACAATAATTCTAGGTGGAACTTTGTATTTTAAATAAATTTCTTGAAGAATTTTTTTATGTTTTTTTAATAAACTTTTACCAAGTTCTATTCTTTTTAGATTTATATTTCTATTATAGTAATCATCAAAAGTAATTTTAAATTCAGGTTGATTATCATATAGCTTTAATACTTTTTTATTGACTTCTTTGATATGGCCTAAAGTATTATTATATACTTGTTCAGAAATACCTATATTTTTAACTTCTTTTTCCAAATTTTTAATCCATTCAGAAAAACTTGCAGATGAAGCAAAGCTATTTAATAAAAAAATAATATTTAATAAAATAATATTTTTTAAAGTAAATTTCATTTTAATTTAAATTTTGGAATTCAATGCCAAATTTTTTCAATGTATTAAAATCTATTTTTTCAAGCATTTTTATGTTTGTAGACTCTAAGACTACAGTAGGAGCAATATTATTATTGAAAGCCTCTATCCATCTATCAGCACACAAACACCACCTATCTCCTGGAGTTAAGCCTCTAAAATTATATTCTGGTACCGCTGTTATTAGATCATTACCTCTGGTTTTTGAAAAATCTAGAAAGGCTTGATTCATTTCTGAACATATTATGTGTTGACCTACATCATTATTAAATGTTTTACAGTATCCATCTCTATAAAAACCAGTTAAAGGGTTTATAGAACAGGGTTGAAGTTTTGTTTCAAGAACATTAAGAGCATTCTTTTCATAACACATAACAAAAACATATATTAGTAATAAAATTTTTACTATTCTTTTTTTTATACTATATTAGAATTATGCATAAAAAAATATTATATCTTCCTTATGAGGCCACGACTGTATCAAAAAAAAAAGTAAACTTTTATTTTACTTTAGATGAAAATACTGAATCACCTTTAGTTATTAACGAAATAATTAGTTTAATGTTATCAAAGATTAGTTCTGAGATAAATATTTATAAACCATCAAATGGAGATATAATACAAGCTATGTGTATGGCATTAGTAGTTAGATGTAAAATAATAGACTATGACATAAATAAAATAGAAGGAATAGTTAATAGTACGCTAAAAAAAGCTTTTATAGATGCCAAAAAAGCTAAAGTTTCTCAACCTATGAGTGGTAATTCATAAATATTTATCTAAAAGGTTAGATTATGCCAGTAAAATTACTGGCATAACTTAAAAAAAAATTTTAAATTTGATCTAAAAGATTTGCTAATTTCTTTTTACCTCTGCCCATCATTTTAATTTTAGAAATAGCATCTTTATTTGAAACATCTCCTCCAACTACCACTAAAGCAATCATACCCATTACTTTATGAGGTGTACATACATATAAATAAACTCCAGGTTTATCAAATGTTATTGAAACTTCCTTGTTCAATCCAGACTTACTGGGCAAGTTATAACCTTCTGGGCCTCCAAGAAACTCGACATTGTGTCCTTTATTAGTAGGTAACCATTTTATAGTATCACCCACATCAATTTGAGCAACATCTTGACTGTAAACCATTTTTTGTCCATCGTCTCGCTTATTTAACATATCTATTATTACTTCCTTAGATACACTTACATTTAGAAATAAGAACGTGAAAACACTTATTAAAATAAATTTCATAAAACTTCCTTTCCTAAATATGATATAGTAGTTAATATTATAAAAAAAGCTATAACTTCTATTAAAGATGCTAATAATTTATAGTGCTTTTTCTTTTAATCGCATTTCATGCAGTATAGGCTCGGTATACCCAGATGGTTGAATAGAGCCTTCCAGAACAAGTCTGCAGGCTGCTTTGAATGCATTAGTATCGAATGTGTCAGACATTTTTTTATAATATTTATCATGTTCATTCTGATCATCAACTTTTTTTGCCATCTTTTTCATTGCTGCTATAACCTCCTCTTTAGTTATAATATCGTGCTTTAACCAATTAGCTAAAATTTGAGACGATATTCTACAAGTTGCCCTGTCCTCCATAAGCCCTATATCTTTAATATCTGGGACTTTAGAACATCCTACGCCTTGATCCACCCATCTAACTACATAACCTAAAATACTCTGTGAGTTATTTTCAACTTCTAATAAAATATCCTCTTTGTTCCAATTTTTCTTTTCAGCTGTTGGTATTGTAAGAAGATTGTCCAGAGTACCTCTACTACCTCCTTTAATAATATTATTTTGTACCTCTTTAACATTGACCATATGATAGTGCATCGCATGTATTGTAGCAGCTGTAGGACTAGGAACCCAAGCACAATTTGCTCCTGAATGTGGATGTTCTATTTTTATTTTATACATGTCTTTCATTAGATCTGGCATAGCCCACATACCCTTACCTATTTGAGCCTTACCTTGTAAGCCACATTTTAAACCAATATCTACATTTCTATCTTCATATGATCTAATCCACTCTGTTGTTTTCATATCTCCTTTTTTTAAAAAAGGACCAGCTTCAGTAGATGTATGAATTTCATCACCTGTTCTATCTAAAAAACCAGTATTTATAAAAGCAACTCTATTACTAGCTGCCCTAATACATTCCATTAAATTTACACTTGTCCGTCTTTCCTCATCCATTATACCAAGTTTTACAGTATTTTCTGGCAAATTAAGTATTTCCTCTACTTTGGTAAATATGGTATTAGTAAATGCTACTTCTTCTGGTCCATGCATTTTAGGCTTTACTATATAAATAGATTTTTTTTCAGAATTATTAGGCCCGCTTTTTTTATTTAAATCAAATATGCCTATTAATGTGGTAAACATAGCATCCATTAAGCCTTCTGGAATCTCTTTATCGTTATCATACAGAATAGCTGGATTAGTCATCAAGTGGCCAACATTTCTTATTAGCATTAATGATCTACTTTTAAGACTAATTTGTTCACCAATCTTATTAATTATAACAATATCTTCATTAAGTTTTCTTGTTAAAGTATTGTTATATTTAATAAATTTTGATTCTAAATTTCCTTGCATAAGGCCCAACCAATTTTTATATGCTAGAATTTTATCCTCAGCATCAACTGTTGCAACACTATCTTCGCAATCCATTATGGTAGAAATAGCTGACTCTAAAATTATATCAGCTATATCAGCCGGATCATTTTTACCTATAGCGTCTTCTTTATTTATTAATATTCTAATTTTGAGATTATTTTTTTCTAAAACTATTTCTGATAAAATATTATTATTATATCTGTGTCCTAAGTAATGACTATCGTTAATAAGAGTATATTCATTATTATCTTTTCCAGTAATTTTAATTGAGTTAGAAATGATTTCAATTTTACTTATATCACTCCAAGAATAGTTATTTAATGGAAACACTCTATCTAAATAGTTTCTTGCATAACTTATTACTTCAGATCCTCTTAATTCATCGTAACCACCTTTATTTGGTAAAGTACCCATTAAATCTGTACCATATAAAGCATCATATAGGCTTCCCCATCGTGCATTAGCCGCATTTAAAGCATACCTTGCATTAGTTATAGGAACTACAAGTTGAGGGCCGCAAATATTTGATATTTCCTTGTCTACGTTGGAGGTGTTTATTGAGAAATCATTACCTTCAGGTATTAAATAACCTATTTCTTGTAAAAACTCCTTATACTTTTCTAGATTAAATTCATTATCTTTATTTTCTTTGTGCCAGGAGTCAATTTTTCTTTTTAGAGTAAGTCTTTTATCTAAAAATGAATTATTAATAGGGGCTAATTCTATTATAAAGTTTGAAAAGCTTTTCCAAAAATCATTTTGTTTAAAATTTAAATTATCTAAAACATCTACATTAATAAAATTAAAAAGATTTTCTTCAATTTTTAAACCATATTTTTCTATTCTATTAACCATTTTTTTACCCTTTCAATTAAAAACGCACTTATTCCATTTAAATTTTTCTAAAAATATATAAAATAACATAAATGTTACAAAATTTAAATATAGCACAAATTGGTGATCCTATATTAAGAAAAAAGACAAGAGAATTATCTATGGAAGAGATACAATCTTCTAGTATTAAAAATATTATATCAAAAATGATTAAAACAATGCGTAAATATAATGGTGCAGGTTTAGCTGCTAACCAAATTTTCGAGCCAGTAAGAATTTGTATAGTAGAAATATTAGAAAATCAAAGATACCGACATTTAAAATCAATTCCATTAAAAGTATTGATTAACCCAAAAATATTTATTAAAAAAAATAACTTTTTATTTAACTCTTATGAGGGCTGTTTAAGTGTTCCAAATCTTAGAGGTAAAGTGAAAAGATATAATGAAATTTCTATTACTTACTATAATTCAAAAGGTAACAGAATTACTGAAAATATTTCAGGTTTAGAGTCTATAGTTTACCAACATGAAGTAGATCACTTAGACGGGTTTCTATTTACTGATAAAGTTTATGATAATTCATCTTTAGTTACCTATGAAAATTATATAAAATATTACGAAGAAGAATATAAAAAAGAATTAATAGAATTTGAAAATAAAGTAAAAAAATTATTTTAAGTTTAAATTATTTACTCTTAAAACTTTTTTATTACCTAATGCATAAATATTAAAATTACGTGAAAAAATTTTTTTAAAAATATTCGATGATATGTTTAAACCACCAGTATAAGAACCATATGCTGGTAAAATAATTTTATACTTATCTATCAAAAAGCAAGGTGAAGATATCTTAATTCCCAAGTATTTAAATGTCACTTTTGGATGATAATGAGCACTAATTTCGTAAGAGTTTTTACTACTAGATATATGAGAAAACGTAAATTTATTTAATTTATACAAAATGAAACTATCTATACCTGTCGGAATAAAATTAGCATCATGATTACCAGATATCCAAATAATATTTTTATTTAAAATATTATCAAATAAATTTTTTTCTTTTAACTTTAATCTTTTATAACCATTACAGTCATGAAAGACGTCTCCTAAAAAAATTATTTTTTTTATACACTTTTCTTTTATAGCAAAGGATAGCTTTGAAAGAGTTTCTAATGTATCATAAGGAGGTAAAAAATTTCCTTGATCTATATAAGAAGTACTTTTTTCTAAGTGAAGGTCTCCTACTATTAGACAAGACTCCTTGGGCCAAAACATAGAACCATCAGGATTAAGAACAAATTTATTTTTATTAAAAATAATATTCATTAATTTAAATTAGCTTCTAATAATAAAGTATTTTCATCTTCTATTCTATCAATTAAGTTTTTATCCTTTATTTTTTCTACATTAAATTCTAATAATAGAGGTATTGCCATAGGAGATACTTTCATTAAACTTTTATGTATAATTTTATTTTTAATATTTGTTAGATAATTAGTTATTTTTCTATATTCTAAAAGCTCATCCATAGCTTCTAATTTCGTACATTCTAATAATATATGATTTTTTTCGTATTTTTGTAAAACATCATAAATTAAATCTGAATTGAATTTTATTTGTTTATGAGTTTTTATATAACCAGGATAGTTCTTATCTATTAGACCTGATATTATTGCAACATCCTTAAAATGTTTTCTCATTAAAGAAGTATTCTGCAACCAATTATCAAACCCTTTAAAAAAATCTTTATTTTCAAATAATTTTTTAGCCTCTTTACATTCTTTTTCTGACCAAATTACTAATGCATAATCTGTAGCAATAAATGCAATTGGATTTAATTTAAGTTTTAACATTTTCTTAAGAATTACTATTCCCAATGTTTGATTTGCTGATCTACCTTGAAAGGTATAAGCAACCATATAACTTTTTTTATACTTAGTTTTTTTTTATCGTAAAAGTTTCAACAAGTAGTCCCTTTATGGGAGGAATCATAGAATAATCTTCTTGTTTTTTTAACCATAAGTTTATTTCAATTGGTAAGTCTACATTTTTATAATTGTTTATTAGGTTTATTACTTTTTTTGATAGTTTTGTCGATAAAGGCAGTCTTCCTCCTGAATAAGACGGAATTTTAGGATATTTAAAGCTACATTTTTTTGTTAATACTCCCTTAATATTAGTTTCTATATATTCTAAAACTTCTCCAGCAAATAAAAATGTATCTCCTTTTTCTAAATTTTGAACAAAATAATCTTCAATTTTTCCTAGTTTTTTTCTTTTTAGATAAACATTTATTTGATCTGAGTCTACTATGGTACCTATATTCATTCTATATTTATGAATTAACTTTTTGTTGTTAGCTTCGTATAATCCAATTGAGTTTTGATTAATTTTATTAAACTCTTTATAATGTTTTAAACTATACCCTCCATTTTCTACAAATCTTAAGACTTTTTTATAGGTAATAAAATCTAAATTTCTATATGGAAAAGAAGTCTTAATGTTATCATATAAAGACTTTTCATTAAAAGCTTTGCTGCAGGCAACTCCGAATATATGTTGAGCGAGCACATCTAAACTTCCTTTTTTTATTTTAATTTCCTCTATATCATTTTCAATTAAAGCTAGCTTAGCAGCTTCACATTCAAGATATTCAAATTTATTAGTAGGCACTAAAAGTGCTTTAGAAGGTAAATCAATTTTATGATTACTTCTACCAATTCTTTGTATCATTCTTGATATTCCTTTAGGTGCTCCTACTTGAATTACTAAATTGATATTTCCCCAATCTAAACCTAATTCTAATGAACTCGTTGCAACAGTACAATTTATACTGCCATCAAACATTTTCTTTTCTATTTGAATTCTAAGTTTTTTTTCAAGGCTTCCATGATGCACAGCAATTTTTAATTTTTTATTATTGAGTTTCCATAATGATTGAAACAAAGATTCTGCTTGTGCTCTTGTATTAACAAAAATTATTGATGATTTGTATTTAGATATTGCTTTATAAATATTCTTAATAGCATAAGTAGCCATATATCCAGACCAAGGAATATTATTATGTGATTTTATTATTGAAACTGAAAGTTTTTTATTTTTTGAATTTTCAATAATTCTTGCTTTTTTTTTAGAAAAATAAGCTAAGCCTGTTTTTTTATCTTTTAATGTAGCAGATAAAGCAATTTTATTGTGGTTAGGAGCTATAATATTTAACCTTGCTAGATTAAGTGTTAATAAGTCTCCTCTTTTACTATGAATAAAGTTATGAAGTTCATCTATAATTAAATATTTTAAATTACAAAAGTAAATATCAGCATTCTGATATGACATTAATAAAGCAAAAGATTCTGGAGTAGTAACTAAAATATTAGGAGGCTTTTGTAATTGAATACTTTTTTTGTAAGAACTGGTATCGCCAGTTCTTACAGAAATGCTTAAGTTTAAGTTGCATTCATTTATTGGAATTAGAAGGTTTCTTTCTATATCATAACTTAATGATTTTAAAGGTGAAATATAAACAGTGTACAGACTATTCTTTTGAAAATTATTAGATTGGAGTATTGTTGGTAATAAGGCTGCTAAAGTTTTACCAGAACCTGTAGGAGAAGTTATTAGAATATCATTTTTCTTATTTACTTCTTCAATTACTTTGAGTTGATAATCGTAATAGCTCCAACCTTTTGATAAAAACCATTTATTAATTTTATGAGACTGGATTTTAGACTTAGTTATGCTATTTAAATATTTATGCTCTTTTTGAATCATAATCTTTTCATACCATCAATTAATGCTTATATAGATCCTAAATATCCTGTAGACAAGGCTATAATTACTCATGCACATGCTGACCATGCTAAACCAAATCATAAAAATGTTCTAGCTACAGAAGATACTATTAACATCATGAAAATAAGGTATGGAGAAAATTGTGCAAAAAAATTTCAAATAATTAAATATGGAGAAAGAATTTATATAGATGGTATTTACATAACATTATTTCCTGCTGGACACATACTTGGAAGTGCTCAAGTTCTATTAGAAAAAAAAGATTATAAAATTTTAGTTACTGGTGATTACAAAACTACTTTAGATAAAACATCACAGAAATTTGAATTAGTTAAAACAAATACTTTAGTAACTGAAGCTACTTTCGGCCTTCCTATTTTTTGTCACCCCAGACCTATTGAAGAAACAAAAAAAATTATCAATTCACTTAAAAGTAAACCTCATAGCAATCATTTAATTGGTGCTTACTCCTTAGGAAAAGCACAGAGAATAATTAGTCTACTCAGAGAATTAGGATATAGTAAACAAATTTATATACATGGTTCAATGACAAAAATAAATAATTATTATTTAAGTAAGAAAATTAATTTGGGTAAATATATTCAAGTTGATAAAAATAATATTAATTCTTTAAAAGGAGAAATTATTTTAGCTCCTCCCTCAGCATTAAAGGATATTTGGTCAAGAAAAATAAGTAATAAAATAATTGGAATGGCTTCAGGTTGGATGAATGTTAAACAAAGAGCTAAACAAAAACTAATAGAATTACCAATAATTATTTCAGACCATGCTGATTGGAATGAATTAACTAAAACTATTCTAGATACAGAAGCAGAAAAGGTTTTAATAACACATGGACAAGAAGAATGCTTGAAATATTGGTGTAAAAAGAATGGAATTGATGCAGAAGCATTAAATCCATAAAGTTTAGGAAATTAGTTGATTCATCTTACTAAATTATTAGAAAGTCTAACATTTACCTACTCCACTAATAGTAAAATAGAGCTTTTAGTTGAGTATTTAAAAAAAAGAAATATTGAGGAAAAAGGATACACTATAGCGTTACTAACAGGAAATTTAAGTTTTAAAAATATAAAAAAATCTACCTTATTAAATGTTTTAAAAAAAGAATTAGATAATTATTTATTTGAACAATCTTATGATTATGTAGGAGATTTAGCTGAAACAGTTGCTTTGATTTGGCCAAAGAAAAATATTTCAAAAAAAATTAGCTTACATAAAATTATCTTAGATTTAAGAAATAGTATTGATGTAGAGCATACTATTTTGGAATATTTAAATAATCTAACTTCACAAGAAAGATGGGCCTTTATTAAATTAATTTTAGGAGGTCTAAGGGTTGGTTTTTCAAGCAACTTAGTTAAAAAAAGTTTAGCTATATATGGAAATAAAAAAATTAATGAAATAGAAAATATATGGAATGGTATATCCCCTCCCTATCAAAGCTTATTTTTATGGTTGGAAGATAAAGGTAATTACCCTTCAATTGAAATTAGTAAGACCTTTAGTTCATTTATGCTAGCTAGCTCTTTTGATACAAAGCAGATAATAAATATTAAAGAAACAGATGAATATTTTTTTGAATATAAATGGGATGGTATTAGAGTTCAAATTGTAGCTTATGAAGGCAAAACCATAGTTTACTCTAGATCAGGAGAAAATATTACAAATTCATTTCCTGATATAAAAGTAAATAGTAGTAAACTTTTAGTTTTAGATGGTGAGTTATTAGTAGGTAAAAATTTTTTACCATTTACTTTTAACCATTTGCAGAAAAGAATTAATAAGAAAAAACCTAGTGCAGCTCAACTTTTAGCATTGCCTGCTTTTGTGAAAGTTTATGATATTCTCTATTTAAATGGTGAAGATATAAGAAATAAAAAACTTTATGAAAGAAGAAAAATATTAGAAAATTGGTTTTCAATTAATAAAAACTATAATTTAGATATTTCTAAATTAGTTAAGTTTTATTCTAAAAAGAAGCTTGAAAATTTATATAAAAAACTTCCTTTTATAGAAGGACTCATGATTAAAAAAAAATCTTCACAATACATTAGTGGAAGAAAGAAAGGATATTGGTATAAATGGAAAAAAGACCCTAAATATTTAGACGCTATTCTAATGTATGCTCAAAGAGGTCATGGGAAAAGAAGTTCCTTTTATTCTGACTATACTTTAGGAGTATGGTCAGAAAACACAGTAATACCAATTGCAAAAGCTTACACAGGCTATACAGATAATGAATTAAATAAAATTGATAGATTTATAAGAAAAAACACTATAGCCAAATTTGGTCCAGTAAGAGAGGTAAAAAAAGAGCTAGTAGTAGAGTTAGCATTTGATGATGCCCAAAAAAGTGTTAGGCATAAATCAGGAATTGCTCTCAGGTTTCCAAGAATTAGTAAAATAAGGTGGGATAAACCTGCAAGTGAAGTAATGAATTTAGAACAAATTAAAAAAGATTTGTTAATTACACTTAATTAGGAATAGTATATCTTTTTCTTATGAAGTTTACTATTAGGTAGACTAAAGGAGTATCAATTGCAGCAAATATCAATTTAACAATATAATTAGCAATAATGATCTTATAAACTATATCAAAAGTTAATCCCATTCCAAAATGAAGAAATATAGTATTCACTATAATTGTATCTATTAATTGGGATACCATAGTAGAAGTATTGTTTCTTAACCAAAGATATTTTGAATTAGTAATTTTTTTTATAAAGTGAAATATATTGACATCAATTAACTGCGCAATTAAATAAGCTGTCATTGAAGCAAATATCAATACTCCCGGTAGTGAGAAAACTGTTTGAAAGGCTAAAACTATTTCATCTAAAGTAGTATATTGTGTTCCAGTTAACCATACTTCTGATGGAGTTAAATTCAATACTATAAATATAATAATTAAAGATAGTAAGCTACAAAAGAAACCAACTAACACCATAAGGCTAGCCTTTGCCTTTCCAAATATTTCACTTGTCACATCTGTAACCAGAAATGTTATAGGGTAAGTAATAATACCTGCTGTTAAGGCTAAGGGTGCACCAAATAAACCATTAGGTAAAGTTTGATCAAATAGCAAAAAAATTTTGGTTCCTATAATATTTGTTAAAACAAGAGTAACAACAAAAACCGACATTAATATAGAGTATATTTTAATATAACTTTCACTCATTTGCGTATAAATTATAATAACACAAGGATAAATAATGAAAATATGGAAAAGAAATATAAATCTTGAAAATATAAATAAAAAAATGAAAAATACGTTAGCTTACCACTTAGGAATTAATATCACTGCTATTGAGGATAATTTGTTGGAAGGAGAAATGTTAGTTAGAGATTTTTTAAAACAACCATATGGTATAGTGCATGGTGGTGCCTCTGTAGTGCTGGCAGAAACATTAGGAAGTTTAGCTTCTAATTTATGTATTGAAGATAATTTAAGTACAGTCGGCTTGGATATTAATGCTAATCATATAAGAGCTGTAACTAAGGGATTAATTATTGGTAAAACTATACCTATACATTTGGGAAGAAGTACTCATGTTTGGGAAATTAAACTATTTAACAATGATAAAATAACTTGTGTGTCAAGACTTACTATGGCGATTTTGGAAAGGTGATGTCGAGTTGTTATAAACAAATTAGGGAGAAGTGAATAGAAACTAACTCGACATACTAATTATTAATTCGTAATATGTAATATTATAGATCACCGAAAAAAAAAATATTATAAACTATGAAAAAAAATTTATTTATTGAGAACAGTACTATAAAAGATATTTTTAATTTATCATTAAAGAAATTTAAAAATAAAGTTTTTTTAGAATCACCTAGATCTAAATTTAATGATAGTTTTAACGAGTACAGTTTTCACGATGTACATAACTATATAAAATTATTTTCATCATATTTTAGAAAGGTTTGTATTCAAACAGGTGACAGAGTTGCAATAATTACAGGTAACATACCCGAGTTCTTTATACTAAAAATTGCTTTAAATTATAATGGCGTTTCTTGTGTTCCTTTAAATTATGAATTAACAAATCCTGAACTTAATTATATAATTAAGCATTCTAAATCTTCTCATATAATTTGTAGAAATTTTTTTCTTAAAAAGGTCATAAATTTTATAGATACTTATGAAATTAGTATTTCAATATTTAATGAAAATAATTTATCAATTTTTAAAAGTATAAAAAAAAAAAGAAAAATTATAAGTAGTAAAATTAAACCTTCTAATGAAGCAAGTTTAATATATACCTCTGGCACTACTGGAAAACCAAAAGGTTGTATATTATCTCATTTCTATGAAATAAATGCAGGTTACTCATATGTATTAAAAAAAGACCTAATCTCAATAAGAACAAGTAAAGAAAGAATTTACAATTGCCTTCCTGTTCATCATGTAAATGCCGGTATATTATCTTTTTATGCAGCTCTTTTAACTGGAAATTGTCAAATACAATCATCAAGGTTCAGTGTAACTAGTTTTTGGAAAGAAATAAAATACAGTAATGCTACTATATTCCACTATTTAGGTGTCATGGTACCACTATTATTAAAACAAAAAAAATCGAGTGAAGAAAAAAATAATAATCTCAGATTAGGTATAGGAGCTGGTATTGAACCAAGTTTTCATAGTATTTTTGAAAAAAGATTTAATATTCCAATGATAGAATTATGGGGCATGACCGAAATGGTTAGATGTATTTTTGACTTTAGAAAAAAATATAGAAAAGTAGGAAAAAGATGTTTTGGTAAGTCAGACAACACACTAGAAACAATTGTAATTAATAATTTGGGAAAAAGTGTAACTAATGAAGAAGGTGAACTTCTTATAAGACATAACAAAGAAAACCCTAAAAAAGGTTTTTTTGATGGTTATTATAAAAATAGCATTGCTACTAAAAAAGTCTGGAATAATAATTGGTTTCACACAGGTGATATTGTAATAAAAGATAAAAGTGGATATTTGTATTTTATAGATAGAAAAAAAAATATAATCCGAAGATCTGGTGAAAATATTGCTGCCATTGAAGTAGAGGCTTCTTTATTAAGTTTAACAGGTATAAGAAATGCTGCTGTATGTGCTTATCCTCATAAAATTTATGAAGAGGAAGTATTGGCCTTCATAATTTTAAAAGATAATAAAAACAAATGTATAAAATATGCTAAAAACATTATTAATAATCTTAAAAAAAAACTAGCATATTATAAATTACCAGCATACATAAGTTTTACAGACAGTTTACCAATTACATCAAGTCAAAAAATTATGAAAAAAGATTTAATTAAACAAATTAAAAATAGAAACACTGATAACTTCTATGACTTGTCTGAGTTTAAAAGAAGTTTAAATAATTAATTTGTATTAATAGAAACGCTAGAAATTTGGCCAAAGCCATCAAAGGTATAGATATAGGATTCATTTGCTTTTAAAGGATATAATTTTCCTACAGAACCTAAACTAATTCTATCATTTGCTTGAAGTATTTTTCCTTTTTCATTGAAATCATTTATTAACCATTTTAAAACA
This sequence comes from Alphaproteobacteria bacterium TMED62, assembly GCA_002170595.1. Taxonomy (GTDB): domain Bacteria; phylum Pseudomonadota; class Alphaproteobacteria; order TMED109; family TMED109; genus TMED131. The sequence goes on from NHDP01000013.1 coordinate 23,625, forward strand.
TTTATAGGATTTCCCATCAAATTACTGGACATTGCTTCTTGCATTACTCTTCCATCTTTATTTTTAAAAGTTGTTTTAATATTTGCTAATCCATTTAAAAATTCTTCTGTATTATCTACTTTTATTCCATTCCCCATTACCATTTTTGTAGCAAGCATATTTCCAGCTACCAACATATTTCCATTTATTACTGTATCTTCATTAAATGCTAACGAAGGAATTTCAATAAAAGGATGTATTGTTTTAATATTTTCCAATATCTCTAGTGAGTTTTTTGCATTCATTATATTTGAACTTTTAATTATTACTAACATATCAGGCTCAATAAAAGTCCTAAATGCAAACTTATGATTTATAGTACCATTATTTTCCAAAAACATATGCTTATATAATACCCCTGTTGCTGGAGTTTCTATATTAAATCTTTCTTGTAATACCTTCCCTGTAAATCCTACTTTATATCCTATTTTATCATTATACTTTTTATTAATTAAATAATTTAGTTTTTCTTGCCCACAGTAAGCTTCTTCTAATGTAATCTTGTCATTCAATACCTGAATAGGTTCTTTATTTTCGTTATTAAATATTGCCTTAGCAACATCCATACTAAGACAATCATGGGCTTTAATTTTAAAGGTTAGAAAAATTACTAATAATATAAATAAAGCATAGATATTTTTTATCTTATTAGAATAGAATAACATTAATTATTTTTTTTCTTTTATCTTCTTTTTAGCTACAAGCTTCATACTAATGATTTTATCTGGATTAGTTACCTCGCCGTTACCTCCATCCCCTTTCTTTATCTTATCAATATGGTCCATGCCTTCTACTACTTGACCCCATATTGTGTATTGACCGTCTAGCCAAGAAGCATCAGTAAAGCAAATAAAAAATTGGCTGTCTGCACTATTGGGGTCTTGTGCTCTAGCCATTGATACAGTGCCTCTTATGTGTTTTTCAGAAGAAAATTCAGCAGCTATATTTTGTCCTGAACCACCAGTGCCATTACCTAATGGATCTCCACCTTGTGCCATAAAATCAGGAATAACTCTATGAAATTTTAAACCATCATAAAAACCCTCTTTTACTAATTGAGAAATACGTTTTACGTGATTAGGTGCTAAATCAGGTCTTAGTTTTATTAAAACGTTGCCTGTTTTAAGTTTCATATTTATAAAATCTTTAGCTGGCATTTGCCAAACATATAATAAAAAAACGAAAAGTAAAACGAAAATATTTTTAATTTTGATCATAAGTTTAATTTACATAAAATTTAAGAATAGTATACTCATATTTAATTGTAATGAGTAAATCTAATTTTTATACAAAGTTAAACAAATTAAGAGCTAAAATTAAAGAAAAAAGAAAAAAAGAGCTCTATGACATGATTAATGATGAAAATAATAAATTGGAAGATAAAATTGCATTAATTAAGATGTCTTTTAAAGAACTTGATGAAAGAGATATGGTAAATAGCTTCAAAGAATTTATTAAAGGAGATAAAAACAATGAAACTAAATAATAAAAAAGTAGTAGTATTTGGTGGTACATCAGGAATAGGGTTAGCTACTATTAAACTGTTGCTAAAAGGAGGAGCTTCTAAAGTTTATGCTATAAGCAGAAACCCAAACAAGGTAAAAATTAAGAAAAAGAAATTAATATTAGAAACTGCTGATGTTTTAGATGAAGCTTCTTTAAAAAAGCTTTTTAAAAAAATTGGTAATTATGATGTTTTAATTAGTACAGCTACTGGAGGAGAAAGAGCAATAGGTCCATTTTTAACAATGAATATGCGAGGATATAGAGACTCTTTTGATAAACTTTGGGGCTATGCGAATGTAGTAAGACATGGTGTAAAGAAATTAAAAAAAAATGGTAATGTTGTTTTAGTTAGTGGTTCTCCTGCAAGAAGACCTAAGCCTGGTTTTGTAGCTATTTCATCAACAGGCGGTGCCGTTGAGGCGTTTGTAAGAGCTATAACACTCGAACTAGCTCCTGTAAGAATAAATCTTATTTCACCTGGGGTTATAGATACTCCAATGAGTCCTTTAAAAGGTAAAGCAAGAAAAGATTTTTATAAAAACGCTACTAAAGAGAATATTATTAAAAGGGCTGGTACAGCAGATGAGGTAGCGAAAGCCATAATTTTTGCTATCGAAAATGAGTTTATTACAGGTACAACAATTGATATTGATGGTGGATGGATATTATCATAACTTAATCTTATAGAAAGGGTATAAAATTTTTGATAATGTTAAATAGAGGAGAAAATAAAACTTGAATTTTAGGGAAGAAAGTTAAAATCTTTGGTAAATATCTTATTATAACCAAAGTAATTATAATAATTAGTAATATTTTTAAATAATTAGGTTTTAAAGAAAATTTGGCCTTCTCATCTTTTTTAGAGGTAATAAGATTTAAAATTAACCATAAAAAAAATAAGAAAAATATACAAATTAATATCAGACGTATCATAACTTTTTTCCTAATATACTTTCTTTAATCCAACCTAAGTAGTTTTTATCTATATTTTTTACAGAAATAGTTGTTATTTCTGGTATTTCATAATCATGATACTTTTTAATAATTTTGTACACTAACTTCTCATTTTTTAAAATAGTTTTGATAAATAAAATTTCTTCTTTTTGACGTTGAAGTTTGCCTTCCCATTCATAATATGAAGTGATATTTTCAATAATATTTATACACGCTACATAATTATTTTTTAATAGTTCATTTATTAATTTATTTTTTGTATTTTTATTACTAATTGTTGTTTTAATAATTATTAATTTTTCCATTATCTGATATTCTATAAATTATTTATTAACTTATATATTATAATAAACTACAAAGATGAAATCTATATCTGAAAAAATAATAAGACCTATGAAAGAGGCAGATAGTAGTGTTGGAAGAATAAATAGAAAATTAATACAAAATATTTTTTTTATAGATATAGATAGGCCTACAAAAATGAACGGTTTTACTCCATTTATGTTTGAAGAAATTGCTAGAGCATTTACTGAATATGAAAATGAAAGTAATGCTTTATGCGCGATTGTTTATACAAGTGGTGATAATTTTTGTGCAGGTATGGATTTAAAAGAGATGAAACAATTATTAGAAAATAATGATCATAGTTATATTAAAAATAAAAAATACATTGATCCTTTAGGTCTTAACAAGCCTCTAAGAACTAAACCTTTAATTGCAGCAGTTAAAGGAGTTACCTTTACTTATGGTTTAGAACTAATGTTAGCAGCTGATATAGTAATAGCAGACAAAAATACTACTTTTGCAATGTTGGAGGTAAAAAGAGGCCTATTGATGACAGGAGGAGCAACTATTAGGTTTGTTCAAAGGGCTGGTTGGAGTAATGCAATGAAGTATTTGTTAACAGGAATAAAGTTTAATAGCAATGAAGCTTTAAAAATGAATTTAATACAGGAGCAACATAATAATGAAGATTTATTTACTAGAGCAATAGAATTAGCTAGTATCATTTGTAAAGCTTCTCCAAATGCAATAAAAGAAATAATTAAAAATGCTAGGATTGCTCAAGAGAATGAACAGAAGGCTATAAAAGATTTTGATAATGTACAAAATAAACTAATAAAAGGAGAGGACTTTAAAGAAGGCTTAAAGTCTTTTATAGAAAAAAGAGAGCCTCACTTTAAAAAATAAATTTGAAATTGTAAGTTTTAGTGACATTATTTACATAAAAGCTTATAAATAAAGTATTTTATAAATTAATCGGTGAGGTGGCTGAGTGGTCGAAAGCTCCGGTCTTGAAAACCGGCGAACGTGCAAGCGTTCCGTGGGTTCGAATCCCACCCTCACCGCCATTCTTTATATGACTTTCTAGACATTGAATAACTTGTTTGGACCAATTTAGGACCAGAGAGGTATTTGATGGCAACCATAGATAGACGTTCCAATGGACGTTGGAGAGTTCGTATCAGGAATAGAAGAGCCCCTGCTCTTTCTAAAACCTTCTCACGTAAAGCTGATGCTATGAAATGGGCCAGAGATACTGAGATATTAATTGAACAAGGACATTTCACTCAAACAGATAATAAGTTGATAACTTTAAAAGATATTCTAGAAAAATATAGAAAAGAAATTACTTCCAAGAAACGTGGAAGAGAACAGGAGGAATATCGTATTAAGCAAATGATGAGGCACAGTATCAGCTTAAAGGAGATTACAGTATTATCCCCTACTCACTTTGCATACTACAGAGATGAAAGACTGAAACAAGTATCACCAACTACTGTAAGAAAAGAATGTGCTCTATTCTCTCATGCTTTAAACATTGCTAAAAATGAGTGGGGCTGCTTAATAGGAAACAATCCATTGAGTATGATTAAATTACCAGCAAACAATCCTTCAAGAACAAGGAGACTCTTACAGGGAGAATATGAAGCTCTAAAGCTTGCATGTAAACAAAATCCAAATCCTTGGTTCTATCCTTTGTTTATTTTAGCAATAGAAACAGGAATGAGAAGAAGTGAATTATTAAATATTGAATGGCAAAGTATCAATATAAACAATAGTTTATGTAGAGTACTTTATACTAAAAATGGAGAAGAAAGAGTAATACCATTAAGTGCTAAAGCGATTGAGGTTTTAAAGCAGCTTCCAAGAGCTATTAAGGGCAAAGTATTTCCAATCAAGAAAACAACAGTAAGAAGCTTATGGGAAAAAACATGTAAGAAAACAAATATTAAAGGATTAAGATTCCATGATTTAAGACATGAAGCTACTAGTAGATTATTTGAGAAAGGATTAAGTATAATGGAAGTAGCTTCTATTACAGGTCACAAGGATATAAGAATGCTCAGAACATATACTCATCTAAAAACAATCAATTTAGTTAAGAAATTAGATACAGAGTCTATAGAGTATATATAATATATATATATAATAATATTCATTAAGCTTACTCTTAAATATTAAGAAAAGAAGATAATAAAAATAATAAAAGAATAATCTTAATCATTATCTTAAAAATATAACAACATAACAACTTAACAATATAACAATGCTAAGAGTTTTATATCTTTATAACTTCAGTAGCTTTATTGTCTAAATAGACTCCTCGTTAAATTATTTCATTAATGAGAGGTTTCCTAGCTTATAGAATGATTCATATTAGCGTTTTAAGAGTCGTGGGATTCATGTAAATGTATTTTAGGTACATTGATACCAAATAAGCTTTAACGACTCTGTATGATTCTTAAATGGAATCTATTTTATGGGGGATAATAATAAATTAACAGATGACATGAATATATGTTAGTATTTGAATATTATCTTTAATTAGTTAATCACAAGTAAATAATAAAAAATAGTTAAATGAATATTCAATGCAACAAATTATAGAGGCAGAAAAAATCTCTAATATTGCTTTTGGTTTTATAGCATCTAAAGCTTTATTTGTTGCTTTACATTGCAATATTTTTACTAAACTTTCTAAAAAATCAATGAGTGCTAAAGATTTAGCAATAGATATTGATGTTCCAGTAAATGGTATTAGTACAATTTGTACAGCATTAACAAGTATAGGGCTGCTTCAACGCAAAAATGATAAATACTCAAATTCAAAAGGTGCAGAGGACTTTTTAGTAAAAGGTGCCCCAAATGATTTTGGAGACTATCTACGTTTGCAAATTGATAGGCAGATGTATGGTTTTATGGAGCAGTTAGAAGGCGTTATAACTAATAATATAAAACCAAACTATATTGATAGTTATGCTAAATGGATGAGTAATGAGAAAGAAGCAAAGCTTTATAGTGAATCACAACACGCCGGTTCAGTTGGACCATCTAAGTCTCTAGCTAGAATAATTGATTTTACTAAAATTAATCATCTTCTAGATGTTGCTGGAGGGACAGGAGGTTTTGCGATAGGTCTATGTAAAGTAAACCCAAACTTACATATTACAATTATAGATTTTCCAAATGTAATTAAATTAGGCTATGAAAAAGTTAAAGAAGCCGGTCTTTCTGATAGAATTAGTTTTATTGCTGCTAACGCTCTTGATTATGATTGGCCAACCAATGTTGATGCGGTAATGATGAGCTATTTATTTAATGGTGTACCAGAAGAATCTATCCCTGAATTAGTTAAAAAAGCTTACTCAGTCATTAATCCTGGAGGACTTTTTATCATACATGATTTTATGGTAAATAATGACCGCTCTGGTCCTCCTTTAGCAGCTTTATGGCAATTACAGCATTTAGCTTTTACTCCAACTGCAAAATCTATTACTAATAAATGGGTGACAGATATTTTAGAATCTTCTGGCTTTATAAACATTCAAATCAAGCCTTTAATTTCAGGTATGACGAAACTATTATGGGCTAATAAACCTAACAAAAGTAATGAAATTTAAGTCTTTATTGTCTAAATAGATTCTTCGTTAAAATATTTCAGTAATGAGCGGTTTCCTAGCTTATAGAATGATTCATATTAGCGTTTTAAGAGTCGTGGGATTCATGTAAATGTATTTAAGGTATATTGGATACCAAATAAGCTTTAACGACTCTGTATGATTCTTAAATGGAATCTATTTCTTATATCTATTCTAGACTCTTTTCTATCCTCTTATGTCAGATAGCTTCTATGAACAGATAATTGATAGGATTAGTTTGTTTAGTTAAATATCAGATATTTTGTTTTACTCTATTTTGAACTACTATATGAGCTTTAATTTGAAAATCTTTACTTTTTAACTCAATTTCATCAAAAGATATTTTAATATTATTATTAGAGAAGTCTTTTTCAATTTTTTTAATAATTAAATTATTTTTATCTTTTTCATTTAAAAGTCTAAGAGTTTTATTAAGGTATTGTACTTTATTATTATGATTTAACTCTAGAACATTAGATGCCCATTCTGCTAAAAATTTATTTTTTAAATAAACAGCTTCAAACCTATGTTTTTTTTCAATAGTTTTTTTTTTTTCTATATTCTAATATATTTTCTTTAAACATAATTATTATCTAAATGAAAAATTAATATAAATGGTGATAATTTGAATTTTCATTAGAATTTTTTATACTTTGCGAATAAGATTTAGCTATTAAATTAGCAATAACTCTTCTTTGTTCTAAAGATAAATCACTTGACACAGTATCTAAAGCACATTTTCCTTTTTTGTATGATGCTGAAAAATAAGAGTTACTTCCTAACCAATTAGCAATATAGTCTCTATCTGTTTTAAAATTATTATTTTCACATGCGTAGGATTTATTCAATACAATTAAAGGAACAATAAAAATAATTCTTTTCATAAATATCCATACTTAAATTTAGTTATATTATATTGATAATATTACATAATTATTACTATGGAATAATTATCAGTCTCATAATTCATAGTATAATTCAGGCTTCATTTTTTAATAATAAAACTAGTAATAAGTTTGTAATAATTTAATGCCATAAAAAAATAATATGTTAACTCCCGTATTTACATATAATCTTGGCAGGATAAAAATCTAATTTTCTCCTCCTATATCTTGCCAAGA
>NHDP01000003.1 GCA_002170595.1 Alphaproteobacteria bacterium TMED62
ACCCAACCACCTTTTCCATCTTTGGATTTAGATCCAGAAAACCATTTATGTAATGATCCTTCCATTGCTTGTTTGCGAATTGTGGCGAAATATACTTTCTTTCCTTCTTCTTTCCCATACTGTTTTTGCATATTTTTTTTCATGCCTGAATCATCATATTTTTTTTTCAACATGGTGTCTTTTCTTTTTTGAGTAGAAGTCATAGTTGCTTCGCTCACCCCGCCACCATTTCCACCATTTCCACCATTTCCACCATTTCCACCATTTCCATTACCATTTCCATTACCATTTTTCTTCCCATTAGATTTTGAATCATCATCTGGATAGAGATAACCTCTCATTCCAACATGATAACCACGGGGAATTTTTTTTACATTTCTTGTCTGTATTACAATAATAGTAACCAGGTTTACAGGTCTTCATTTTTTCTCCGCATCTTTATTTAGAATTCCTTTCTTTAATATCTTTTGTAATTCTGATGTACTACCAACAAACAATGCGTTATTAACTGTGTTAGGACCTGACCTTTGAGGTTGTTCAATGTCTTTCATTTTTTTTTGTAAATCAAGAAGTTTATCTGTAACATCACCTACACTTTTTATCAATTGACCTGCAACTTCATATGCTCTTGGATGTTGAGAATCTTGACATACATCCATAATTCCATCAATTGCTTCTTGTCCTTTCTCTACTAGATTATATAATTGACCACGAGAATATTCAAAATCATCTTGAGGAGTATCCTTAATTTTTCTAGGAGTCTCCTTTACAATTTTTGCTTTTACATTGAGTGCTTTATCAATACTTTCTTGATTCATAATTAAATATCCGTGCCTTGAGATGGACTAAATTCTTTAGAATCTTGGAAGAATGATATGTCAGAATCAAATCCAAAATCATCTCCTATTTCAATAGCAGCATTATCGGCAGCATTAATCAAATCTAATTGATCACCAGTGAAGTGTTCTTGAATAGTTGTTCCAAAAGCACCTCTATCTACGATAACGTTGTTACCATCAATTGACTCTACTCTCATAGTTTCTTGATTTACCCTTATATATTCAAATTTTTCAATAGAGGCAGCATTTACTACTTTAAGAAGAGTTTGATTCGCATTTATATTTTCAGATAAAGAGGTTGTATTATCATTGTTATAATCTTTAGTTGCTTGTGGTGTAATAACATATCTTACTTCTCTTGGTGCCTTAATATTTGTAGCATAATCTATTTGAACACGTTTAATAATACCTCCACTTTCATCAGTAGGAATTTCATTGTAGAAGTATGTTTTTGCTAAAAAATCTAATTCATAAGTTATTGCCCTTCTTTCACCAAAATCACCTTCATACTCATCTTTAAATGATATGTCTGTTAATGTAAATGGAATATCTCTTTTTTCTTCATGACCCTGAAGCACATTCATTGTCACACTATAATGAGGTTGGAAAAATGGAAGTATTTGTTCTAAAATTTGAAGAACATCATCTTGCAATTTTGCTGCAAAACTTAATCTGAATCCTATGTCATAAGGCACAGGCATAAACACTTTTTTTATTTTACTTTGATTAGAATTTTCTTTTAATATAAACTTAGTAATTGGTGCTGCTTTTCTTGAAGAATCATATGCATAAGATGTGATTTCAAATGAAAGTCTAGGAAGTGTAAAATTATTTTTTTCTAAGTCTGGTTGTTGCTCTATTCTCGCTAAAAACTTTTGCATAGGACCGTATGCAATAGGAACTTTTATAGTCTTAAGAGTATTGCCTGTAGCATCATCTGTTTTTTTAATATAAATGTTATTGAAAAGAGTTCCGAAAGCAATTACAGTCTTTCTTATAGTTTCGTTGTAAAAATAATTACCTATCATAATTCACCAAAGGGATTCTTTTCCGTAAAATCTAATATTGAATCACCAGAAGATTGAAAGTCAACATTTTGATCATATGTTGCAGTGTCATCATCGTAGTTAATAGTATTTATCCTATATGCGTTAGTGTCAGTCGTTGCTCTTGCATATCCAACAAGTATTTCATTAGGAGTAAATTTACCAGTAAGATCTTTTACTTTCAAAATTCTTGTAGAAGCATCCCACTGAGTAACGTAAGCAGATGTTGAACTGAGGGAACCAGTTACATTCGTTCCAAAATAATATGTACCTATACCTATTGTTCCAGCAGCAGATACAACGACTGATGGAGTTGCTGTATAACCATAACCTGCATTTAATAATCTAATCGCTGATAATGAACCAGAACCATCTAAAACGGCAGTTGCAATAGCAGTGAGTCCACCAGCAGGTGGGTCTGAAATAGTTACTAATGGTGGTGTTACATAATCTCGTCCCGTAAATGATAACGTGACAATTCCCACTGATCCAGTTGTTCCTATTCCAGCAATCGCTTCAGCACCAGAACCTTCATCGTCTGATGTTATAAAGACCCTCGGTATACTAGTATAACCAAAACCAGGATCACTTATTCTTATTTCTTGTAACGATTGACTGCCACCTGAATTTGTCGTCATGATTCCAAAAGCAGATGCTTTTCTTCCGACTAGATGTTTTGGAGGAGAAATTCTTATATCAGGTGTAGTAGTATATCCAACTCCTTCATTTATAACATCAATTTTATGTACGCCTCCATTGACTAGACTTGTAAATGCAGTCGCTGTTGTACCAATTCCTGTCATGGTAAGGGTTGCGTTATATCCTATTGTTTCAAAATCATCATCAATTGCATCTATACCAGTTGCAATTTTTTCATCACCATATTCAAACACTTCACATTTCAAAACATATATGTAATTTTCTTGCAATTGAAAGAATTGACTTTCATGCTCTACATATTTTATTTCAAATAAAGTATCACCCAATGGAAAATATATTAAATCACCCTCTAATGGTCTAGTGGGTGCTTTAGATAATCCAGTTTCGTCACTAGCAAGTAATGGTGTTATGTATTCTTCATATCTTCTTTGTGATATCACTATGTCAAGTGATGCTGTGGACTTTACACCAAACTTTGTTAATAAATTATGATCAGCAGCGTAACCATTATAATTTTCTATATAACCCTCTAAAGGAAATGACATCGTGAAATCAGATACATTAGTTTCACGCATGATTGATTTAGTATTAATAAATGTCCTTGGCATGTAAGTAAATTCAATACCATGCATTTTGATATGCTCATCCACCAGATCCTGAATGAGGTTCTGTTCACTTTTTACACCTTGAGTTATAAAATTATTGAGCATTATCCAATAAAATCTAAAGGCGGTATCTCATAGTATGTTTGCATTTTTTCTTCTATGGCTTGTATTTCTCTGACACCATCTTCATATATTTCTCTACCATTTAATTCAACTCCACCAGGCAATTTTACACCCTTAAATTTTGTGAGATTTATACCCCATTGTTTTTTCATTAATGCTGTAAAATATTTTTTTACAAACGGATCATTATAAACTTTAGTATATGTATCAGGATCTAAAACCCTGTAACATTGAATAATTAAGTAATCATCTGCTCTCATGCTCGAAGAGTCAGTATCAATATATAATCTACTTTGTCTTCTATTAAATCTTATTTGTTTATCAGGGTGTAATATAAAATCTAAATCTTCCAAGTATCTCTTAGTCATTGTGTAACTAAGAAGTTCCATAGAACTAAAATAATAAATTTCATTTAAAAATAGTTGGTAATTAACATTAAACATGTTTGTGCTAATTGCTCTATTATCTAATTTAAAAACTTTTTCTATTCCTATTACCGCATCTGGTATTGGAATGAAATTTTGAGTTTCTTCAAATGTGAAGGTAGTTGTCCCAATCCCTGTAATACTCGCTGATGTCGTTGTAGTGGTTAAACCAACAGAATCTACATCTCCTCCTGCTTTTACAGAATCAATAAAATTTTGAGTTATTTTATATTTCATATACATCAACTCAACGCCATCGTAATGGCGATCTTGATATACCTGAATAGTATCGTCTATCAGATCCTCGACCTGTTCATCTGCAATATTAATTTCTAAAACAGGAAACCCTAGTTGTCTTTTTCCATAGTCAACTAAACCTGCCCTTGTGCTAGGCGATGCCATATTTATACACAGTTTTCTTTATTTATTAGTCAAACCTAACTATATCTATTTCATCTCCTAAAGTTGCAGCAGAAACCAAAGTTACTGAAGCACCAGATTTACTAAAGTCTGTAGTTGGTCTAATTTTTACTCCATTAATAAAAATTTGAATATATGTTGGTAGACTTGATGAGGCAGTGAAAACCGTTTGACCTTGTGTAGCAGTAAATGTTTCTTCGGTTGGTACAACACCACCTGAAGCACCAGAACCAAATTCTAAATTGCCATCTGAAGCAACCTTTAGAACTAGACCCTCTGATCCTACAGTGGTCGGAAAATCATAATTTCCAACTGTCAATTCATCAACTTTTACGTTACCACTATATGAAATACCTGCCCCCACACCATTCGGTTCATTCCATGGATTTATTCTTGTTACCGTTGTTGCTACACCTACTGAAGATTGATCGTGTCTGATATACAGATCACCATCAAAGGTGTTCATGGCAATTTCGCCAAGTTCTATATTTGCAAGCGAGGGACTTTTACCAGCGACAGAAGATCGCTTAAATTTTATATTTGGAGATGCCATACTATTATTGGTATATACTCATTAAATCTGATATATATCAGATATTATTATTTAGAATTTACCGCCATCAGATGGTTTTGCTGGTTTTTTTGGTCTAGGAGATTTTTTTTCTAATTGAAGTATTTTTTCATTTAATTGATTGTTATTATTACTTAACATCTCAATCGTTTGACGATATTTTAATTCTCTCGATTCAAGAGCAATTACCTGATTAATAAGATTAGTATGTTTGTTTTGATATACTGTAATCAAATTTTTGTAATCTTGTTCATCCATAAAAAAAATCATTAACTGCCCTATTTAGTGCATGTTAAGTTGTCTTATTTCTAGTAGAAGTTATACCACAAGCAATATTATGTATTGGATTAATATACCCGTCACAATCAGTCTGTTTTATGACGTTACAATATTCAATGCTAGTGATTTTAATATCATAGTAATTTTCTAATGACTCAATAATAAAGTCACTTGACTCAAAAAAATAACACCCTTTTGATAATATACTCCATAGATCATAAGAATATGGTTCAAAATTTATTTTTTCAATTACAAATAACATGCTATTTCAGGAAATATTTTTCTCCAATTAGTACCTCTTGATTTATCAAGTGCATCGAAGTATTTGATCCCTAACTCAAAACTATGTTGATCTCTTGGTTGCATCATATCGTCATAAACATATTGTGATATAGATTTTATATCATCACCTATCTCTTCTTTTATTTTATCGGGTAAATGTCTAGTCTGACAAAATTTAGGGGCATCAATTTTATTCAGCATTGTTGTTGTATCAGTATATAAATTCATCTTCCTCATAAACTCAACTGTTTCTTTGAGTTTATAAATGCCTAACAAACTAGGTGTGATTGTGACTTCTATTTTTCCAAGTTTCCATTCTCTTTTAATATGATCTTGGGATTTTTTATTTTTTATGTATGAAAATAATCTTTTTCTTTTAAAATACTTGTTTTCCTTACTATTGTAAAAATAATCTCTTACATCTAATACATTTTTCAATGTAATATCCCACTTAGTAGGATATCTCAACCAGTGATTTCTCTCTCCTAATCCATCCACACTCCAATTTACAGAAACCCACTTGAAAGCATCAATATATTTTTTCATTTTTTTAAGATTAAAAAGAGTAAAGTTAGTCACATACGTAAGTTTTATATTTTTTGCTTGATCTGTTTCTATCAAGGCATCAAGTATATCAAAATGAGATACCATTGTCATTGGTTCACCACCACAAAATGCAAGGGTTTTAATATTCTTACCATGACATACGAGATCATCAACAAATAATTTCCATTGGTCTGGATTTGATTTTTTTACATCTTTATGAGCAAATGATATTCTTTGTACTAATCCCCTCCATATGGGATCCATTTTTTTTAATCTTTCTATTCTTCTGCTTGAATTATCAGGTTGGCACTCATAACATTCTAAATTACAGTAATTACCAAAAGCATTTAGTTCTAACTTTAAAAACCTATCATCAGTATCAACCATTTTACCATCAACATCAAAGTTCCTCAATACACTCCATTCATGTTTCATTTGAGTGCGTGTTGATTTACCAATTTCTTTTTCATTACCCAAACATATTTTACACATACTCTTTACTTCTGGACTCATATTACCTGCTAACATATCTTTTCTAATCTGATTAAATATTTTACTTTTAAAATATTCAATAGGTGAGGTATTTTGAGGACCACAAATTGATTCACCTTTTGCCCAACAACATGGTTGATAGTTTAATCCAGGAGCATTTCTTAATTGAGAAAATGGTAGACTACATAACACAGGATTACCTTCCTGTGGATTTTCAAGTGTTTCTTCCATACATATAGTTTATCAATTATAAGATCTAAAAACTACCCCCGTCTATACTTATATTATTAAGTGAACGAGTAGTTCCAGAGCATGATACTAATTGTGTATTACCTGCACAGTCATTTACATATAAAGATCCAACTTCTAATGCACCAGCACTAGAATTTGTCATAACACCTGAACTCTCAGTGGCAACATTGGAAAAGACAAATCTAGAGGCACTGTCATCCCAATACATTGCTGCTTTTTTAGCAGAATCAGTATAGTAATTAAATATAACACCAAGATCTTTGTTTAGGTCAGAAGTTGGAGCAGAACCATCAACCATACCCAATTCAAGAAGAACATCTTCAATAGTTGTGTTTGTTGTATTGACCTGTGTAGTAGTACCATTAACAACTATATTACCACCAATTGTAAGGTTTTGAGAACATGCTACAGCACCTGTGGAGTCAGATATAGTGAGAGCAGTAGTGCCATCTTTCGCTTTAACATTGGTTACTTCAATTGTTGGCACATCAATAGATGTTGTGACATTGACTGTTGATGGAAGACCTATAGTAATACTTTGACCAGATGCGGAAGTTTCAATTTCGTTTGATGTACCAGAAACAGTTAGAGTTTGTGATGTTGAAACTGAACCACTACCAGAATCACCAGCAATAGATGTGGTTACATCTACTGCCCCTACTTCAGCATCTACATATGCTTTAACTGATTGTTGTGTTGGAACTTTTGTAGCACTGTTAGATGACATGTTATCTTCATCTACAACAAAACTCATTGAAGCAGTGGTTGTGTCGCTATTCATTACTGCACCAGCAGCATCTACATTAGTAGCATCAGTTACATCAGCACTAGCCTCGATACCATCAAGTTTTGCGTGATCTGCTGTTGTGAAGTTTTCATCAGTTTGTGAAGCAACAACAAAGTCTAGTGTTCCATCAGAGTCTTGATATGTGACTGTAATACCTGTTTCAGTATTTCCAGTTACCATTCCACCTACAAAATCTTCTACTTGTTCCTCTGTAAGTGTTGCAGTTATATACCCTGCTCCATTTGTTATTGCATTATTGTTCAAGGAGATATTTGCAGAACCATCAAAAGCAACACCAGCTATAGTTTTTGTTGCTGCAAGTTTTGTTGCAGTTGCAGCGTTACCAGTTACATTACCTGTAAGGTCTCCAACAAATCCACCAGTGGCAGTTGCCACCCCTGATACTGTTAGATCAGCAGCAGTCTTCAGTGATTGAACGCTTACAACATTACCAAGTGTTTTCCAAGCAACAACTTCAACTTCATCTCCTGCAGTTGCACCTGATGCAAGTGTAACTGTGCTACTGTTTGTTTCTGCGTAGTCAGTTCCTGTGATAAGACGAACACCGTTTAGGTATACATCTACAAATCCTGCTGTATAGTTTGCAGAAACTGTAATAGCAGTCTGTCCTTGAGTAAGAACTGTTGTTTCGGATGTTGTGAATGTAGTAGCAGCAACACCAGTTAAAACAACATCAGCAATGCCATCTTCAACAATAAAGTCTTCTAAACCATTTCCTCTGAATTTAAATGCAGTTACAAGACCTGCAGCAGCAGATTGTGAGTGAATACCAACTCCAGCAATCAATCCACCACCAGTTGAGTTTCTTAGAGGTGCAGCACTTGTAAGTTGTCCATCAACATCAAGTGTTCCACCTACGTTTAGGTTCTTGGCAATACCAACACCACCATCAACTATTAAAGAACCAGATGTGTTACTGGTTGATTGTGTAGTATCATTTAAGTTTACTGCACCAGAAGCATCTAAAGTTGTAAAAGCAGCAGTAGATGCTGAATTTGCACCTATTGCTGTACCATCTATAGCTCCTCCATTTATATCAACTGTTGTTAATGTAGATGTTCCAGAAACACCAAGAGTTCCAGATATTGTTTCATTACCTGTAACTGCTAATGTTGTACCGTTGAATGTAAGGTTGCCACTATCCTCGATAGCACCACCAGTACCTGCAAGAACAACTCTTCCCGATGTGAGGTCAGATACTGTAGCGGATGCTAAAGTAGATTCTCCAGTAACACCAAGTGTTCCTCCAACTGTTGCGTTACCAATTATTCCTGCATTTTCATCAACGTCCAGTGTATCAATATGTGCAGTTCCATCAATGAATAAATCTTGCCATTCGAGTGTAGATGTACCTAAATCTCTTGTACTATCAACAGAAGGAACTATATCACTATCAAAACGACCTGTTGCAGTGATTGTATCACTTGTTGCATTACCTAAGTCTACATTACCATTAGCAGTAAGTGTTCCAGATGCAGTAACAGAACCTGAAACTACAACATCATCATCAAGAGTTGTGGTTCCTCCTGCGGAATCAATAGTTAGATTTCCAGAAGCAGTATCTATTTCATTATCACCAGTTATCCCAATTTGGATATTATCAATAGTTGCTCCACCGTTAGCATCGATTGCTCCAGTAAATGTGGAAATACCAGATACCTTGAGTTGAGTTGAATCAACAAATGCTAGAGTACTTATACCTGTAACATTGATTGCAGCAAATGTAGCACCTTGTCCACCACCAAGAACATAGTTCTTGACTCTAGACATTGTAGACTTACGGTTTGTACCACCAGCACCGTCATCAACTACGATCAAGTCAGCATCTACTAGATCAGCACCAATATCTGTACCACCGTCTATATCAAGAGTGGTAATTGGTGTTGTTCCTGCAGATAATCCTGATCCAGATCCACTGAATGAATTACCAGTAATTGTGCCAGTGACATCAAGGTCTGCCCCTAATGTTGCATCACCAGTAACACCAAGTGTTCCTCCAACTGTTGCGTCACCAATTATTCCTGCATTTACATCAACATCTAAAGTGTCAACGTGAGCAGTACCATCAAGATATAAGTCTTTCCATTCTAATGTAGATGAACCTAAATCTCTTGCACCATCGGTAGAAGGAACTAGATCACTATCAAAACGACCTGTTGCAGTTATAGTGTCAGATGTAGCATTACCTAAATCTACATTACCTTCAATCGATGCATTACCAGAAACTGTAAGACCTGTAAGAGTTCCAACATTAGTAAGAGAAGAGTTTACAACAGCAGATCCAAGAGTAGTTGCATTTAATGTATCTACGTTGTTTACCTTGAATGCCTTACCAGATGCAACGTTTAAGTTCTCAGAAGATCCTAAGTTGTCACCTGTTGCTTCAAATTGGAATGTTTTGTTACCTTCACCAGATTCGATTGTAATACCACCACCATCAGCAGCAGCATCGTTAGCAGCACCGTCTGCAACTAAAATGTTTTTGTCAGTAATAGTAACGGTTGTAGAATTAACTGTAGTGGTTGTACCGTCTACTTGGAAGTCACCAGCGATTACAACTTTACCTGTATTATCACCTACCGCAGCAGGGTCAATAGTGATTGTTGCAGGACCTGAGATTGTGTTTGAAGTAACTCTAATTGCAGACCCTTCAGCACCTGTATGGAATGCAGTACCAGTAACAGTGCTTGAAGCATTTACAGTTCCAGTTACACCTAATTGTGATCCGTTGAATGTAAGATTTCCTGAGTCTTCTAGTTCTCCAGATGTACCTGCTAATACAACTCTTCCGTCAGTTAGATCAGATATTGCTGCTGAGTTAGCAACCAAACCACCTGCAATATTAGCACCACCATCAGCATCAATTGCTCCGTTTACATCGACTGTACCTGTAAATGTAGAAACACCAGATACTTTAAGTTGTGTAGCATCTACAAATGCAACAGTACTTATACCTGTAACATTGATTGCAGCAAATGTAGCACCTTGTCCACCACCAAGAACATAGTTCTTGACTCTAGACATTGCAGTTTTTCTATTAGTGCCACCTGCTCCATCGTCTACAATAAGTAGATCAGCATCTACTAAATCAGCACCAATATCTGTGCCACCATCAATATCTAAAGCAGCAAGACCAACTTTATTTGCTGTAGTAATTGTGTTTAGTTTGCCATCTTCAATTGACCCTGCTAGTTGAGCATTGGTTATAGTGCCAGTTAAACTTGAGGTAGGATAGTTAGTAGCATCAGTTAGGTCGAACGCTGGAGTTGAGTCTGATCCACCTAACGCTAAACTTACACCACCATAAGATACTGTACTGTTTGCTAACTTACCATTTGCAATTGATCCAGCAAGTTTATCGTTAGAAATTGAACCTGCTAGTTGAGCATTGGTTATAGTACCAGTTAAACTTGTAGTAGGATAGTTTGTTGCATCTGAAAGATCGAATGCTGGAGTTGTATCTGATCCACCTAATGCTATAGATACACCACCTAAAGATACTGTACTATTTGCTAACTTATTGTTAGCAATTGAACCTGCCAACTGGGTATTGGTTATAGTGCCTGTTAGACTTGAAGTAGGGTAGTTTGTTGCATCTGAAAGATCGAATGCTGGAGTTGCGTCAGAAGCACCTAACGCTAGACTTATACCACCAAAAGATACTGTGCTATTTGATAATTTATCATTAGCAATTGAACCTGCAAGTTGAGCATTAGTTATCGTGCCACTCAAACTTGAAGTAGGGTAGTTTGTTGCATCCTGAAGATCGAATGCTGGAGTTGCATCAGAAGCACCTAATGCTATTGATACACCACCTAAAGATACTGTGCTATTTGATAATTTACTATTTGCAATTGAACCTGCCAACTGAGTATTGGTTATCGTACCACTCAGACTTGAGGTAGGATAGTTAGTAGCATCAGTTAAATCAAATGCTGGAGTTGCATCTGAAGCACCTAGATCAACAGATACTCCACCAAAAGAAACACTATCGTTTGCTAAGTTTGAGTTTGCTAATGGAGTTGCAAATGTGGCAGTCCCTGCTACATCTAAATTCCCGTTAGCATCAATAGCACCTGTGAATGTAGAGATACCAGATACTTTGAGTTGTGAGGCATCTGCAAATCCGAGTGTACTAATACCTGTTACATTGATTGCAGAAAATGTAGCACCTTCTCCACCACCGAGAAT
>NHDP01000004.1 GCA_002170595.1 Alphaproteobacteria bacterium TMED62
ACTTCAATGAAAATTCTGAGTTATCAGTTGAGGGTCGTAATTACACTGATCCTAATTATGAATTCCCAAGAAACACTATTACAACCTAGATAAATAAAAGAAAATTTGATTATGTGTCACAAACATCATTTTAGCGGTACTGTAACAGTTGACGGTATCATAGAACTTCCAGATTCATGGTATGGAAAAATTAAACCAGAGACTATAAACGTACAACTAACTCCTTTAGATACCTTTCAAGAGTTATTTGTAAAAGAAATTCCTTATGGTAGAAAAGTCATTGTCAGAAATAACAGTGGGGGAGTTATAAAAGCACATTTTGATGTGGCAGCAGAGAGCATTGAAGATGCATGATGAACAAACTGTTTTATTAATTGAAATTGACATAATAAGAAGAAAATTTATGTTACATGGTGATCAAGGTAGTTTTAAAGAATTAAAATGTAAAACTTCTGAACAATTCTTAAACGTATTAAAAGTTATTCGGGAAAATGAAGATCAAGCGGAGGTTCGCTACCTGTCTAAATAGATTGAGACAACACAGTCAGTTGGTGGCAGATGCCGTTAAGTAGATTAGAAAATTTCCTAAAAAATGTACCAGGTAATGTAATATACGTTAACCCTGACGAACTGGATGCAACGGATGACATTAATAATACAGGTAATTCTAGGACTCGTCCTTTTAAGACGATTCAACGTGCTTTATTAGAATCAGCTAGATTTTCATATCAACCTGGTAAAGATAACGATAAATTTGATAGAACCTCTATTCATCTATCAACTGGCACTCACATTATTGATAATAGACCAGGATTACAGATTGATACTGCTGGTTCTCTTACAGATATAAATGGCATAGCATCTTCAATAGCACAATTTTCTGTTGGGACTAATTTTGATGTAAGTGATCCTAATAATGTTTTAGTTAATTTTAACTCAATAAGTGGAGGTGTAATAGTTCCTCGTGGCACATCAATAATTGGTGATGATCTTAGAAAAACAAAAATAAGACCAAAATTCATTCCAAATCCTAATGATAATTCTATAAATTCTACTGCAATATTCAGAGTAACTGGTGCTTGTTTCTTTTGGGGTTTTTCATTTTTTGATGGAGATCCAAATGATACTGTTTTTAGAGATTATACTTCAAATGTATATGGATCAAGATACTCTCATCATAAATTAACTTGTTTTGAATATGCGGACGGTACAAATATAGTCACAGGAAAAGGTAATACAGATTTAGACATGTATTATCATAAGTTGACTCTCGCTTATGGTGTAAATTCTCAACGTGCTTTACCTGTATATCCTACAAACACTGATTTTGAAGCAATAAAAGATGAGTCAAGAATAGTCGGTGCAATAACACAAGTTGGTGCAGTAACAATAACAGACATATATTCAGGATCTACACCTTCTGATTCAACTGCGACACCAGTTGTAACGGTAACAACTCTAACCGATCATGGATTATCAGTAGGAACTCCAATATTAATAAATGGTGTTAATAATACGGAATATGATGGAACATTCATAACAAGTCAAGTTTTGAGTGATACATCTTTCACATATACGCTTCCTACAACTCCATCAACCACTTCTACTCCAAACCTTTCAGGATTATCTCCAACTGTAAAAATTGAAAGTGATACCGTAACATCTGCATCACCATATATTTTCAACTGCTCAATAAGATCAGTTTTCGGAATGAATGGTCTTTTTGCAGATGGTGCAAAAGCAACTGGTTTCAAATCAATGGTGGTTGCACAATTCACTGGTATCTCACTCAATAAAGATGATAGTGTATATGTAAAATACAATACTACTTCTGGTATTTGGCAAGACCAAGCGACATTAGGATCTTCATTATCTTTACATAGTGATAGTCTTGCAAGACATACACCAGAAGCATCAAATTATCATATAAGGGTTGCAAACAAAGCAGTTATTCAAGCAGTATCTGTTTTTGCAATTGGTTATAAAAGACATTTCTTTGCAGAGTCTGGTGGTGATGCGTCAATAACTAACTCCAATTCTAATTTTGGAGAAACAGCTCTTGAAGCAGATAAATTTAGAGATGAAGCATTTTTAAAAGATGATAAAGGATTTATTGTTGATATATCCGCACCTCAGAAAAAATTTACAAATCCTTCAAATTTTAATTGGTTAACATTAGACGTAGATATTACTGCTGGATTATCAACTGATTCAAAATTATACTTATTTGGATATCGTCAGAGAGATAATGTTCCACCTAGTAAAGTTTTAGAATTTTCTGTAGGTAATAAACTAAATGATCAATTATCTTTACAAATTAATAATATAACATACGATGTCAGCATTTTAATGCCTGTCCCTCAGACAGATCCAGACGACAGAGTATCAGCAAGAAAGGAAATATTTGTAGGAAGTAATTCAGGTATTAATTCTATAAGTAGTGATAGATTTACACTACAAGAAAATCATAAGTTTATTAATGGTGAATCAATAAGATTTTATTCTGATGATGGTGCTTTACCTGATGGAATAGAATATAACAAAATATATTATGCCATCACAGGAGTCGGTGATGACAAAATTGATATCGCTACTAATAAAAATAATGCTGCTGCTGGTTCAAAACTTACAGGCATCAATAATTTAGGTGGAAAATTAAAAATAATTTCTACAGTAGCAGATAAAATTCCTGGTGATGCAGGTCATCCTATTCAATATGATTCATCAGGATGGTTTATAAATGTAGGTGTTGGAAATACATTATCTGCTGCTATTGTTGCAAATTCAACACAATTGAGTCCTGAAACAAGACAAACATTTATTAAGAGAATTAGAGATACCAGAGATGATAATGAGAAAAGATATGGTCTTAGATATGTAATACCAGAAGGATCATCTTTAGCATCACCTCCAATTGAGGGATACTCTATTGAAGAGAGTAGTTCGGTTATTGATGACACTAATTATAAGAATGACAATACTGAATTAACTTCAGCAAGTGATTTAAGAACAAAAACAAACATTATAAATGCTGATTGGACTGCAAATGTTGGAATAGTCACAACTCAATATAGACATGGTTTAAAAGTTGGTAATACAATAAAAATTAATAGACTTAAAAGTTCTAACAATACAACAGGTGATGATAATTCAGGATTTAATGGAATTTTCAAGATTGATTCTGTCCCCACTGCAACATCATTTACAGTTGGTTTAAATACAGATCCTGGCGGTATAACAACTATCGCTACGAATGTTCCTTATACTTTCCATGATCAAAGTGTTGTTGGTAGTGGAAGAACATTCAGTCCATACTTTACAAGAATGGATTTTGGATCTTCTTATCAAATAAGAGAAGTAGGACAAATTCAAGAATTTAGAAAAGGTATACAGGATGGAATTTATGATTTAACTATCAGAGGATATTTAAGCACACCAACTGTTACACCATTTTCTACTGCATCTAACAAATTTGGTCAAGATATTATTGATATTGTTCCGCAAAATGATCCCGACAATATTAATTATGATCCAGAGGCAGCAGTAAGTTATGCTGTTAGAGATGTAGTAGGAAAAGTAGAAACAAATAATCCAAGTAATAGTATTACAAGAGAATCATTGAATTCAATACTTGAAAATACTGGAGTTGGTATTGCGATTACTGGGACTGATATTTCTTCAGGAACTATATGTACAATAGATACAGGAGTAAGTCACGGATTGAATCCAATTAGTGGCATTCATTCAATAAGTGGTGGAACAAATTATGGGTCAATATCAGGTGTAAGTGAAAATTATTTTAACGTAAGATTGGAGGGTGGATCTGGTGAAGGTGCTACAGCAGATATCACTGTATCTACATCAAGTACAATATCTAATGTAGTAATTAATAATGCAGGTTCTGGTTACAAAAAAGATGATACTCTCACTATTAAAGGAGTTCCATTTCATACACCAGGATCTGATTCAACTGTAGGTGTATCATCAATCATAGAAGGAGTTGGGTCTGTCGGTCAGATCGTTGGTGTCGGTAGTACATCTTATGATGGTCTTTATACAATAAAAACTGTAGATAGTTCTACAAGGTTTACTTATACAGGGATAGCCAACCTACCATCATCAGGAGGGTTTTTCTATCATGTTGGTATAAGTACAGGTGTTGTTAGCATAACTCATGATGCTATTAGTGGAATCGCCACAGTATTACTGGACGGTGATATTGGGTTAAGAAGAGGTGAAGAAATAGTTATATCAGGATGTACAGGAGCATCTGTAATTTATAATGGAACACATCATATTTCCGATAGGATTGGATATGGTTCATCTTTATCAGTTAATATAGGTGTTACACAATCTGCCCCTTCGATGGCAGGTATTGTGACTGCTCACGGCACAGGTTTTTCAAATAGATCTAGTGGTAGAAGAATACCAATATACGGTGGTTTAACAACTAAATTAAGTTCTGACATCACAGCAACTGCTTCTTCTGTTATATTTTCTGATACTGCAGGTTTACAAAGAGGTGATTTTCTCTTAATAGAAGATGAAATTGTAAGAATTTCTAATTCATCTGGAAATAAAATTTTAAGAGGTATTCTAGGAACAAATGCAGTTACACACTCAGCAAATGTTGCAGTAAAAAAAATAAAAGTTATACCAATAGAAAATAGAAGATATTCTGTTTTAAGGGCATCGGGGCATACATTTGAATATGTTGGTTATGGTCCTGGTAATTACTCTACTGCAATGCCACAAGTTCAAGATAGAGTATTAACAGAGGATGAGGTATTACTTTCACAATCTGTACAAACACGAGGCGGTTTTGTTGTTTATACAGGAATGAATGATACTGGTGAGTTCTTCATAGGTAGTTTAAAAGTAGGTTCAAAAGGTGAAATAAATTTTGTTGGAGGTGAAGGTGGTAGAACAGGTGAAAAAGGAAATACTCTACCTGATTCTGCAACATTCAAGGATATAACTGTAGATAATGGATTGTTTGATGATCTAACTGTAGATAATTTAAAAGTTAATAATAATACTGAAGTCAAAGATATATCATTAACTGGAAATAGATCAGGCACTGTTGGTCAGAGTATATTTGTAGGTATTGCAAACACTTATCCAACATCTTTAAATGATGATATATTGTTTAACACTTCATATAAACGAGGTGGATTTCTTGGATGGGTTAGAACAGACGATGCTTCAAATGCATGGAAAAGATTTGGAATTATATCAAATGAGAGAGATACCGAAGATTACGGTTTTGATAGATTAGGTGTAGGTGTAACGATTGCATCTGATGGACGTGCATTTGAAGTTTCAGGTGAATCATTATTGACAGGAAATGCAACTGTTACAGGGATTTTAACTGCTAGTAATGTAACTGGAGACCTAACTGGTAATTCCTCTACTGCATCTCAATTACAAACAGCAAGAACTATATCAATCACTGGAGATGTTTCAGGTTCTACTACTTTTGATGGTTCTTCAGATGTATCAATTTCAGCATCTATTAGTGGTGGAAATGCTTCTACTGCATCTCAATTACAAACAGCAAGAACTATATCAATCACTGGAGATGTTACAGGTTCTACTACTTTTGATGGTTCTTCAAATGCATCAATTTCAGCAAATATTAGTAATTCAGGTGTAAGTGCTGGTACTTATGGTTCTTCATCTTCAATTCCAAGTATAACTGTTGCTGGTGATGGTAGACTCACTAATGTTACATCAAACTCTTTATCTGTTGGTGGAACAATACCTATTGGTGGTATTATCATGTGGTCAGGTGCATCTACCCCATCTGGTTGGGCATTGTGTGATGGAACTACTGTCAATGGATATGCAACTCCAAATTTACAGGATAAATTCGTTGTTGGTGCTGGTAGTGGTTATTCTATAGGTAACGTTGGTGGTGAAGCAACTAAAACTTTAGGAACAGCAAACCTACCAAGTCACACTCACACTGCAGGGTCGTTAGCAGCGACTGGTGGTAATCATTCTCACTCATTTAGTGGATCAGGAAGTAATACTCATAATCACAATTTTAAATCTGCACAACAAGGTGCTGACAGAGATGAAAGTAATAATGCAATCGAAGATCAACAGGATGAAGGTCTTACTGGTTTTTATCAAACAGAAAATGCAACTATAAGTATTACTGTTAGTGGTACAACAGGTGCAAGTGGCAATTTATCATTAGGAGTTGGTGGAAATACTGGAGATCAAGGTGGCACAATGGGTCAAGCATTTGATAATTTACCTCCATATTATGCAATCGCTTATATCATGCGTATTTCATAAATATTAAGACAAGAAGGAGTGCTTCTTTAAATGGCGGCTATTAATAAAAAATTTGCAATAGAAAAGGGTCTAGAAGTAGGTACCGAAACACTAGTAGTAGATGCAGATACAAATAAAGTTGCAATCGGAAAAACTTTTGCTGAATATGGTTTAGATGTAGCACCTACATCAAACTTTGATGGTGTAGTAGCAGTAGGAAATATAGGTGTAGGAAGCACACAACCTGCATATGCGGGAGATTTCAGAGGAGATGTCAGATTTGCTGACAAAGTGTTTGACTCCAATGTTGGAGCAGGTAGTACGGGTCAAGTATTAATTAGTGTAGGTTCAGGAATTTCGTGGTCTTCAGGTGCTGATATTAAAGCTGATGCAGATGGTGCTACTTATTCAGTACAACATAAAGATTCACAAGGTAAATTTGCAGGATCAAATCAATTATATTATTTTTCTCCTCAAGATAGAGTAGGTATTGGCACCGCTATTCCTGAGTACTTATTACAAGTCAAGAGACCTGTAGGTTCAGGATCTTCAAATGGATTTGTACAGATTGGAGGTACATTCCTTGATGCACAAGGAACATCTCCAGGTATCGGATCAGTCATAGGTGCAAATGACTCTGGTGAATTAACATGGGTTGGTGCAGGTGCTACTGCACAAAATATATTATATGTTTCTGAGAGAGGAGATAATAATAATGATGGTAGAAGAGAAAGCACATCATTAAAAACAATAAAAGCAGCAGCAGCAAAAGCAGTTACTGGTGATGTTATTAGAGTAGCAGGTGGTGTATTCCCAGAAGATAATCCTATATCGTTACCAGTTAATACTACCGTAGATGGTGATGATTTAAGAAATACTCAAATTATACCTTTAAATACTGGTAAAGATCTATTTCATGTTGATAATGGGTGTTTAGTTCAAAATATGTCATTCATTGGTGCTGCAAACACTGGTGCTATGATCTCATATCATCCTCCAAGAACTAATGATAATAAATTTGTTGGTGTATCTGGAACTGGCACTCATATATTTGTAAGTGGTGTTACTAATGCTCTTACCGCAAGTAACGGTGCAAGTGGAAACTTTACAGCACAGTCTGGAACAACTTACACACCAAGCACAGGTGAACTATTAATCAATATTGGGTCACATAGTCTTACACCAGGTAATAAAATCACTATTGCTGACTACGGAATTACATTTACATGTGATGATGATAATCATAAAACTACACATCCTTATCCTCGTCCATCAGATCCTGCATCTGGAGTAGCACTTAATATTATTGCTGTTACAGGAACTACCATAACAGTTAATGTCCAGCAAACGATAGCAATTCGTGTTGGTAGTTGGGTCGGAGTAGCATTAACTCCATCAAATATTCAATACAATACATTAACTGGTGTCACAACTGTTACGGTTGTCGGTCATGGATTAACTGTTTCAGACACAATAGGATTTGGAACAGGTTCACTTAAATTTACATGTAAGGGAGATAATAATACCTCAATAAAATATTATCCAAGAGCAACTGACCCTATTGCAGGTATTTTTACAAGTGTCAACAATGTAATTGATGCAGATAATTTCGTTGTAAATGTAGGAGATGGTAAAGGTGGAAATACTTATGTAGGTTTTATAACACAATCACCATATGTAAGAAACTGTACAAACTTCGTTCCAAATTCAATAGGAATGAAGATTGATGGAAATGATGCATCGAATTTGAAATCGATGGTTGTTGATTCATATACTCAGTACAATCAAGGTGGTATTGGTGTTTCAATAACAAATGATGGATATGCACAATTAGTTTCAATATTTACTAACTGTGATGACATAGCGATTTATTGTGGTTCTGGTGGACAATGTGATCTTACAAACTCAAACTCATTTGCTGGAAGACTAGGATTAGTTTCTCAAGGCATCGGAACTGTAAATTATAGTGGTACTCTTGCAGTTGAAGGAATTGCTGAAGACAATCAAGTAGTCGTTGGTGGTTTAGGAACCTTTAGACCATATTCAGGACAGGCATTTTATATTGGTGAACTTTTTAATCGTGTAAGCAGCGTAAATATGACTAGTGCAGGGTCAGGTTATACGTCATCTAATCCTCCAACCGTCACTTTTGATGATGCACAAGGAGATGGAGGAATTGTTGCAGAGGGTGTTGCTGTTGTCAGTGGTTTTGGTAGTGTAACTGCGGTAAATATATTTGCTACTGGTACTCAATATAGGAACACTCCAAATATTTCTATTGCTGCTCCAACGTCTGGTGTCACAGCAACTGCAACTGCAAATGTTGAACCAGAATATTTCACCATAAATAGTGCTACGTTCCCTACTGCGGGTGTCTCGACAATAACTATTGATCAGACACTACCTGCAAATGTAGGAGTAGGATCTACCATTCCATTTGCTAGACAATCACTAATTTTAGCATCATCTCATTCATTTGAGTATGTGGGGTCAGGTAACACCATCGGGACAGCATTACCTAGAAAAGGTGGTGTTGCAATACCCGCAAATAAAACTGTATCAACTGAAGGTGGAAAGGTCGTCTTTACCTCAACAGATGAGAAAGGAAACTTTGATATTGGTGAAGATTTTACAATAAATCAACAGACAGGAACTATCACTGGTGATGCATTTAATAAAAGCATCCAAGCAACACTAACACCACTAATTATTGCATTGGGAGGATAAATGGCAGTAATACCTTTAAATAAATTCAGAACCATAACTCATACACTGACATCTTCTGCAGTTGGAATATATACATGTCCAGCTGGAGTTTCATCGTTGATTATATATGGAAATGTGTCAAACATAGGGACAGGAACATCTGTTACACAATTTAGTGCATTTCATAGTAGATCCTCTGTGGACACTGAAATTGCAAGTAAAGCATCTATACCTTCTGATGATGCTATGAATTTTATTCAAGGAAGATTAGTTTTAGAAACTGGAGATATTTTAAAAATACAAAGTAACGGTGATCCAGATGTAATGAAAGTAATTATCAGTATACTGGAGAACGCTAAGTAATGGGATTACCACTACTATCTGGAAAAGTTGGAGTAGTATCATTTGCTGGATTATCTACCAGCAGAATTCAGATTGTTGGTGGCGAAAAAACTTTTTTAAATTTGGGGGAATGTGAACCTAATTTAAACTTACCAGGAAATAATAATTATATTCTTTTTAGTGATGTATTTGGTAATAGATATTGGGGTCCATTAACACCTGCTGGATCTGTTGATGGTATTACTGTTGAATCGGAAGGGACTGCACCTACTGGATTTGGTGGATCAATTACTATATTAAATTTTAAAGGTAATGGTGTAGATACTGATCAAACAATTCAAAGTATAGGTGGAGTAGATGTTGGTGTAGCGACAGTTAATATACAAAGAGCAGTAAATGATATTCAAGATGCTAATGCATTTACGTCAATTGCAGGTGTAACAACTTTTAGAATCGGAGCAGGTTTAACTTTTTATTCTCCATCTTCGGGTATAGTTTCATTTAGAGGTGTTCCTGATAGTAACCTCAATATGAATGATGACAGAGGATTACAAAATCTTACTGAAATTGACACTTTAACAATAGGAGCAGGTTTATCAATATTTGAGAGTCCTACAAGAACTGGTGTAATATCTGTGACTGGTAATATGAACAGTCTCAACATAACAAATACTGGAATCGCAACACTTTCTTATACTAATGCCATAAATCTTGTTGTATCAGGTATTACGACAGCATCACAATTTCAAGGAAATTTACTTGGAGATGTTACTGGTAATGTAACAGGAAATGTTTCTGGAACTGCAGGTGGTTTAACAGGGAATCCAGATATTACTGTAAACAATATTAACTCAACTGGAATAAACACTCTCGGTCAATTAACTGCACTAGGTTTTTCAATATCTGGAGTTACAACTTTGACTCAGATAGAGTCAAGCACTATTAATAATACAGGAATAATTACTTCCACTAATGGAATAATTACAATTAACAATTCATTTATGGGTAATTTGAGATCGTTAGGGATATCTACGGTCACATATTTACAGGGAACAAATGGAAACTTTAGTGGTCTTGTCACTGCATCTCAATTTGTGGGTGAAGTTCAAGGTAATATTATAGGAATTTTAACAGGTCGTGCTAATGGTCAATTAGAAGGGGAAGTATTTTCATCAGGTATTAATACATTAGGTTTTGCAAGAATGTCTACCGCATTTGTTTCTGGGGTGGGGACTTTTAATGGTCAAATTGATGGTAATGGAGGTGCAGATATCTCTGGTGGAGAGACAGTATTAAGTTCGTTATCTGTTGCTGACATAACTAGTGATCATATTCTATACTCTGATGGTGGGAGCATAGTTGGTAGTTCAAATTTAATTTTTAATGATTACACTTTAGATGTAAATCAAATTAATTCTGTTGGATTTCTTACTGCAAGTAATTTAGGTGTTGGTAATATAGCAACAACAAGAAACTTTATAGCATGGGGTATAGGTACTGCATATAATAGAGTGGACGTGAGAAGTAATGATGGATCTGCAGGTAGAATTGATTACTATTGTGAAGTAAGTAATCAACACTACACTAGAGTTCAAGCAGCACCACATTCACTTTACTCAGGAAATGTTGTTGCCACACTTCCAGTAAAAAGTGGTGATGTTATCGTAGGTGACACTGCAGGAGCAATAGATCAGAATATTCATACTAGTGGTATTATAACTGCCACAACATTTTCAGGTACTAATCTTACTGTTAATAGTCAATCAACATTTAGTGGTCATTTATTACCTAGTGCACATAACTCCTATGATATTGGATCTGATTCAGTCAGGTGGAGAAATGCATATGTTGCTGATATGCACTTTAGTAATAAAAATGCAGATTCAAACTGTGTGGATGGCACAACTGGCGACTGGACATTACAAGAGGGAGAAAATGATATATTCATGATAAATAATATCACAAAGAAAAAATATAAAATAAATCTCACTGAGGTATAAATAAATTTAAATAGAAAAAAATAGTTTCCAATGTCACGAGCTAGAGAATTAGCAAAGGTCGGAGGTAAAAACCAACAGATTATAGCAGGTCTATCCTCTCACGTTGGAGTTTCCACATTTGCAGAAGACGTTTTCATGTATAGTGACCTTGAAGTCCAAGGCACAACAACATTTTCTGGTGGTACACTTACTCTCGGAAATGCAAACACAGATAATGTTGTATTCGGTGGAGAAGTTGATAGTAATATAATTCCCGATGATGATGGTACATATGATCTAGGATCTTCCTCCAAAGAATGGAAGGATCTTTTTATTGATGGTACAGCACACATCGATACGTTAGACGTTGACGCAAACGCAGGTATAATTGGCGATTTAACTGTAACTGGAACTGCAACTTTCAATACTGCATTAGCAAACAGTAATTTAGCAAACAGTTCAGTATCTTATGGTGGTGTTTCATTATCATTAGGTGGATCAGACTCAACTCCAGCGTTCGATCTTCAAGATGCAACAGGTTATCCAACTTCAAGTTTAACTGGTACTATAACCAATGCTCAGTTAGCAGGTTCTATCGCTAACGATAAACTCGCTGGATCAATCGCAAACGGTAAGTTAGCAAACAGTACAGTATCTTATGGTGGTATAAGTCTAGCGTTAGGTGCTTCAGATGCTACACCAGCATTTGATTTGACTGATGCAACAAATTATCCTACTTCAAGTCTAACAGGCACTATAACCAATACTCAGTTAGCAGGTTCCATAGCAAACGGTAAATTATCAAACAGTACAGTATCTTATGGTGGCATATCACTATCTCTAGGTGGAAGTGATGCAACTCCAGCATTTGATTTGACTGATGCTACTAACTATCCTACTTCAAGTCTAACAGGCACTATAACCAATACTCAACTCGCTGGATCAATCGCAAACGGTAAGTTATCCAACAGTACAGTATCTTATGGTGGCATATCACTATCACTAGGTGGAAGTGATGCAACTCCAGCATTCGATCTTCAGGATGCTACTAACTATCCTACCTCAAGTCTGAGTGGTACTATAACCAATGCTCAACTAGCAGGTTCTATCGCTAACGATAAACTCGCTGGATCAATCGCAAACGGTAAGTTAGCAAACAGTTCTGTATCTTATGGTGGCATATCACTATCTCTAGGTGGAAGTGATGCAACTCCAGCATTTGATTTGACTGATGCAACAAATTATCCTACTTCAAGTCTAACTGGTACTATAACTAATACTCAGTTGGCAGGTTCTATTGCAAATTCAAAACTTTCCAATAGTTCTATAACAATTGGTTCTGATTCAATCGCTCTTGGCGGTTCACAAACAGATATCAATGGACTCACATCCCTTGATGTTGATAACGTCACAATTGATGGTAACACTGTAACAACATCATCAGGTAATCTTACGATAGACTCAAACGGTGGTACTACAACCATTGCAGACAATGCTGTCATTTCAGGAAACCTAACTGTAAACGGAACGACTACCACAATCAATTCTACTACAGTTGCGATTGATGACAAAAACTTCCAAGTTGCAACAGGTGCTGCAGATGATGCTGCTGCAAACGGTGCAGGTTTTACAGTTGACTCTGGAGACGGAGACAAGACATTCAACTTTGAAGCAACCGGCGACAACTGGGGTGCTTCTGAGAACTTGAACCTTGCAAGTGGAAAGGCATATAAGATCAACAATACCTCTATACTGAATGCAACTACTCTTGGTAGTTCAGTTGTAGCGTCATCACTAACAAGTGTTGGTACAATCGCAACCGGTGTATGGCAAGGTACAGCGATCAATGACACATACCTCGGAACTATCGACAATGCAAATAAGGTTTCCTTATCAGCATTGAATATTGACGGTGGTACAGATATTGGTGCTGCTTTAGTTGATGCTGACGAATTCATCGTTGACGATGGTGGTGGTGGAACGAACAGACGTTCCGACATGAGTAGAATCAAGACATACATCTATGGTGCTTTGTCTAGTGATCTTACTGCATCATCAAGTGGTGCTGTAACACTTGCAAGTACAGGTGTTTCTGCAAATTCTTATGGTGGTTCTTCTGCTATCCCAGTTATAACAGTCAATGCAAAAGGTCTTATAACTTCTGCTACAACGACTTCAATCGACAGCACACAGATCGCACAACTTAACACATCAGTTGCATGTACTGACACAGGAAGTGACGGTTTAGTTACAGTGACTGCTGATGGTTCAACAGTTGCAGTTTTTGATCAGAGTTTACTTACTGTTACTGGTAATATACTACCAGATGCAAACGGTACTCGTAATTTAGGTGCAAGTGGAACAAGATGGGCAAACGTCTACAGTTCTGACTTAGACTTATCAAACCAAGCGAAGGGTGCAAACTCGGTCGATGGCACTTGGGGATCTTACCTTATTGAAGAGGGAGAAGATCATCTTTATCTAACCAACAGAAGAAGCGGTAAGAAATTCCGTTTCATGTTGGAAGAAGTATAAATACCAACAGGAGATAAACAACAATGGCTTTATACGGAGACGGTTCAAACGTCAATAAGACAACGGATGCTACCGCTAGTACCACTTTTGGTTCAGCGAGTGCAGTTCCGCAGATAATAGTTGATGGAAATCAAAGGATTAGTTCAATATCAAACGTATCAATTACACTTGATGCTTCAATAAACGCTAATGCTTCTGTTGGAGACGTAGGTACATATGCTTTCCTACAACAGGCAAACACTAACTCAGCAGTGAACCCCGGTGCTACAGCAGCAGGGTCAACTCTTCG
>NHDP01000005.1 GCA_002170595.1 Alphaproteobacteria bacterium TMED62
AGATTAGAGCGGATCGTGGGACTATCAAGCCTCATAAAAGTATTAATTTTGCGCTCATCTCCAATTGTTATATGACGAGAACCAATAGTCGGGTCTTGCTCTTGCAAATTTAATAACCAGTCTGCCGCATCAGAATTGTCGGGTTCTATACTCAATGTAAATTTTAAGTTGTTTTCCAAATATTCGTGTCCTGGATAAACGATCACATCATCATGAAGCACACAAAATTGTTGCGAAATCGTTTGATATAGAGTCTCTGGATCACCACCATTTCTGCAATTGCCGACTCCCGCATTAAACAAAGCATCGCCAGCAATAATGGCTAATTGAGTATTTTTAACCAAAAGTAACAGAGATAAATGAGCAAACGTGTGTCCAGGTGTGTCTAAAACCTTAATCTGACTATCCAAATCTAAATTTATAATTTCGCCTGTCTTCAAAATTCGACTCAAGCCCGGAACTTTTCCCACACAATTTTTATGACTCCATACATCGCAACCATGCTGATCTATAAGTGCCTGATTTCCTTGTATATGATCAAAGTGTTCATGGGTATTGATAATTGTTTTGAGCGTAAGGGAATTTTTATCCAGAAAATCATTTATCAATTCGTCACTTAAAGGGTCGATGACAATAGCACTCGAATCATTAAGCTCTATGATGTAGTTCCAATTTCTCATGAAACTTGCTGTATATATCTGATGAACTTTCATTTTATAACCCCGAACTTATCAGTACTCATCTCGATCGAAATAAAACGAAGAGAGGTAATTGAAGTTAGATAACATTATACTTAATTATAAACTCTTAAGCTTAATGAATCAGAATTCGTGAAACTTTCTAAACAATTTTTAATCATTGCAACATTTATCTCGATTTCCTCATACTCGGTTGGAGAGTGGACTAACCGATACCCAAAAGTCGAAGGTCAGAGGCATCATATTTATTTGGAAGGTTATGAGTTTCCTATATTATCTTCAAATCCAAAATATCCTGCCGAATCAATAGATGGCAAACACCTCGCATTTTCAGCCCATGGTTATATCTGGATTATGGATCTCAATACAAACATCGCTACTCAATTAACTGATTCGGGATCAATTAATAGTAGGCCCAGGTGGTCAAATGATGGAAGAAAAATTACATTTGTCAGAGACAAAGGAACTGACACTGCTATAGTGGTGATGGATCTATTCAATAATGAAAGCACGGAAATTGACACACCCGCTATTGAACTGGACCCTGAGTTCTCTCCTGATGATAGCAAGATACTATTTTCCTCAAGCCAAGCAGGCCAATTGGCAATTTGGAGCCATAATCTTGATACAAATAATCAAACTCAGTTAACTAATTTAAAAGGACATTCAAGGAATGTTAGATTTGGTCCTACTAAACAGAAAATCTACTTTAATCATCTGTCATGGCCCGAGCGACAGATAATCGCTTTTGATATTTCAAAAAAATCGTTCGAAATTATAAAGACAGATAGCATTGCTGGTCAGCTTAGTTTTGATATTCATCCCAACAAAAAAATAATAAGTTATAACTGGGCAATTAATGATGACTTAAATCTTATTACAGCAGATTTAAATCAAATTGGTCTATATTCGAATTTAACCCCTGGTAAGTTTTACGCCCAAGATCCAAGCTGGAGTCGAGATGGAAAATCTATTTACTACACCGAGCCGAATGCAACTGGAGATTGGCAATTAAAAAAGATTTCTGTAGATGGAGGAAAATCAAATAATTTAGATGTTGAGAAATGGCTTTGGAAAGAAGATAGACGCTCAATTTCTATAAAAACCAAAAAAGCCGGAGTATCAGTAGCGAGCCGACTTGCAATCATGGACTCAAATGGACATCCCATATTGAGTCCAACTAGCCCAAATTATTTCGACTCTCAAAATGGTTATTACTATTTTTACTCAGATGGAGAGGTTTTAGTTGATGTGCCAAGGGAGGAAATTTCAATCTTAGCCTCTGGTGGACTGACAACACTTGCTTCGCATACAAAATTAAACGCACAGAATTCTGATGAAACTATCATTAATCTTGAGGAGATTTGGAATCCTGAAAATTATGGGTATAAATCTGCAGATTTCCATCTTCATCTAAATTATGACGGCCCATTTAGGCGAGTTGTAAAAGACATCGGCCCACTTATGGAAGGCGAGAATCTTGATATCGCAACTCCACAAGCTGCAAATTTACATAGCCGATTAATGGACAAAGAATTCAAAAATACCTCTCAACGTTTACCATCTGGGCGCTTAATAAAGTTTGCTCAAGAAATTCGTTCACATTTCCATGGTCACATTGGCGCAGTTGGGCCATCCGACTTTTACTATCCTTGGTATTGGGGTCCGGGGTATCCAGAATTGAGTGAGGGCAACAAATCAAATGCTGACGTTATATCTTTCATAAACTCGTATCCAGACAGCATTGCAACTTACGTGCATCCAATCACATTGAACATTGATCCCTATGAATCTGATAGTGTGTCTAATATACCGATAGAATTTATACCCAATGCCATACTTCATGACGATGTCGGTTTAGAATTAGTCTGTGCATGGAGTGACGAACTGGGAACAACTAAATTATGGTATGGATTACTAAACGCTGGGTATCCAGTAGTTGCAATGGCAGGCACTGATATGTTTGTAGACTTTCAAAGAACTCCCGCTATCGGCAGCGCTAGAATCTACGCAAAACATTCATCTGAGAAGTTAGACTGGAGTAATTATGTTAAAGCAATTAAGAATGGAAATAGCTTCGTAACTAATGGGCCCATAATTGAATTAAAGCTAAATGATAAAATTGAACATGGGGGTATTGTTGAAGATGGAGTGCAGTCATTTTCGCTCAAACTCTCCTCAACTGTTTCGGTAGAAAATGCCGAAATCGTAATAAACGGAATAGTAGTAAAAAAATTTCGAGGCGTTCAAGCAGGAGAGACAAGAGAATATAAAGGATCGATTGCGATACCAGAGGGGGGATGGGTGGCAGCAAGGGCCCATGGCGGCGAGACTGTATGGCCCTCGATGGATAGTTACCCATTTGCCCACACATCACCAATATGGATAAATTTTAAAGGTAGCACAGAGTCATCTTCTGAAAAAGAAGCAAAAGAGAAACTCGTTTTTGCGATGGAAACACTCGAAAAAATCGCAGTAGATAGATACGAAGATGAGAATATCTCTAATCTTCTAACTCAATTTTCTAAAGCTAAAGCAGCTCTATTAAATTAACTAACTTTTCTGAGTAGTAATCCGAGCTCTCGGATTCAAGGCCACCAAACTACAAAAGATCATTAAGAATAATGCGCTGAGTACCATTGTGAGATTTAAACTAAAATCTATCGCAAAACCCATTATTCCATCAGCAACTGGAAGAAGACCCATAGACATGAGCATTAAAACACTCATAACTCTGCCTAAAAGACTTTCGGGCGTGATACGCTGCAGCCATGTTGTAAAGTGGACATAAAAATATGTATCAAAACCGCCAGCTATAAAAAATAATAACATTGCCCACCAATAGGCCTTGTAAAAAACTATTAGCGCAAGTGTAGAGCCACTAAAAACGTAAGCCCAAAACATGTAAGGAATTAAATTTTTATCATCTGGTCCTTTTAAGTAACCAGCGCTAATGGCACCCAGAAATGCACCCAGACCATATGCTGCGGTCACCATGCCAAAAACGTAAGCACCCTCGACAAAGTTCTGCTTTGCCCAAACTGGAATCCCAACAAAAATCATCGGCATAAAGAAGAAATGAATTACCGCCATACCAATAAATCCTAATTTGACAGCTGGTATCGACGACACCCAGTTTACTGCTTGCTTGACCTCAGAAATCATTGATATCGACTCATCAGAATCATCAGACTCATCCAGAGGCCTTACTTTCACAAGTAAGAGCGACAAAAACGATAAAGCAAAAGTCATCGCATCTACGTAAAAGGCCCTCGAAAGGCCGATTTTATCGTTTTCAAAACTACCCGTAACGCTCCCATCAACACCCTGCTGACTTGTTACTGACGATACTTCACCAGCTATTATAACTGCAGCCAGTACAGGTCCCACAGTCATTCCCAAATGTAGTGTCATTTGTATAATTGCATTCCCTGACTGTAATTCCTTTCTAGAAACAAGGCTTGGTAAGATTGATGTGCTTGCAGGATAAAAGAACGCATCGGCAACTCCAAACGCAAATGCCATTATGAACACTGTTGGTATTTCAATGCTATTGATGCTTATCAAGTACGCTAGTGACAAAACTAATATCATGCGGATCAAATTCGAGGCCAACATAACAAACTTAGGACTAGTTCTATCGACTAGCGCACCGCCTGCAAGCATTAAAAAAGCTCGAGGAATTCCCTGTACGGCAAAAACTAGCCCTGTGAGGGCAGCACTATCGGTCATTTGTAATACAAGCCATGGAAAAGCGATCAAACTTATTTGATCACCTATAATTGATATGGTTTCTCCAAACCAAAATATGGAGAAATTCTTTTGACGAAATAATTTAAGCATTTTCCCCTCTTGTCTCAAAGAACAAGTCGTCGTTTTATATTATTTGATTACTTTCGGCTAATTATAAATGAAATAAGCTGATCAAACTGCACGAGCAGCAGCATTAAAGTAGTAAAAGAAGATTTTTAAACTTAAAAGGTATTGCCGGATACCTATATAGATATCCGGCAACTAAAGACTTTACTGCAAGTCAAACCTGTCAGCATTCATTACTTTAGACCACGCCGAAATAAAGTCGTCAACAAACTTTTCATCGGAGTCATTTTCGGCATAAACCTCCACAATTGCACGAAGTTGAGAGTTTGACCCAAAGACTAGATCCGCTCTTGACGCTGAGCGAACCTTTTCACCAGTCACTCTGTTCATTGCTTCAAAAGAATTTCCAGTTCCATTAGGCTTCCACTTTACCGACATATCTAACAGTGTCTTAAAATAATCATTGGATAGAGAATTGGCATTTTCAGTAAATAAACCATAACCATTCGCGCTTATGCCGAGTGATCGCATACCTCCGACAAGAACTGTCATTTCAGGTGCTGTCAATCCCAGAAGCTGAGCTTTATCCAACATAAACTCCTCTGGGGAAGTATTTAACCCTGTTTCATGATAGCTCCTGAAAGCATCAGATACAGGCTCCAAAACATCAAAAGATTCAACGTCTGTTTGCTCCTGTGAAGCGTCGCCTCTTCCTGCTGAAAAAGGTACTGACTTTCCTGAGGCCATTTCAATTCCAATATTTCCTGCAAGTACAATAATGTCTGCCATCGAGGCTCCAGTCTCAGATGCAATTGCCTCATATACTTCAAGAATCTTAGTCAACTGTTCTGGCTTATTAATTTTCCAACTTTTTTGAGGCTCCAAGCGGATACGAGCTCCATTAGCACCACCTCGCATATCGGAGCCTCGGTAAGTTGATGCACTCGCCCAAGCAGTCTCTACCATTTCTTGGATGGAGAGCCCTGATTTAGTTATCTTATCTTTTACCTTTTCGAGGCTATAGTCTGAATTTCCAGCTGGAACTGGGTCTTGCCATATTAATTCTTCATTAGGCACTTCGGGGCCCAAATATCTTGTTTTGGGTCCCATATCTCTATGTAATAACTTAAACCACGCTCTGGCAAATGCATCAGCAAATTGGTCGGGATTCTGATGAAACCGTCTGGATATTTTTTCATAAGCCGGATCCATTCTTAATGCCATATCTGCCGTAGTCATCATCGTTGGAACGCGTTTAGCAGAATTTTCAGCATCCGGAGCCATATCCTCTTCTTTTTGATCAATGGCATGCCAAATCCAAGCGCCGGCGGGACTCTTCGTGAGTTCCCACTCGTATCCGAAGAGAAGATCATAATAACCATTGTCCCAAGCAATCGGATTTGCTGTCCATGCCCCCTCTATTCCGCTTGTGATTGTGTCACTGCCTGTTCCTTTTCCGAAGGAGTTAGTCCAACCGAAACCCATTTCTTCTAATGATGCCCCTTCAGGCTCGACATTCACATTATCTTCAGCGCCAGCACCATGTGCTTTTCCAAATGTATGTCCTCCTGCGACAAGAGCAACAGTTTCTTCATCATTCATCGCCATCCTACCAAACGTTTCTCTTATGTCTCTCGCACTTGCCAAGGGATCAGGGTTGCCATCAGGCCCCTGGGGATTCACGTAAATGAGGCCCATCTGAACTGCAGCAAGGGGACTATCAAGTTCTCTATCACCCTTGTAGCGCTTATTTTGCAACCACTCAGATTCCGCACCCCATAAAATATCTTCCTCTGGGCCCCAGATATCTGGTCTACCACCACTGTAACCAAACGTTTTACCACCCATCGACTCAATAGCCACATTACCTGCGAGGATTAACAAATCAGCCCAGCTTATCTTCTTCCCATACTTTTGCTTTATAGGCCATAGAAGTCGTCGGGCTTTATCGAGATTTCCGTTGTCCGGCCAGCTGTTCAGAGGCGCAAACCTCTGTGCTCCCGTGCCTCCTCCTCCTCGACCATCGGTATTTCTATATGTACCCGCAGCATGCCAGGTCATTCTTATAAAGAAAGGACCATAATGACCATAGTCTGCCGGCCACCACTCCTGTGAGTCCGTCATTAGATCATTTAAATCTTTTTTCAATGCATCATAATCAATTTTTTTAAATTCTTCCCTGTAATCAAAGCCCATATCCATAGGATCGGACTTCCTATCGTGTTGATGTAAGATGCCTAAATTTAGTTGATTTGGCCACCAATCTTTATTTGAAGTACCCGTAGAACTATGTGTGGTCATAGCGCCGTGCATAACGGGGCATTTATTCTCTTCTGACATAACCATTCCTCAATTAGCTATTTAGATTTTTAATACAATTGTTGTACGTAAATCTAAATCAAATTGATGATTTATTAAATAAAAAAGTTAAATTTTTTAATCTTTTTGTATGGTGAAACTGTTAGGTAGTGCTGTGATAACTTTGCCATTACTGAAAGAGACAACCAAAGGCTCAGAGTTAAAGTTATATATAACATAATTTAATGAGCCATTTTTCTCAAAAACGAGCGCTGCAGGGTAATCAGAGGCCAACTCACTAGAAACTTTTAGTTGACCTAACGTATCAAAAGTATGTAACCAATGATAAGTGTGTGCCTTTGATTCGCCCGCCTCAGTATCATAATTCAAACCATATTCTGTAAAATCCTCGAGAGCTGAGGTTGCATCAGTCATTGCCCAGAGATTCCACCACAAATCTCGCCATTGATCATCGATTAATCCAGAGGGACGTGAATTAGACGATTCTGATAATCCTAAGGCGACGTAATCTCTCATGTAGCTTGAATATTGGCCTACGTGAAGGATTAGAGGATTAGAAGGCAATCCTTGTATACCTAAAATATGTGCGTAAGCTCCACTAAACCAAGTGGCAAAGTCTGCACCGCTACTCCAAATAATTGAAGTAGTTATCTTATCGTAACCTTGCGGAAAATTATCATAGTCTCCTCCAAGATTGTTGTAGCCATCAATGTTATTCCAATACTGCCAATACGCAGCAGCTGTAGAAGCATGCAAATATATTCCCTTATCAACTAATTCAGGTTTATTCATTATTAATCCATAAAGAATGATTGCACCATAAGCATTGGCAGCTTCAGAAGTCGACTCGTTATTATTACCCTGCAATGCATCAGCCCTTCCATCAGCCCATGAAAATCCATTTGCTTGATCAAAATTTCTAAATGAGGGAAACATTTCATCGTTATCACCACCTGCAAAATCTCTAATCAATAACTCAATCATTGGACCAAAGTTTTCACCACTGCACCAATCGCGATCAACTCGGCAAATCTCAGAAGCAGCTCTGACGAAATATCCGTAATGAAAATGATGATCTGCAAGTCTTTGATGGGATCCATAAGCCTCTTGAATACCAAGGAGAGTATCCCAAGTCTCGTCATACACAAAATATTTTAAAACATCCAACCTACCATCTGTTTCTGCTGTAAACCAGTCTTCTAATTCGGCCTTCAGCCAAGAAATAAGTTGATTGGCCTCTTGATCCATATCAATAGATCTTGCAATGGCGGCCAATTCAGCAGCCTTTCCATAAGCTTTACCTGACCAATATGTATCGGTACTGTTTATCCAAGAGCTTTCTCCACCGTCAATAAATTCTGTGACTAGAGATCTCAAAGTATCTAAATTCATCGAATTTTCAATCGTCGGCATAAAGGGTAATACACCAACGAAAGGTATTTGATAGTTAAAACTGGTGGTTTTTGCAAATCGTATTACTCCCCTAGCACTTCGAATTTTAAATGGGGAGAGCGCTTGAGCGGAATGCTTCCAATGAAGTGGATGTAATCCAGCGATTGTCTCCACAGGATTTCCATTCTGATCTTCGTAGCTATGATTTACTGTTACGGAGTTGTTACTTTTATCGACTTCATATTCAATTGAAACCTGAGATACAACATTTCTGGCAGTATCCTCAAAAAATTTGATCATCTCGTTATCAGGAGTTCCAACTACATTGGGTAAATAAGTCAGAGTGTATTCTTTACTTGCGCTGTCTATGGTAATTTCACTCGAGGCAATACCCGTTCTATTAAGAGCTTCATCACTATTTATTAAAAAGTTATTTCTTATTCCTGCAACATTCGTCCAAATTCCTAATCCATTAGATGACTCATGAAAGATACCTTTTTCAGCACCATCAGAAGCTTTAGTTTTAAGGACGAGGTCACCTCTATAAACACTGATAAAAATATAGGGAGAACCATGAATAAGAGTTGCATCCATAATATCAAGTTGATTTTCCATCCATCTAACAGTCACTGATCCATCACTAAAATTTTCTAAAAATGCTTCCATGTTGGAATATTCAGAATTTGCAAGTGCAACTCCATCAAATACCTCAGCAAAGGGTTCGGGACCATTATATTGAGGGAAATTGCCTAAAACCCGATATCCCCCAGGAAGACCCATAACACGCAGCCCTCTATTACTAACGCGAGCTCTTATAGGGTCAGCAGTAAGATGGGCAGTGTCGTTAACATCGCCAACTCTCATCTCTCCCCGAAAAGGGATAGATCCCCACCACTTATGCGTCGGAACATTTTTATGTAATGCATTACCAATTATTTGAGGAAAAATTTTAGTAGGTGTTCCTGTTGGGATTTTTGTTGCTGCATTACAACCTGGAATCGCAGGTTCGACAACACCTGCATTATATATCCAGTTCCCATAATCAACTGCACAACGATAGCTCGATGGATTAATGACATCTGACACATTACCCTTGCCATATTGAAGTAAATTATATTCAATTTGAGGACCCTCTGGTTCATTATCTCCATCTGTATCTTCCCATCGAATATTATCAATCTGGAAAATAGTATCCGTATATTGGGATGCCCATATAACAATGCCTGTATCGATTGAGACTAAACTAAGCCCTGCATTAACAAGA
>NHDP01000001.1 GCA_002170595.1 Alphaproteobacteria bacterium TMED62
ATCCTTATCTTGATGCGGAATCTAAGTTAGGTTTGATCAACTACTTTAAAACTAAAGTAGATGAAACATGTATTGTAGGAGAAACATAGGACGCAAGTATGTGGTATTACCACAGAAGGAACGGGATTTTCTCCTATTACTTCAAATCAAATGTCAAACTTAAAATACAGAGGAGCAGTATATTCTGCTTCAGATTCCACTTCAACTAAAGAAACTAAAACATTAGTTTACAGAGGAGTGAATTACAAGATACCTTCTTCATCAAAGAAAAAAATTAATTTCGACGGTGTTTATAGAGGTATAAAATTTAACAAACTGACTTCAGTTTAAGATTATAATGGGAGGGTAACACCTCCTTTTTTTTTTATGTATTACGGTATCAGATACGATCTCTCAAGGATAGAAGGTGATGATGTCACAGTTGATACTGTGGCTGATTTACTTGTTGACAAAAAAGTTATTGCCTTATTTCAAGGAAAATCAGAGGGAGGTCCTAGAGCATTAGGTAACAGATCTATTTTATACGATCCTAGAGATCCAAATGGTCAGGAAAAAATAAACAATTTAAAACAGCGAGAGCAGTTTAGACCTTTTGCTGCATCAATTTTATATAATCATGTAAAAGAGTGGTTCCTTATGGATTCATCACCACACATGTGCTACGCTGTTGATGCACGTCTACATACTCATAACAAGATACCTGCTGTCTTGCATCATGATTATACTAGTAGAATACAAACTGTAACTCATGAGGAAAACCCTAGATTCCATGATCTCATCTCTAAATTTTTTGGTAGAACGAGCGTTCCCATGCTTCTCAAT
Organism: Alphaproteobacteria bacterium TMED62; assembly: GCA_002170595.1. Taxonomy (GTDB): domain Bacteria; phylum Pseudomonadota; class Alphaproteobacteria; order TMED109; family TMED109; genus TMED131. Next base: position 823 of record NHDP01000001.1, read on the forward strand.
ACTAGTTTTAATATTGCTGGAGATCCACTGGTCGAAACACCAGATCATGCATTAGATACATTAAAAAAAAGTGAGATAGATTATGTCTACTTCCCAGAAATCAATAAACTCGTTGGGGATTAATTTTTCTAATAATGGTTCTATATGTTTATTAAAAGATGGTGAGATAGATTTATATCTTGAAGCGGAAAGAATAACAAGAAAAAAATATGACTATGAAGTCAAATCATTATTTAAATATATTGACAAAGTAGATCATATAGGATTTGCTGATTGTCAATGGAGAAACTCAACTAAAAATTTAAAGACTGCAAGAGATAAATCTGCCATAAAAAGATTATTTCCTAATGCTTCAATTCATGATTATACATACAACCATCATCTGACTCATGCATACGGTGCTTGGCGACGTTCTGGTTTTAAAAAGGATGTTGCCGTAATAGTTGTAGATTCTAATGGATCTAAGACCACCAAGGGATTAGAAACAGTGAGTATATTCTGCAATCGATGGGGTTGGGATAAAAAACATTATGAAGAATACCAAACAAAAGATGACCTTGGTATAGGTAGAAAATTTGAACTCGCTGCATTAGAACTAGGTTTTAATGAAGAAGATGCGGGTAAGGTCATGGGTCTGTCTGCTTTTGGTAAGGGTATTTCATATGAAGTTCAAAAAGAATGGGAGAAAAAAGCATCTATTCTTTTTACAGTTGCAGAAAAATATAGTTGGAATATAATATTAACAGGAGGGTGTTTTCAAAACTGTGTTGTTAATTATAAATTATTCAAGGAAAAAAATAAACATATTAATATGTTTGTTGATCCTATCGCACATGATGGTGGTACAGCAATAGGTGCTGCATACCTTGCTTATGATGAAACCCAAATTAAAAATTCTTGATGTAAGTGCATCTATAGGATGTAACTTAAGTTGTAAAGGTTGTAATCATTTCAGTAATTATTTCGCTGCTGGTTCTAAAATTAGTACTGATGCACTACTGGATGATTTAAATAAAATACTTCCAAGAATAGATATAGGTAGAATCTCTGTTATAGGGGGAGAACCATTATTAAATCCACGATGCGAGGAAATATTAAATGCATGTAGATCAAGTTCTGATTCTATTGTTTATCTCTATACCAATGGCTTATTACTCTTACAGAATGAAAAATGGATCAAAAGAGCATTAGAAGACCCAAAAATATTTTTAAGAATTAGTGTGCATATACCTGAAGTAATAGACATCGTAAAAAAATTTAATCATCCTAAAGTTATTGTTAGTGAACATCATGATAATGTGGATCAGTGGTTTTATTCAATAAAACAAAAGGATGGAAAAGTCTATCCTTACGATCATAAAAATCCAAAAAAAAGTTTTTATTATTGTTCATGCCCTAACACTCAATTATATAATGGGCGTTTATGGAAGTGTCCTAACTCAGCATTTTTAAATGAATTATTGTATGTGACTGATCAAGAAAATGATTTGGTTTGGAGTGAGTATAAAAAACAGGGACTGTCAGTTGATTGTTCTGATGATCAATTAAAAACTTTCTGTGATAATTCGACAAACCATGAATCTATATGTAATATGTGTACATCTAAACCCTTAAAGTTTAGTGCTGCTGTTCAATCTAAAATTAAAAAAAAGGTGATCCATGTTTAGAGGTAATTACGATAATATCACCCCTCATCGTATTATGGTGAATGATTGGTACAGGACAAGTAAATATGAAGAATCAATTAGTAAATGTATAAAAGAGGGTGACACAGTAATTGATTATGGTGCAGGAAGTGGTATTTTATCTTACATGGCAATAAAGTATGGAGCAAAAAAAGTATATGCTATTGAGAGAAACTATAAAACAGCAAGATTTTTAAGACACAATATAAAAAAAGCAAATTTAGAAGACAAGATTGAAGTTTTTGTTGGTGACGCTGCTTCATTTATTTACAAAAATGACATTGTAAAAATTGATGTTGTGATAAGCGAGTGTATTGGAGATCATTTATTTGAAAATAAAATGATATATGACTTCTATAATCTATGTGATCATTACAGAGTAGGAAGACAGATACCCGACAACATGTCACTATGCATGTTTCCACATCTCATTGGTTTAAAAAATAATACTCGACATGAATTTGTAGATTTTGATAGTGATATAATTTCTGAATTTCCAATCGATGTTGCATATTTTGAAAATAATTCAGATGAAAAAGAATTTTATTATAAACTTAATCACAAAATTAGACATCATGATGAAAATGTATTGTTTAAATTGAGTTGGAAATATGATTTAAATGATGGATTGTTGGAGAAAAAAGTTAAAGGTTTCGGAAGAAAGGGATTTATTATGCTTTATTTTTATGTTGAGTTATTTGATAAAGTTTTTTTTACTAATCATCCGAGCAGACCAAAGACAGGGACTCACAGTTATTTTCAAAGAATAGTCCCATATTATGAGGGAGATATTAATATAAAAATTAATCCTTTATACGATCAACGTGGGAATGAAGGGAGTCCTTGTCAAAATATTGTTTTATAAATTAAATAGGAGGACATAAAATGCCAAAATTTAAATTTGAAAAAACATTTCTTATAGGAAAAGGAAAGGTTGCATGGTATCAAAAAGCAACTATATGGGCGTGGAAACAACATCCAGTTATACAACCCTTTTTGATTAAAATGATTCAATGGTTGAAACAAAAATGGATTGAAGTAAAAATAGAGAACACGATGAATAAGGTTGACAATGATATAGAAAAAATTCATGATCTTTGGGATGAGGAGGAATCAAATAAGAGGATGGATACTATCGCACAAAATGGTAATGATGGTCTTCACTATTTTGAAGAAGAATCTGTAGTAAAAGGATTAAAAAACATTGGAATTGGAATCAGTACAAATTCCTAATTTTCTCTCAGAAGATAGGGTAGATGTAGTTTCAAAATTTTATTTTGAAGTGTGTGAAATTTTAGGATGTAAAGTTCATGAAATTACTTTCAATAATATTACGTCTAAAGTTGACTACGTTTCAGGGACTAATTATGAAGATTTTGATTATAGATATTGTCCAAGTATTGAAAAACAATATAGTGATGATAAAGTCATAAATTATAAAAAAATACCTGAAGATAAAATAAAAGATATAAACACCGATTGGATTCCAGAAATGATTGATCATTTAAATGAGGAATTCCAAAAAATAAACAGAAAAGGTAAGATTTGTACTTTTGTCATATTTAATCTACCAAATCCTGTTCAAATACATACTGATGGAAATGATATTAAAAATAAAAGAGGGAAAAGAAATGTTTTTAATCCCGTTTTCAAACGAGAAGAATATTTTCCATCATATAAAAAATATACACATCAAGGGTTAATTACTATACAAAATGATGATTTAAGAAATGGAACTATAGTTTTTAATCAAACATTTCCATACAGTGTTTATTATGCGAATCATGAAAATAATTTAGATAGAAAAAAATCAGTTATAACATTTTTAAAGGATGATGATATTTTTAGATTTGATGAAAAAATTGAAAATTATACTTATGAGTACATGTCGGATGAAGAATATAAATTATTACCAGATATGAATAGAGAGCAATTATTTGGATTATCACTAGATAAAAAACTTATGTTTATGGACAAAGGTACTTTAGTATCATGGCAAGATGGAAAGTTTCATACAACCATACCAATGAAAAAAGAATGGGGTAATAGAATAATGTTGCAGTATGAAGGAGTAGATGAATGAAAATATTATTTAATGGTTGTAGTATTACTTGGGGAGATGAATTAGAGGACAATAGAAAATCGAGATTTAGTAAATTAGTATGTGATGAATTGGATATTGATGAAAAAAATTTAAGTATGCGTGGTGCTAGTAATGATTATATTTTAAGAACAACTATAGACTACTGTGATAAAAATACAGTAGACATTGCAGTGATTCAATTTACTGTTGAGAGTCGCATAGAATATTTTGGTGATGATGCATTTCCACACCAATTTGCTCCTGCAAATCGTGTAAAATGTCAAAATAAAAATAAATGGTTTTACAAATTAATATACAATGAATACCATGGATATGAAAACTTAAATAAAAATCTATATTTTCTAGATTTATATTGTAAGTATAAAAATATTAGATTAATTCCATTATGGCTTGATTGGAGTAAAAAACATCAAAGTTTTTATTGGAAATCTACTATTAATTTAATTCATCTTTGTAAAGATATTTGGAATAATCCAGAGTATAATCAAGGATTAATAAAATCTCACAAAGAAATATTATGTCCTAACCATCATCCTAATGAATTAGGGCATAGATGGGTAGCAGATAAAATAATATCTTTAATAAACTTTGATAAATAAATTTACATATAAAAATATTATGCCAACATACCCTGTAAAACACACTGAAACAGGTGAAACAAAGGAATTTTCTATGACTATGAAAGAGTATGATCAGTGGAGAAAAGAAAATCCCAAGTGGGATAAAGATTGGTCAAAAGGCACTGGAGGTGCGGTGAGTGGAGTGGGAGATGTGTATAGTCGTACAGATGGAGGATGGAATGAAGTTTTATCTAAGGTAGGATCAATGCCAGGTTCAAAAGTAAAACCACAGAAAACTACACATTTCTGATGCCAGCGAGAAAAAAGAAGACTTCAACACAGGTAGGTGCGGGTATGTCTGCTAAACAAATGTCAAGAAGAAAACCATTTAATGCTGAGATGATTGTAGATATAAAACCATTATCTGCCAATCAAACAAAAGCTTTTGAATCATATAAAAGTGATAAAAATTTATATTTGTTTGGTGTAGCGGGAACAGGTAAAACATTCATCACTTTGTATCTTGCATTAAAAGAGGTATTGAATCCTATAACACCTTATAACAGGGTAGTTGTGGTCAGATCAATGGTCTCGACAAGAGAGATAGGTTATTTACCAGGTGATCATGAAGATAAATCATCCTTGTATCAGATACCTTACAAGAACATGGTTAAATACATGTTTGAGTTACCATCTGACAATGACTTTGAAATGTTATGGGGTAATTTGAAGACGCAAGAGTCAGTGAAATTTTGGACGACAAGTTTTATTAGGGGAACAACACTTGATGATTGTATTGTGATCGTAGATGAGTCACAAAACTTGAATTTTCATGAGTTAGATAGTATAATAACAAGAGTAGGTGAGAACTGTAAAATACATTTTTGCGGTGATGCTGCCCAAACTGATCTCACAAAAACAAATGAAAAGAACGGCATCCTAGACTTCATGAAGATAATTGGTGCAATGCCTGAATTTGATTTAATTGAATTTGGTATTGAAGATATTGTCAGATCAGGTCTTATTAAAAGTTATTTACTTAATAAAATAGAACTAGGTTTTTGATGTTTATTCATAAAGATGTTGATCTTCCTTCTTTAAGTAGGAAATCGATCGATGGTGTGAGATACTACACAGTCAATAACAAACCGATGGTGTCGATTACGTCGGTAACTTCTCACTTTAATAAAGAAATTTTTGTTGGGTGGAGAAAAAAAGTTGGAAATGATGAAGCAAATAGAATTACTAAACGTGCAACAACAAGAGGAACTGCAGTTCATGAATTAATTGAATCTCATCTTCTCAATAAAGACGTTGAATATGATAAACCTGGTCCTAAAATGTTGTTTCAACAATCGAAACCAAAATTAAGAAAGATAAATAATATTTACGCACTCGAAAAAAGTCTGTATAGTAATGAACTAGGAGTTGCTGGTACAGTTGATTGCATTGCAGAATATGATGGAGAGTTATCAATAATTGATTTTAAAACTGCTGCAAAACCTAAACCTAGAGAATGGATAGAAAACTATTTTGTACAAGCAGTGGCGTACGCTTGTATGTTTTACGAATTAACAAATATACCTGTAAAAAAACTTGTTATTTTCATGACATGTGAAAATGGAGAGGTGGAAATATATGAAGAATATGATAAAATGAAGTATATGAAACTTCTCGTTAAATACATCGAAAAGTTTGTGGAGGACAAGATTAATGCCCGCTAAAACAAAATCACAATTTAGGGAATCCCTTAAAGGAAAATTTTTATGTCAGGACAAATTCTCTAATGACATTGAAATTCTTGTTAAAGAAAATAAGGAGATGAATTACATAGAAGCGATCTGCCACTATTGTGAATCAAATAATGTTGAAATTGAATCGGTTAGTAAATTAATTACCAAACCTTTAAAGGAAAAACTTAAGTGGAATGCCACAGAATTAAATTACCTTAAGAGAACTTCTAAAGCAAAGTTCATGATATGAGTTGTAAGGTTTTTTGTACATATCCATGGAAACAACTGTTTAGTGATTCCTATGGTGTCTACATGCCTTGCTGTATGGCAACTGTAAATCATCCTTACAATGGATGCTGGCACAGTGCCAAATCTGATTTTCCTGCACCAAAAGTAAATGAAGTTTCACCATCTGAATTTTTTTATTCAGATTATATGAAACAATTAAGATCTGATATGAGAGGTGGAAAAACAACTCCTCTTATTGAAAAAGTTTGTGCAAATTGTATTAATGAAGAAAAAGAAGGTAGAAAAGGTTTAAGAGATCCTCAATGGTATGAACCATTAGGAAGAGTTGTACAAGTTAAATTAAAAATTTTTGGTAATTTATGTAATTTATCATGTTACATGTGTAGAATAAAAGACTCAAGTTCAAGAATAAAACAGACTGAAAAATTAATTCAAATAGATCCTGAGTTTGGTGAGATGCTTGAGTATGATAAGTTGACTGATGAAATGAAACATGGTGGTGTTAGTTATAATGTTATAGAAGATATAAAAAAATTAGCACCAAGAATAGAAAAGATATACATTATTGGTGGCGAACCATTCATCATGCCAAAACATTACGAAGTTTTAGATGCTCTAATTGAAATTGGTCAGGCAAAAAATATAGTTTTAAAGTATCATACAAATCTTACAAAATTAGAGTGGGAGGGAAATCATATATTTGATTACATAAAACAATTCAAAGGTTGTGATATTAATTGGTCATTAGAAGGGATAAGAGAGCAGAACGATTATATAAGATTTGGATCGAACTGGGAATCAAATTTACAAAACTATTATAAGATAAAGAAACATGCAAAAGTTTGGGGAAATGTATGTGCCTCATCTTTATCAATTTTGTCTCTTCATGAGACTGAAGAATGGATGAAAAGTGAGGGTCTTGATTACTCAATTAATAATATTCAAGAACCTAGACCATGTAGGATTGATTCACTTCATCCAAAAATAAGAGAACAACTCTTACCCATGTATAGAAACACAAAATTGGAGAGTTCTTTATCTGCAAATATAGAAAATTGGGAAGATAGATGGGCGGAATTATTAAGGTATCTCAAGGCATTAGACGAAATAAATAACACAGACTACACTAAAGTTTTTCCTTTATTGAACGTAGAATGATATGCCTAGATTATCATCAGAAAAATTTTACGAAACATTAAATAATTTATCTGGAACGGATAAATTTAATCTTCAACAACCAAAGAAAAGAAATTCTCCTTTAAAAAAATATAATGGATTATATAAAAAAAAATCTGTTTCTCCACAACCAGATAATTTATATCAATTATATTTGGAGAAACCTACAATCAGGGTTTTAAATATACATGCACATAATGGATGTAATTTAGCATGCAAGGGGTGTAACCATAATAGTCCTTTTCTTGCACCAGGTAGTTCACTCAATGTTGATATGATGATTGAAGATATAGAGACAATCTTACCAAGAATAAATGTATGGTCACATATAAGTGTGTTAGGAGGTGAAGCACTTCTTGAACCAAGATGTGAAGAAATATTGACTGCTGTAGAAAAAAATTATAATGGTAGAATAAAATTATATTCTAATGCAACATTACTGTATGAAAATAGAGAGTGGATAGTAAAACACATGAACAGAGGTGTCAAACTTTATGTGACCCTTCATCTTAATCCTCTATCAAAATCAGGAAAAATACTTTATAAGAACGTAGAAAAATTTATTAAATATGCAAAGGATAAAACTGAATTAGAAGATCATTTACATTTGAGTGAACCTTGGGATGAATCATGGTTTGACATTGTAAAACATGAGGGAGATAAAATTTATCCGTACAATGACAATAATATTGATCAAAGTTGGAATAATTGCACTTGTCCTAATCCACAATTATATTCTGGGATGATATGGAAATGCCCTATAATTGCATATTTAAGAGAAACAATTTCATCCACAGGACAACTTGATGATCCTGCATGGAAACCTTATTTACAGTATCTTGGCACTCCAGTTGATGCACCAATAGAGGATTTATTTGAGATGGCGGATCAAACACTTACGCCACATAAGATGTGTAATATGTGTCCATCAAATCCTAAATGGCATTTTGCACATATTCAATTAAAAGGTGTTAAAAATAAGGTAGGACAATTTCTACATACTTAAGAATCTATGGACTCAATGTCATCTGAAGAAGAAAGAGAATATGCTGAAAATAGAGAAGAATACCTTCGTGAGTTTCATCGTGTCATAGCACCAGTTGTAGTGATACATAGATATGAATATGAAATTAATCATCATGGAAATTAAAGGTATAAATTTAATTGATTATAAATTGCCTGATTGTATTGTTTGCCTTAAATTAGGTGATAGATATAGTTCAGAATATGTAAACAATTTATATAAATCGGTGAGAAAGTATTGTGATATGGATTTTTTGTGTTACACAGATGATTGGGAAGGTATTGATGATGATGTTTTAATAGTGCCTTTTAAAGGAAGGATTCCAAAAGAAGAATGGACTACACCAGAAAATCTTTTACATAAAGAAACCTCGCTAGGATGGTGGCCAGCATGGGCAAAATTAGAATTATTTGCTGCACCTGAATTAAAAAATTATAATAGAAAAATATTTTTCGATTTAGATATTGTTATTCAAAATGACATCACACCTATCCTTGAATATGAAACTGATTGGGCAATAATAGATTCATCATATTGGAAGGGAGAAAACTGGATAAAAGATCATCCAAAGGGTAAGGCATGGAATAGTAGTTGTATTATTTTTAAAGATAATGAATGGGTTTATGATAGATATCAAAAAAATTGGGAGAATTTTGTAAAGGAATATGCTGGCATCGATGATTTTTTCAACGGAGAACATTTTAAACCAGATTTATTACCACCATGGTTCTATTCATATGCAAAAGGTTCAAAACCAGAACATTATTATGAGTCAATTTCAAAAAAGAAACCGTATAACAAATATCAATCTGATTTTTTAATTTGTTTATTTCATCAAAAACCTGACATTCACGAACTTGATTCTTCAAACATACTTTATAAATTGTGGACTGCGTAACCTGTTTAAAAATAGGAAATTTATACTCAGCAGAATATGTAAATAATTTACATAAATCAATTAGAAAATATTCTGATATTGATTTTATATGTTTTACTGATGATTCGGAGGGTATCTATAATGATGTAATAACTTATGACATAGAATCACATTGGGATGTTGAGGGGTGGTGGCCAGCATGGAGTAAACTAGAAATGTATGGAAGAAATGAATTAGAAAAATATGATAAAAAAATATTTTTTGATTTAGATATTGTAATTCAAAATGACATCACACCTATCCTTGAGTACGAAACTGATTGGGCAATCATAGATACTTCATTATGGAAGGGGCAAAAATTTAAAAAAGAACACCCAGAACAAGCAACATGGAATAGCAGTTGTACAATTTATAAAGATTTGACAGATGTTTACGTTAGTTATATTGTCGATTGGGATTATCATGTTAAAATGTATAGAGGATGTGATAATTTTTTGTGGGTTAATGGGTTTAAACCTGATTACCTTCCAAGTTGGTTCTATTCATATCGTGAGGGATGGCATCCATCTCATTACTGGGAAAACCAATGGACACCACAATTTAAATACAATCCAGATTTTTTAATTTGTTTATTTCATCAAAAACCTGATGTACACGAACTTGAATCGAGCAACATACTCAAGAAAATCTGGAATGACTCCGTTTGATACTTATAAACAATATCTTGCATATAAAAATCATTTTACAAAAAATAAATATGATTACTTTCGATATGCGGGAAAATCAAAAGCGAAATTAGAATCATTTTATAAAAGAAAGGATAGATATTTCTTTGAAAAAACATCAAGAAAATATAAAGATCAGGAAATAAAAAATTTTTTTCTTGCTAATTTTACCTCTACTGATAATCCACAAGGCATGTGGATTGGTGAAATTATAGGTTCAGGTGAGAAAACATACAAATCATGGCAAAAAAGACAGCAAAGTCTGTTTTATATTTTTAAAAATAATATTGAATTGATAGAAGATATTAATTTGTTTTTAGATGCATCAAAAGGTCATTCACCTTTACTTAAATTTCATTTGGCAGGAAAAATAAGTGTTGAAGAAATGGTTATATATGAGAAAATATTTGGATATTGTAAAAATTATGATAAACAATTAAATGATCCAGTATGGAAAATTATAGGTTTAAAGGTTAAAAAGTATTCACCATTCATAGATATAGATATTCAGAAATATAAAAAATATTTAATTGAAAATGTAAGATAAAATATGATTAGAACTTTGTTTGTACATATCCCTAAAAATGCAGGGACTTCAATATATAACTGTTTAGAAGATTCTGATAAGCATAACATTCCTAAGTGGTCTCGTGATGCATATCTTCCTCATTCTTATCTATTATCAAGAGCAAAACTTTATGAATTTAAACCAGAAATTCAATTTTGCGTGGTGAGAAATCCTTATGATCGATTTATATCAATTTACCATCATGTTCAGAAAAGAATGCTCGGATTTTGTAAAAAACTTAAACGTCGTATGCTGAAGTATCCACATGAAATAGAAAGATTAGTTTCTTCTTTTCCTAGTGTTAATTTTTTAGCAACTGCATCATTTGATGACTTTGTTCGGAAAACTTTATGTGAGTTTGATACTAAAGAAATTGTTCATAATTATCATCACTTCATGTCACAGTCTTCTTACATCGACAGAGCAGATTTAGAAATCTTTCGATTTGAGGATCTTACTCTTCTTGAAAAACGATTAAGTATTAAAATTCCTTATTTAAATGTCGGTGGATATGATCATGATATAAAAGATTTGTATTATAAAGACAAAAAAACAAAAAAAATTATTGAGATTTTTTATGAAAAAGATTTTGAAAATTTTAAATATTAATTCCTTAACATGAAAATATATTTTAATGGTTGTTCATGGACATGGAATGAAAAAAAATATTTATTTAGTAATAGACAGGGTTTTCAGTAGTTGACATCGTATAAATAGTTGTTTATAATTGCCTTATGATGGGCATGAATCCCTTAATCTATTCAATCCGTCGAATCCGTCTAATCAAACTAAACTGTATGTCTTTTTCAGATCTTAAAAAACAGTCTCGTCTAGGAAGTTTAACATCAAAACTTACAAACGAGATAGAAAAAATGAATCGTACCACACAAGGTGGGAGCGATGAACGTTTATGGAAATTAGATGTAGATAAAGCAGGAAATGGATACGCTGTAATCCGTTTTCTACCAGCACCAGAGGGAGAAGAACTTCCTTGGGCAAAACTTTATAGTCATGCTTTCCAAGGTCCTGGTGGTTGGTATATTGAAAACAGTCTTACTACTTTAGGTCAGAAAGACCCTGTTTCAGAACACAATCGTGTCTTATGGAATAGCGGTGCTGATTCTGATAAAGAGACAGCAAGAAAGCAAAAACGTAAACTTACTTACATCAGTAACATTTATGTTGTAAAAGACCCTATCAATCCTGAGAACGAGGGTAAAGTATTCTTATACAAATTTGGTGTAAAAATATTTGATAAGATTACTGCTGCAATGCAACCTGAGTTTGAAGATGAAACTGCAATTGATCCATTCGATTTCTGGCAGGGTGCCAACTTTAAACTTAAAGCAAAGAATGTAGCAGGTTATAGAAACTATGATAGTTCTGAATTTGCTGCTGTTTCTCCTCTATTAGAGGACGATGAAGTTCTTGAGACTTTATGGAAAAAACAGTACTCATTATCAGAGTTCACTGAAAAAGATCAGTTCAAATCATATGCTGACTTAGAGACTAGATTAAATGCTGTTATTAATCCATCAGCACAATCTACTCGTGTAGATGAAGAACTTTCGCATGAAGAGTCAGTTCCACAGAATGTGGCACCACCTGTTGCAGTTGCAGCAGCACCTTCATCGGTAGAGGATACAGATGATGCTTTGTCTTACTTTCAAAAGTTAGCGGAAGAGTAAAACAAAAATTACTTTTTAATTCCAAAAAATCGGGAAAAAAAATCCCACAAAAAATTACTCATAAGGTTTTTTCTCCTTATCTTAACGTGGAGTTAGGATTCGGAGATTAGACCCTTTTTTAGTGCGTTTATCAATAAACTGAGAACTATCAGTGTATGTCATTATTTCTCTCATGTCTGATATAATGGTTGAAATGTAATTTGATTTCAATAAAAATATATTTCTTTTATCATCATTTTTTTCTACTTCATATTCATAATTAGTAACCGATTTAAGTAAATTAGAACCAGATAAAGTTTTATACTCACCCTCATATGAATATTTTAATGTAAAATTTTCATCAACTTTCAAACCTTCTTCCAATAGTAATGAACCGTTTGGATCATTTATTTTTAAAGTTTCATAATGATGAATTTCATTTAACAATACAGTGCCGTACTTATCAATTAAATAATTTTGAAAATCAGATTGAGTCATCGGCCACTCATCCCTTACATTAATAATATTATTTGATATTAAAACAACCCAATCTAAAAATGGTGAATTATACATTTCATTTGCGATATTATCTGGACGTGCATCACCTACAATTGTAAATTCATCAAAGGCAAATGGTGTATTCAATACATCATTTCTTATTTTTGCTCTTTTAAATAAATTTTTGACACGAACTACATCATTATTAGAATTCCTGCCTTGTGCAAAGGATGGTAATAATAGATCTGGGAAATCGTCGAAATATGCCATTAGAATGCTACGTCATCAGGTTCTATAGATTCAAAACTACCATCACCAGCAACATTAAACAAATCTTGTGTGCTTGTATCTTCACCTTCTTTTTCAGGAAGATAGTCACTTTCAAATATGGGTGTTAGTTCTGTAAATCCGAGGGTCATGGTGCTCCTTACAGGCATTGAACCTGCTTTTGGATCATCATATGCTTGATAAACACCTTCAGGTGTAAAATTAGTTTGGCATGTGGTTAAAGCACATATTTTAAACATATTTAAACCTTTTATTCTTTTATCTTGGTCAGTGCTATATCTTAACCTGAATACATTAGGTGATCCTACAAAAATAAGGTCTGTATTAAATCTTTTTGGTGCCATACCTTGTTTAAAAAATCTCATAATTCTTCTTACTACTACACCTTCATTTTCATCATTAGGGGCAAATTGAAAACTAAATGAAAAATTTCTTAATTTAGGTCCATTAAAAAGTAATTCTAGATTTGGATTGACAACATTACCAGTTCCTCTTGCAATGAATGCTTGAGGATTTACGTCAATTCCTGCTAATTTTGATAATGTTCGTTGTGCTAAAAAAGATGATAATAATAAACTTGCTGATGCATTATTACCACTCTTTATTTCATTAAAAATTGATCCTGCAGATTTAAATGCATCTCCAACAAGACCTGTAGCAGCACCAGCTAAATCTCCTTCTGATACTTTACCTACGGCATTTTGTGCTGCATCATTAGCAGCAAAAAAAGCACCCGCATTAAGAGCATTTGCTGTTTCACCTCCCCACCCTACAGAGTTTGATATTGCTAATTGATTTGGAATTGGCATTTTGACAACACCAATATAGTCTTTTAAATTACTGCCTCTCTGTAATCCTTTTGTTAAGGTTGATCCTGCATTAAATACTCCCTTTTCAAAAAGGTCTGCCTGTGGTGCATTATATGTAAATTGCTCTATAACTATGTGATCTTGAGAATTATCTCTTCTCATATCTACTGGATATGTAAGGGAAATAATTTCATCTTTACCAGTCACAGATAATGATTTCCTCGTATTTGAAGGTCCTTCATCTTTATTTTGATCTTCAATTACTTGTGCGGTGTCTACTGTTTCACTTGATGTATTTGGTAATACTCCTCCAAAAAATTCACTATCCTGATCTGCTAAATCTTGTAAAGCTTCTTCAGAAGCAGAAGGAATAGCATTACTATTGTTTTTTGCATTATTATATTTTTCTAAAGATACATTTTGTTTTGTTTCATTAAATGAATTAATTTTTGCTTCAAATGGATCGTTAAAATTTGTTTTATGATTCTGATTTATATACTCTACAAAACCTTTATCTGTTTTATGAATATTAGTGTTCCTTAGTTTAGTTCCCCTACTTGTCTCTTTTATTTCTTTAATATTATTAATTTGACCAAAACTTCTGTTCTCACTACTTACATCTGTGTCAACAAAAACTTTAAATTTTTTACCTTCATATTCCACATCATATGATGTATTAATTGGTGATCCTAATATTCCTGAACCTTTTATGTATTCAGGGTTATGATTTTTAGATTTAGTATTTTCATTAACTAAATTATTGATTTTTTCACTCATTAGTATACCTTTCCCCTTGCTCTGATAGGAACATCCACACCATTTCTATGCACTACAAAATCTTCTAATGGCATAACTGATACATCTTCCCATGCTGTTTTTTTCACTAATCTTAATTGACTTACTTCCGTTGCTAAGTATTTATGAACCCCCTTACCAGTAAGTAAAAATTCCATAAATTTATCATCGTCATTATCGACCATTTCTAATAATTGTTGTATTAAACCAGGTCTTGATTCTGGAGCATGATAATGAAAATTGTGTCCAATAAAACCCATTCCTGCACCTATACCTAGCACATAAATTAAAGGAACTCTGTCATAATAAGGTAAAGTTGCTCTATATTTTGCTCGATAATTGAAAAACATCAATTTACCAGCACCTATACTTGCAGCAGTCGAAAATTCTGAACTAGATGCCAAGTTCTTTCTCCGTTAAAACTTGAAACTGCCACTTTCTATCATCACAAAAGTCTTTTGCTGCACTCCATTTTGCTTGATTAATAGCATAAGTTACGACTTCGGTTAAATTTTTTTTATTTTTTGGGAGAACACACTGTTTTTTTGGTTTTATTTCAATAATCTTCTCAACAACTTTTCCAGTTGATTCTTTAACTTTTATATAAAAGTCAGGGAAATATCTATGAACTCTCCTGTCTGTTGGTGACATATAAGGTATCACCACCTCTTCAGAACACCAAGATACAATATTTTTTGATGAGTCACAATATCTCATAAATTTTAATTCCCATAATGACCTATACACTATGTTTGTAGGATCACCTTTATATTTTTTATAATTTTTGGGACGAAATTTGCCTTTATAAGACATACATAGTATGTAATCTACCTTATTTAGATGGCAGAGACAGTATTTAACAAAAAAAGATACCATCTCAGAACCGATGATTTATTGTCGGACTTGATAAATCCAGCATTAAATAACATATATGACGTAGAAATTAAATTTGATACTAATGGAAATGAGTTAAGAAATAATATTCAAAGTAATATTACTAATCCTCGTGGAGAAAGTTTGGGAGATAGATTGGCATTGTTTTGTTCCGAAGCAAGTTTGCCAGGTTCTAACATTCAAACATCGAAAGTTGATGGTTTGAGGCAGGGTATTACACAAAACTATGCAGTGTACAGGAGATATCCACCTTTAAATCTTGTGTTTTTTGTACATCAAGATTATTTTACTCAAGAGGTTTTTACATCATGGTTAGAATTTATAAATCCACTTCAAAGTGCTTACTCAGAAAAATCATTTAAAAAACTAAGATATCCTAATTCATATAAATGTTCTATCGATATTACATCATTTAATAGAAATATATTAAGAGATTTTGACAAGTTAAGACCGAGTAACTTCTTTACTGTTCCTACAATGACAGATAACATTGTATATTCAATTAAAAATGCATTTCCAATATCAATGAATTCATCTCCTTTAACTTATGGAGATGCTGAAATATTAAGAACTACTGTTTCATTTGTATACGAACATTACATCGTAAGCAAGACTAAATAACAGTACTGAATTGAAATTATAATGAATGCTCTTGCTGATCTTTTAGGTATTGAAGAAGAAGAATCTACTAAAATTTGCAGAAAGTGTGGCAGGGATCTTCCTGTAACATCTTTTAGATGGAGAGGTGAAGGGACTGTAAAGAAAAGAATTAATATTGATTGTAAAGAATGTGTCGCAGCAGATGATAGAATTAGAAGTAAACTTAGAAAGACTGCACCCCCAGTACCAAAAGTGTGTGATTGCTGTGGAGAATCTCCATTAAAACCTTACAAATCTCAACATAAGAAATTGTGTCTAGATCACAACCATAAAACTGGAGAGTTTCGTGGATGGTTATGTGATAGTTGTAATGTGGCACTATCAAGAGCAGGAGATTCCCTAGATGGAGTTAGAAAATTAGAAAAATATTTAATGGAGTTTGAATCGAAATGTATACAAACATTACATTGTAAGCAAGACTAAATAACAGTACTGAATTGAAATTATGCCATTACCAAGCGTCGTCACACCGACTTTTGAACTTAATTTAATTTCATCTGACAAACCAATTAAATATCGACCATTCCTTGTAAAAGAGGAGAAAGCATTATTAATTGCATTAGAAAGTGCGAATGATAAAGATATTTTAAATACTGTCAAAGATGTTTTAAAAGCATGTATAAAAACTCGTGGTGTGAAAGTAGACAATTTACCTAGTTTTGATCTTGAATATTTGTTTTTAAACATTCGAGGTAAATCTATTGGTGAAAGTGTCGAATTATCTGTAATATGCTCTGATGATAATCAGACTAAAGTTCCTTTGACGATATCTTTAAGTGATATTGTTTTGAATATACCTGATGATCATACTGATACTATTGATTTAGGATCTGGATTGAAATTAAAAATGAAATATCCTTCACTTCAACAATTTGTTGAAAATAACTTTAATGTCACATCAAAATCAGAAAAAAATGCTATAGATAAAGCATTTAATTCTATTAGTGAGTGCATTGATCAAGTTTATAATAGTGAAGAAGCGTGGTCTGCCTCTGATTGCACAAAAAAAGAGATAATATCATTTATTGAATCTCTTAGTTCAATGCAATTCAGTAAAATAGAACAATTTTTTGCTTCAATGCCAAAACTGTCGTATAAGACCACTGTTGTAAATCCAAATACAAAGGTTGAATCTGAAGTAATAGTTGAGGGTTTATCAAATTTTTTCGCATAATGTTATATCACACAGATATAACATCATTTTTTGAAGAAAATTTTGCTCTCATGCAACACCATGGATGGAGTCTTAATGATTTGGAGAATATGATTCCATGGGAAAGAGAAACATATATGCTTTATCTTAATAATTATCTTGAGAAAAAGAAATTAGAGGCACAGCAAAAGAATGCTTCGATCTAAAACAATACCTCAAACTCAAATTATCCCTACAGAAGAATCTGATGATGGGATAATCACTGCTGCTGTTTTAGAATCAAAATTAATAGAGACAAAAGATTTAATTGGTGAGGATATTGAAGATGTTCAAGAATCAATCGATAAAAAAACAGAAGGATATTTTCAATCACTCATAAGTCAAATGCAAGGTGTGAATAATAATTTAGAAGCAATAAGCGATACTATTAAAAAAGATATGAGAGATAGAAAAAGATATTTTGATATGCAAAAAGAATTATTTGAAGATGATGAAGAAAATTTAAAAAATCTTAGAAATAGATCTGGAGGGGGAGGAAATTTATTTGGAGGTCTACTTAATAAAGCATTATTAGGATTAGGACTTTTTACTGCACCTGCTATAATACCTCAATTATTTCCTGATACTGTGAAGACTGAGACAGATAAAAATGTTGACCAGTCTATAGAAGAGAAAGGTCGTAAAGAAACTGCCGATCTTTTGAAATCTGAGGAAGAAAATAAGAAAAAAGAAAGAAACTTTATACAAAACTTCTTCTATGGTACGATAATGGGAGAAGATGCTGAATATGATAAACAGATAGAGAGAGCAGAAACTGGAGAAGAACCAATATTTAACATTGGAAAAGATAAAGTTAATACAGATGAGAAGAACGAGAACATAGATGGATTAAATCAAGATGTAAAAAGTGGTGAACTTGTAGAACCTAAAAGGGATGATTATCCCAACACTAGAAGTGGTGCTAAAATATATCAAGATGCAAAGAAATCATTTGATGAAGCAAGTAAACAGATATCAGAAACAAGTACAAAGATATCTGAAACTAACAAAGATATATTAGAAAAACCTGGTAAACCTATAAAAAATAAAAGAGGAAGAATAATTGGATATGAGAAGGTAGATGAATCAATAAAAAATGTTACTTTTGATGATTTTAATGAGGAAATAGATGATATAGACTCAAAAACTTCAAACACTCTGGAAAAATATAATAATATTACAAAAAAAGACGAATTATCTAATTTAATATTAGATGAAAAAAAATCAGAAAGTAAAAACAAATTTGAAGACATTTTTGAAATGTCATCTGATATATCTGATAGTGCTGGTGAAGTCAGTATTTTAAATATTGAGGGAACAACGAAAAATGAATTAACTCCTAATATTGATACGGGCACTACAAATGCATCAAAAAATATTGATTTTGATCCTGAAAAAAGTGGTCAGGAAAGATTTGAAAGCAGTATTGCTTTAGGAGTATTTTAATGAGAGCAGCGATTAATACAGAAATAATTACAAGGAGAGCTGGTCGAAATGTGGTCAATTTAAATAAAATGTTTTCTTTGAGATCTTTTCAAATAAAAATATTAGAGGATAGAAGTTTACAATTACAAAAAGATCATATTGAGAAAAGAAAAAAAATCTTGAATAATATTTTAGAGGAATCTTCTAATGGAGAGAACGGAATGTCTAATATAATAGGGCAAGTTTTAAATTCATTAGGTATAAGTAAATTTGCTAAAAATTTAAGTAGAACAGCAAAAGTAAAAACTAAAAGAATGATACCTAGAAAAATTAAATCAAAGGTCAAGAAAGTTAGTAATATAAAGTCTAAAATCTTTGAAAAACCCGCCAAATTTACTAAAAATTTGAAAAGAGCAACAATAGTAAAGGGTAAAAGAATGATACCTAGACAACTTAGACCAAAGTTTTCTTCTTTAAAAATTAAGTCTCCTCCTACTTTAAAAGGATTATCAAAAATAGCACCAAATGTTGGTAAAAAAATTCCAGTATTAAATGTGTTGTTTACTGGTTTAGATGCTGCTAGTAGATTATCGCAAGGTCAAACTAAAACACAAGCGATAGCAGGAGCAGGAGCAGGTTTAGGAGGTAGTCTTGCTGGTGGTGCTATTGGTCAAGCATTAATTCCAATACCAGTTGTGGGTTTCGCAGTGGGAAGTATTTTGGGTGGTTTTCTTGCCAGTAAATTGTCAGATAAAGTAACAGGTGTAGATCAACCACAAATAGTAGATAAGAAAACTTCTAAAATATCAAGAAAGAAAGTTGAATTAGAAAAACCTGGTAAACCTATAAAAAATAAAAGAGGAAGAATAATTGGATATGAGAAGGTAGATGAATCAATTAAAAATAAAACAAGTACAAAGATATCTGAAACTAATAAAGATATATTAAAAAAACAAGTAAATATGAACGATATAACTGATATGAATACGAAAAATTTCACTAATAATAATATTATTAATGTGACTTCGAGTATGACAAGAAATGATAAATTTAAAAAATCAAATATTGCAAATGTTAAATTGAATAAGTCAGGTCAAACATTTATTGTACAAAATGAACCTGACACGGTTGTCAAATCTGTGCCAGGTATTAACAATTCAAATAGTGGTGGTGGATCAATTATCGTATCTGAGTCTTCATATGATGCAGCGATTGCAATTGCTAAATTAGAGGCAGCAAGAACAGTATGAGTAGATTAAGACGACATATAATAGAGGAATTATTAGTATTTCACCCTAAAGGTGAGACTGATCCTTTAGATTTAAGATTACAATCAGGATTAATATCAGTTTATGAAAGTGTATTAGATCCTGTTTTAAGAGTAGAAGTTGATATTTACGATACGACAAACAAAATGGCAGCACTTCCTATTAGATCTGGTTCTCAAGTTGTGATGAATATTGAACAAAAATTAAGAGATAAAGTTATCGGATCAGTAAAATTTGATGACAGTAATCCTTTATATATCAGTAATATTACAGGCACTTTGTCACAAACAAAAAGAGAGGTATATACTCTTCAATTAGAAACTAAAGGAGCATTTTCAAATAATACAACAAGAGTGTATAAGAAATATAAAGGAAAAATAAGTGCAAGTGTAGAAAAAATACTAAATGAAATGAAAATAGATCGTTCAAGACAGTATATTGAAGAGACATCAAATAGTTATTCTTTCATGGGTAATTATAAAAGACCTTTTTATACTATTACCAACCTCTGTAAAAAATCAATACCGACTGTAAGTAATAAAAAAACTGCTGGATCTGCAGGATTTTTATTTTTTGAAACTTTAAACGGATATAATTTTAAAAGTATTGATAATATTTTCAAAGATGCTAATGAAGATAATGTATATGAGTATTTTTATAGTGATGTAACTGATGGTTTAGATTCAAATAATGATCATAAAATTGTGAATGTTCCAAGGTGGAGTGTTAGTCATGATATTCAGAACAAATTAAGAATGGGTCAATATAAATCGTCAAATTTATTTTTTAATTTAAATGATAGAACATTTGAAACAGTAGTATATAAGTATAGTGATAGTATTAAAGATCAACTTTCTTTATCTAATGAAGAAGATTTAATACCAGATGATTTTGCAGAATCATCATCAAGATTCATGTTTTGTTTAACTGATTCAGGTGTGTTATCTCCTAAAGGAGATTTAGATACACCACAAAAGCAAGCATTCTATAAGTCACAATCAGTCGCTAGATATTCTTCACTATTTTCTCAACAGGTAAATATAACAGTACCAATGAATTTAGATTTGGCAGCAGGGGATGTAATTTACTGTAAATTTCCAAAGATAAATATGCATGAATCAGATCGTGGAAAAGACCCTAGTTCTGGATTTTACATGATAAAATCCCTATCACATAAATTTTCCTCGGATGGTGATTACACTGGCATGAATTTAGTGAGAGATTCCTTTACAAAACTTACATGAAAAATATAGAAGATCACATTAACAAAGACAAAGAAATTCTTGACAATTCCACCACTAACCCTCAGATGCGTCGTCATACTGAGATGGAGTTGCATGATTTAGAAGATTATAAAAAAAATCATCCAGAAGATGATCATGATCCAACTCCTCTTGAGTTGCATTGTGATAAAGATCCATCTGCACCTGAGTGTCTAATTTATGATGACTAATGCTTGATTCAAGACTTTCACCTATAAATTTTATTGGAGAAGATGGATTTCATTGGTTCATCGGACAAGTTGCACCTGCAAAATATTGGAAAAAAGAAGCAATAAAATTTGGATATAGGGCAAAAGTAAGAATTTTTGGTAGGCATCCTGCAAGTGCAGATGTAAAAGATGATGACCTACCATGGGCACAATTTTTAGTTCCTCCTAATTTTGGATCTGGGAATAATTTTGGTGGTGCCAGTTTTGCAGTTCAAGGTGGTGAACATGTTGTTGGTTTTTTTGCAGATGGCGAAGAAATGCAACAACCCGTAGTGATAGGATCTTTTTTCGGAGGACCTAATGTAAAAGATAAGATTTCATATGATGATGCAATAAGTAAACTTACATCAGAATTCAAACCATTTGGTATGAATCCTAAAAAAGTTTCAAATCTTGGAACACATAACAAACCAAGTCCTGATGATATTAGTCCGACTGAATCAAATTCAACAATAGCAGCAGGATTAATATCTGCATCGATGTTAACCCCAAATTTATATCCAAGTATAAAAAGAAGAATTAATGAGGAAAGAATAGAAGTTGATATTCCAGACCCATGTGAAGGTGGTAATACTCAGATGTCTGTCATATCAAAAACAATAAAAAAATTTATTGATTTATCTAGTAGATTGAAAAAAATTAAGGGTGGATATGTGGATCCTGTCATAGGAAAAATTTATAATATGAAAAAATTAATTAAAAAAACTGCTGGAAAGGTGGCAGGAAAATTGGCACAGGTAACAAGAAATGCCAGAAAATTTATGTTTGAAAAAATAGGAAACTTGACAAGTAAAATTGTGAAACCTTTGGATCCAGATCAATTATTTAAAGACATTGAGGCAAATGCAGCAAAAAATGATTTATTTTGCCTTATTGAAAATGTAACCAAAGGTTTTAAAAATTTAATGGAAAAATTTTTAAATGGTTTATTAGGAAATTTAGTTGCATTTCCCTTATGTGCTGCAGAACAATTACTTGGAGGTTTACTTGGTCAAATTAACAATTTAGTTGATAAGGCAATAGGAAATCCAATGAATATTTTGAATAAAATATTAGGTCCTATTGGATCATTTGGTGATTTTATGTCAAAGGCATTGAACATGGGTCAAATAGCATTGAATTTTTTAAAATGTGAAGGGTCAGAGTGTGAACCTAAACCTGCTGATTTCGTAACAAATGTAGGACCTCAATTAAAAAACTCTTTAAATTTTGATGAAGTATTAAATTTAAAAAATGCTTTTAATATACCAGGTCTTGATGTCTTAAAAAACCCTCTTGGTTTTGTAGATAATATATTTCCCACCCCATCTTTTGGAGTTTTTACGGGAGCAGCAGAAGCAGTTCAATCTGTAGTGGGTGGATGCAATCCAAGAACTAAAACATGTGGACCTCCAAGAGTAGAAATATTTGGTGGTGATGGAATAGGTGGATTAGCAAGAGCAGTAATAAATGAAACTGGTAAAATTGTAGGTGTTAATATGACCGAATTTGGGAGTGGATTTACAGAAAAACCATTTGTTTCTTTTATTGATGATTGTGACAATGGAAGAGGTGCATTGGGTGAAGCAATACTCGATGATGATGGGAATCTGGTAAATATAGCAATTCTAAATCCAGGTGGTGGATATCTAACTCCTCCTGCTACAAATTTATTAACTCAAGATAGACAGG
The DNA here is from genome assembly GCA_002170595.1 of Alphaproteobacteria bacterium TMED62. Classification (GTDB taxonomy): domain Bacteria; phylum Pseudomonadota; class Alphaproteobacteria; order TMED109; family TMED109; genus TMED131. The sequence continues at coordinate 24,183 of NHDP01000001.1, forward strand.
ATGATGAAATTTTAAATGATATATCAGATGAGCAGGGTGAAGATGTTGCTGGAATAGTAAATGATGTTCTTATTGTAAATCCTGGATATGGTTATGATCCTGATGACATCATTTATGTAAACACTCCTGATGATATTTCTGTAGGAGCTATTACTGATTCTCCCATTGCAACTCTTAAACCTGATCTTGACGAAGAAGGAAGAATAATTGATGCATTTGTCATAAATTCTCAAATTGGTATCAAAGATTTACCCGAATTAACTATTCCTAGTAAAAACGGATTTGGTGCTGTTATTAAACCAGTTATTGAATATAAAAGAGTCGAAGAATTTGGTGATGTTGCTATCACTGATGTAGTCAGAGTTATTGATTGTATTCAACCTTATTAAAAAATGTCTGATAAACCTTATGAACCACCGTTAATATTATCTCATCCTGAAGATGGGTTTTTAAGGGTTGGTAAAGAAACAAATGATGATATTGATAGGAAAGCTCAGGTTGAACTTGGTTCGGGATCTGGTGCCAGTTTATTTTTATTTGATGATGGTGGATGGGAAATAAGAGGTATAAAAGGTGGACTGAATGATACAGCAGAATCTTTGCATGCAGGTGCAAATATTGTTCAGCAAGGTGGAGGACCTCTTAATATTGTATCGGAAGGAGATTTAAATATATCATGCCCTGATGGTAAATTGACCATTGCTGCAAAAGAGATAGTGATGGAAACCGTTGATAGTGAGGGTGATTTTGTTCTTAACTCAAAAAGAAATATTAGATTAAATGCATCTAATAATTTTACCTTGATCGGGACAAATGTAATAACAAAAGCATCACATACTCTTCTTGCTCATTCAGATGGATTTAATATTATGTCAAGTGATACTAGAAATATAGTATACGAAACCAAGACACCAATGACACCACTTCCTATAATTAAGTTGGTTAATACATTACTTAATAACGTTACTTACGAAAACAACTAATGGCAACTGTTCCAGAATTAAGTGCTGGTAAGGTCTACATAGGACCTGAACCAAGACAAGATAGATCTGTAAAAACTATTGAAAGTGGTGAAAAACAATTTGATGGTACGTTAGCGGTCACAGGTCCTGCTTTTATAGGAGGCCATAGTGAAACTGCTTCTGGTGTTTTAAATATTGGAACTAATTTAGGAAATTTTAGTCCTGAAATTGCAGGAAGAGCATTAGATGTTGAGGGTGATGTCAATATAGTAGGACAGAAAGCAACAAATGCAGTTTATATTCAAGGTGACTTATATGTCAGTGGTAAGATTGATGGTGATAACAAGGGTAGGCTTAAGTCTAGATTTTCAACTGCTGATAGTTTACCCGCAAAACCTTTTGATATAGGGCATCCAAGTAAAGAAGGGTGGAGACTTCGCCATGTTTCGTTAGAAGGTCCAGAGTCTGCTGTTTTCTATCGTGGTAGATTGACAGGATCAAATACTATTGAATTACCTTACTACTGGAAAGATTTGGTTCATGAAGATAGTATTACTGTATCAATACAACCAATTGGATCTACTCAAAAAATTATTGTTATGGAATTTGACAATGAGAAAATAATATTATCTGGTAATACAGATTGTTTTTTTCATGTTTATGGTGAAAGAAAAGACGTGAATCCACTACTTACTGAGTATGAAGGTAAAGATAGATATGATTATCCTGATCCAAACTTCAATGAAAATTCTGAGTTATCAGTTGAGGGTCGTAATTACACTGATCCTAATTATGAATTCCCAAGAAACACTATTACAACCTAGATAAATAAAAGAAAATTTGATTATGTGTCACAAACATCATTTTAGCGGTACTGTAACAGTTGACGGTATCATAGAACTTCCAGATTCATGGTATGGAAAAATTAAACCAGAGACTATAAACGTACAACTAACTCCTTTAGATACCTTTCAAGAGTTATTTGTAAAAGAAATTCCTTATGGTAGAAAAGTCATTGTCAGAAATAACAGTGGGGGAGTTATAAAAGCACATTTTGATGTGGCAGCAGAGAGCATTGAAGATGCATGATGAACAAACTGTTTTATTAATTGAAATTGACATAATAAGAAGAAAATTTATGTTACATGGTGATCAAGGTAGTTTTAAAGAATTAAAATGTAAAACTTCTGAACAATTCTTAAACGTATTAAAAGTTATTCGGGAAAATGAAGATCAAGCGGAGGTTCGCTACCTGTCTAAATAGATTGAGACAACACAGTCAGTTGGTGGCAGATGCCGTTAAGTAGATTAGAAAATTTCCTAAAAAATGTACCAGGTAATGTAATATACGTTAACCCTGACGAACTGGATGCAACGGATGACATTAATAATACAGGTAATTCTAGGACTCGTCCTTTTAAGACGATTCAACGTGCTTTATTAGAATCAGCTAGATTTTCATATCAACCTGGTAAAGATAACGATAAATTTGATAGAACCTCTATTCATCTATCAACTGGCACTCACATTATTGATAATAGACCAGGATTACAGATTGATACTGCTGGTTCTCTTACAGATATAAATGGCATAGCATCTTCAATAGCACAATTTTCTGTTGGGACTAATTTTGATGTAAGTGATCCTAATAATGTTTTAGTTAATTTTAACTCAATAAGTGGAGGTGTAATAGTTCCTCGTGGCACATCAATAATTGGTGATGATCTTAGAAAAACAAAAATAAGACCAAAATTCATTCCAAATCCTAATGATAATTCTATAAATTCTACTGCAATATTCAGAGTAACTGGTGCTTGTTTCTTTTGGGGTTTTTCATTTTTTGATGGAGATCCAAATGATACTGTTTTTAGAGATTATACTTCAAATGTATATGGATCAAGATACTCTCATCATAAATTAACTTGTTTTGAATATGCGGACGGTACAAATATAGTCACAGGAAAAGGTAATACAGATTTAGACATGTATTATCATAAGTTGACTCTCGCTTATGGTGTAAATTCTCAACGTGCTTTACCTGTATATCCTACAAACACTGATTTTGAAGCAATAAAAGATGAGTCAAGAATAGTCGGTGCAATAACACAAGTTGGTGCAGTAACAATAACAGACATATATTCAGGATCTACACCTTCTGATTCAACTGCGACACCAGTTGTAACGGTAACAACTCTAACCGATCATGGATTATCAGTAGGAACTCCAATATTAATAAATGGTGTTAATAATACGGAATATGATGGAACATTCATAACAAGTCAAGTTTTGAGTGATACATCTTTCACATATACGCTTCCTACAACTCCATCAACCACTTCTACTCCAAACCTTTCAGGATTATCTCCAACTGTAAAAATTGAAAGTGATACCGTAACATCTGCATCACCATATATTTTCAACTGCTCAATAAGATCAGTTTTCGGAATGAATGGTCTTTTTGCAGATGGTGCAAAAGCAACTGGTTTCAAATCAATGGTGGTTGCACAATTCACTGGTATCTCACTCAATAAAGATGATAGTGTATATGTAAAATACAATACTACTTCTGGTATTTGGCAAGACCAAGCGACATTAGGATCTTCATTATCTTTACATAGTGATAGTCTTGCAAGACATACACCAGAAGCATCAAATTATCATATAAGGGTTGCAAACAAAGCAGTTATTCAAGCAGTATCTGTTTTTGCAATTGGTTATAAAAGACATTTCTTTGCAGAGTCTGGTGGTGATGCGTCAATAACTAACTCCAATTCTAATTTTGGAGAAACAGCTCTTGAAGCAGATAAATTTAGAGATGAAGCATTTTTAAAAGATGATAAAGGATTTATTGTTGATATATCCGCACCTCAGAAAAAATTTACAAATCCTTCAAATTTTAATTGGTTAACATTAGACGTAGATATTACTGCTGGATTATCAACTGATTCAAAATTATACTTATTTGGATATCGTCAGAGAGATAATGTTCCACCTAGTAAAGTTTTAGAATTTTCTGTAGGTAATAAACTAAATGATCAATTATCTTTACAAATTAATAATATAACATACGATGTCAGCATTTTAATGCCTGTCCCTCAGACAGATCCAGACGACAGAGTATCAGCAAGAAAGGAAATATTTGTAGGAAGTAATTCAGGTATTAATTCTATAAGTAGTGATAGATTTACACTACAAGAAAATCATAAGTTTATTAATGGTGAATCAATAAGATTTTATTCTGATGATGGTGCTTTACCTGATGGAATAGAATATAACAAAATATATTATGCCATCACAGGAGTCGGTGATGACAAAATTGATATCGCTACTAATAAAAATAATGCTGCTGCTGGTTCAAAACTTACAGGCATCAATAATTTAGGTGGAAAATTAAAAATAATTTCTACAGTAGCAGATAAAATTCCTGGTGATGCAGGTCATCCTATTCAATATGATTCATCAGGATGGTTTATAAATGTAGGTGTTGGAAATACATTATCTGCTGCTATTGTTGCAAATTCAACACAATTGAGTCCTGAAACAAGACAAACATTTATTAAGAGAATTAGAGATACCAGAGATGATAATGAGAAAAGATATGGTCTTAGATATGTAATACCAGAAGGATCATCTTTAGCATCACCTCCAATTGAGGGATACTCTATTGAAGAGAGTAGTTCGGTTATTGATGACACTAATTATAAGAATGACAATACTGAATTAACTTCAGCAAGTGATTTAAGAACAAAAACAAACATTATAAATGCTGATTGGACTGCAAATGTTGGAATAGTCACAACTCAATATAGACATGGTTTAAAAGTTGGTAATACAATAAAAATTAATAGACTTAAAAGTTCTAACAATACAACAGGTGATGATAATTCAGGATTTAATGGAATTTTCAAGATTGATTCTGTCCCCACTGCAACATCATTTACAGTTGGTTTAAATACAGATCCTGGCGGTATAACAACTATCGCTACGAATGTTCCTTATACTTTCCATGATCAAAGTGTTGTTGGTAGTGGAAGAACATTCAGTCCATACTTTACAAGAATGGATTTTGGATCTTCTTATCAAATAAGAGAAGTAGGACAAATTCAAGAATTTAGAAAAGGTATACAGGATGGAATTTATGATTTAACTATCAGAGGATATTTAAGCACACCAACTGTTACACCATTTTCTACTGCATCTAACAAATTTGGTCAAGATATTATTGATATTGTTCCGCAAAATGATCCCGACAATATTAATTATGATCCAGAGGCAGCAGTAAGTTATGCTGTTAGAGATGTAGTAGGAAAAGTAGAAACAAATAATCCAAGTAATAGTATTACAAGAGAATCATTGAATTCAATACTTGAAAATACTGGAGTTGGTATTGCGATTACTGGGACTGATATTTCTTCAGGAACTATATGTACAATAGATACAGGAGTAAGTCACGGATTGAATCCAATTAGTGGCATTCATTCAATAAGTGGTGGAACAAATTATGGGTCAATATCAGGTGTAAGTGAAAATTATTTTAACGTAAGATTGGAGGGTGGATCTGGTGAAGGTGCTACAGCAGATATCACTGTATCTACATCAAGTACAATATCTAATGTAGTAATTAATAATGCAGGTTCTGGTTACAAAAAAGATGATACTCTCACTATTAAAGGAGTTCCATTTCATACACCAGGATCTGATTCAACTGTAGGTGTATCATCAATCATAGAAGGAGTTGGGTCTGTCGGTCAGATCGTTGGTGTCGGTAGTACATCTTATGATGGTCTTTATACAATAAAAACTGTAGATAGTTCTACAAGGTTTACTTATACAGGGATAGCCAACCTACCATCATCAGGAGGGTTTTTCTATCATGTTGGTATAAGTACAGGTGTTGTTAGCATAACTCATGATGCTATTAGTGGAATCGCCACAGTATTACTGGACGGTGATATTGGGTTAAGAAGAGGTGAAGAAATAGTTATATCAGGATGTACAGGAGCATCTGTAATTTATAATGGAACACATCATATTTCCGATAGGATTGGATATGGTTCATCTTTATCAGTTAATATAGGTGTTACACAATCTGCCCCTTCGATGGCAGGTATTGTGACTGCTCACGGCACAGGTTTTTCAAATAGATCTAGTGGTAGAAGAATACCAATATACGGTGGTTTAACAACTAAATTAAGTTCTGACATCACAGCAACTGCTTCTTCTGTTATATTTTCTGATACTGCAGGTTTACAAAGAGGTGATTTTCTCTTAATAGAAGATGAAATTGTAAGAATTTCTAATTCATCTGGAAATAAAATTTTAAGAGGTATTCTAGGAACAAATGCAGTTACACACTCAGCAAATGTTGCAGTAAAAAAAATAAAAGTTATACCAATAGAAAATAGAAGATATTCTGTTTTAAGGGCATCGGGGCATACATTTGAATATGTTGGTTATGGTCCTGGTAATTACTCTACTGCAATGCCACAAGTTCAAGATAGAGTATTAACAGAGGATGAGGTATTACTTTCACAATCTGTACAAACACGAGGCGGTTTTGTTGTTTATACAGGAATGAATGATACTGGTGAGTTCTTCATAGGTAGTTTAAAAGTAGGTTCAAAAGGTGAAATAAATTTTGTTGGAGGTGAAGGTGGTAGAACAGGTGAAAAAGGAAATACTCTACCTGATTCTGCAACATTCAAGGATATAACTGTAGATAATGGATTGTTTGATGATCTAACTGTAGATAATTTAAAAGTTAATAATAATACTGAAGTCAAAGATATATCATTAACTGGAAATAGATCAGGCACTGTTGGTCAGAGTATATTTGTAGGTATTGCAAACACTTATCCAACATCTTTAAATGATGATATATTGTTTAACACTTCATATAAACGAGGTGGATTTCTTGGATGGGTTAGAACAGACGATGCTTCAAATGCATGGAAAAGATTTGGAATTATATCAAATGAGAGAGATACCGAAGATTACGGTTTTGATAGATTAGGTGTAGGTGTAACGATTGCATCTGATGGACGTGCATTTGAAGTTTCAGGTGAATCATTATTGACAGGAAATGCAACTGTTACAGGGATTTTAACTGCTAGTAATGTAACTGGAGACCTAACTGGTAATTCCTCTACTGCATCTCAATTACAAACAGCAAGAACTATATCAATCACTGGAGATGTTTCAGGTTCTACTACTTTTGATGGTTCTTCAGATGTATCAATTTCAGCATCTATTAGTGGTGGAAATGCTTCTACTGCATCTCAATTACAAACAGCAAGAACTATATCAATCACTGGAGATGTTACAGGTTCTACTACTTTTGATGGTTCTTCAAATGCATCAATTTCAGCAAATATTAGTAATTCAGGTGTAAGTGCTGGTACTTATGGTTCTTCATCTTCAATTCCAAGTATAACTGTTGCTGGTGATGGTAGACTCACTAATGTTACATCAAACTCTTTATCTGTTGGTGGAACAATACCTATTGGTGGTATTATCATGTGGTCAGGTGCATCTACCCCATCTGGTTGGGCATTGTGTGATGGAACTACTGTCAATGGATATGCAACTCCAAATTTACAGGATAAATTCGTTGTTGGTGCTGGTAGTGGTTATTCTATAGGTAACGTTGGTGGTGAAGCAACTAAAACTTTAGGAACAGCAAACCTACCAAGTCACACTCACACTGCAGGGTCGTTAGCAGCGACTGGTGGTAATCATTCTCACTCATTTAGTGGATCAGGAAGTAATACTCATAATCACAATTTTAAATCTGCACAACAAGGTGCTGACAGAGATGAAAGTAATAATGCAATCGAAGATCAACAGGATGAAGGTCTTACTGGTTTTTATCAAACAGAAAATGCAACTATAAGTATTACTGTTAGTGGTACAACAGGTGCAAGTGGCAATTTATCATTAGGAGTTGGTGGAAATACTGGAGATCAAGGTGGCACAATGGGTCAAGCATTTGATAATTTACCTCCATATTATGCAATCGCTTATATCATGCGTATTTCATAAATATTAAGACAAGAAGGAGTGCTTCTTTAAATGGCGGCTATTAATAAAAAATTTGCAATAGAAAAGGGTCTAGAAGTAGGTACCGAAACACTAGTAGCAGATGCAGATACAAATAAAGTTGCAATCGGAAAAACTTTTGCTGAATATGGTTTAGATGTAGCACCTACATCAAACTTTGATGGTGTAGTAGCAGTAGGAAATATAGGTGTAGGAAGCACACAACCTGCATATGCGGGAGATTTCAGAGGAGATGTCAGATTTGCTGACAAAGTGTTTGACTCCAATGTTGGAGCAGGTAGTACGGGTCAAGTATTAATTAGTGTAGGTTCAGGAATTTCGTGGTCTTCAGGTGCTGATATTAAAGCTGATGCAGATGGTGCTACTTATTCAGTACAACATAAAGATTCACAAGGTAAATTTGCAGGATCAAATCAATTATATTATTTTTCTCCTCAAGATAGAGTAGGTATTGGCACCGCTATTCCTGAGTACTTATTACAAGTCAAGAGACCTGTAGGTTCAGGATCTTCAAATGGATTTGTACAGATTGGAGGTACATTCCTTGATGCACAAGGAACATCTCCAGGTATCGGATCAGTCATAGGTGCAAATGACTCTGGTGAATTAACATGGGTTGGTGCAGGTGCTACTGCACAAAATATATTATATGTTTCTGAGAGAGGAGATAATAATAATGATGGTAGAAGAGAAAGCACATCATTAAAAACAATAAAAGCAGCAGCAGCAAAAGCAGTTACTGGTGATGTTATTAGAGTAGCAGGTGGTGTATTCCCAGAAGATAATCCTATATCGTTACCAGTTAATACTACCGTAGATGGTGATGATTTAAGAAATACTCAAATTATACCTTTAAATACTGGTAAAGATCTATTTCATGTTGATAATGGGTGTTTAGTTCAAAATATGTCATTCATTGGTGCTGCAAACACTGGTGCTATGATCTCATATCATCCTCCAAGAACTAATGATAATAAATTTGTTGGTGTATCTGGAACTGGCACTCATATATTTGTAAGTGGTGTTACTAATGCTCTTACCGCAAGTAACGGTGCAAGTGGAAACTTTACAGCACAGTCTGGAACAACTTACACACCAAGCACAGGTGAACTATTAATCAATATTGGGTCACATAGTCTTACACCAGGTAATAAAATCACTATTGCTGACTACGGAATTACATTTACATGTGATGATGATAATCATAAAACTACACATCCTTATCCTCGTCCATCAGATCCTGCATCTGGAGTAGCACTTAATATTATTGCTGTTACAGGAACTACCATAACAGTTAATGTCCAGCAAACGATAGCAATTCGTGTTGGTAGTTGGGTCGGAGTAGCATTAACTCCATCAAATATTCAATACAATACATTAACTGGTGTCACAACTGTTACGGTTGTCGGTCATGGATTAACTGTTTCAGACACAATAGGATTTGGAACAGGTTCACTTAAATTTACATGTAAGGGAGATAATAATACCTCAATAAAATATTATCCAAGAGCAACTGACCCTATTGCAGGTATTTTTACAAGTGTCAACAATGTAATTGATGCAGATAATTTCGTTGTAAATGTAGGAGATGGTAAAGGTGGAAATACTTATGTAGGTTTTATAACACAATCACCATATGTAAGAAACTGTACAAACTTCGTTCCAAATTCAATAGGAATGAAGATTGATGGAAATGATGCATCGAATTTGAAATCGATGGTTGTTGATTCATATACTCAGTACAATCAAGGTGGTATTGGTGTTTCAATAACAAATGATGGATATGCACAATTAGTTTCAATATTTACTAACTGTGATGACATAGCGATTTATTGTGGTTCTGGTGGACAATGTGATCTTACAAACTCAAACTCATTTGCTGGAAGACTAGGATTAGTTTCTCAAGGCATCGGAACTGTAAATTATAGTGGTACTCTTGCAGTTGAAGGAATTGCTGAAGACAATCAAGTAGTCGTTGGTGGTTTAGGAACCTTTAGACCATATTCAGGACAGGCATTTTATATTGGTGAACTTTTTAATCGTGTAAGCAGCGTAAATATGACTAGTGCAGGGTCAGGTTATACGTCATCTAATCCTCCAACCGTCACTTTTGATGATGCACAAGGAGATGGAGGAATTGTTGCAGAGGGTGTTGCTGTTGTCAGTGGTTTTGGTAGTGTAACTGCGGTAAATATATTTGCTACTGGTACTCAATATAGGAACACTCCAAATATTTCTATTGCTGCTCCAACGTCTGGTGTCACAGCAACTGCAACTGCAAATGTTGAACCAGAATATTTCACCATAAATAGTGCTACGTTCCCTACTGCGGGTGTCTCGACAATAACTATTGATCAGACACTACCTGCAAATGTAGGAGTAGGATCTACCATTCCATTTGCTAGACAATCACTAATTTTAGCATCATCTCATTCATTTGAGTATGTGGGGTCAGGTAACACCATCGGGACAGCATTACCTAGAAAAGGTGGTGTTGCAATACCCGCAAATAAAACTGTATCAACTGAAGGTGGAAAGGTCGTCTTTACCTCAACAGATGAGAAAGGAAACTTTGATATTGGTGAAGATTTTACAATAAATCAACAGACAGGAACTATCACTGGTGATGCATTTAATAAAAGCATCCAAGCAACACTAACACCACTAATTATTGCATTGGGAGGATAAATGGCAGTAATACCTTTAAATAAATTCAGAACCATAACTCATACACTGACATCTTCTGCAGTTGGAATATATACATGTCCAGCTGGAGTTTCATCGTTGATTATATATGGAAATGTGTCAAACATAGGGACAGGAACATCTGTTACACAATTTAGTGCATTTCATAGTAGATCCTCTGTGGACACTGAAATTGTAAGTAAAGCATCTATACCTTCTGATGATGCTATGAATTTTATTCAAGGAAGATTAGTTTTAGAAACTGGAGATATTTTAAAAATACAAAGTAACGGTGATCCAGATGTAATGAAAGTAATTATCAGTATACTGGAGAACGCTAAGTAATGGGATTACCACTACTATCTGGAAAAGTTGGAGTAGTATCATTTGCTGGATTATCTACCAGCAGAATTCAGATTGTTGGTGGCGAAAAAACTTTTTTAAATTTGGGGGAATGTGAACCTAATTTAAACTTACCAGGAAATAATAATTATATTCTTTTTAGTGATGTATTTGGTAATAGATATTGGGGTCCATTAACACCTGCTGGATCTGTTGATGGTATTACTGTTGAATCGGAAGGGACTGCACCTACTGGATTTGGTGGATCAATTACTATATTAAATTTTAAAGGTAATGGTGTAGATACTGATCAAACAATTCAAAGTATAGGTGGAGTAGATGTTGGTGTAGCGACAGTTAATATACAAAGAGCAGTAAATGATATTCAAGATGCTAATGCATTTACGTCAATTGCAGGTGTAACAACTTTTAGAATCGGAGCAGGTTTAACTTTTTATTCTCCATCTTCGGGTATAGTTTCATTTAGAGGTGTTCCTGATAGTAACCTCAATATGAATGATGACAGAGGATTACAAAATCTTACTGAAATTGACACTTTAACAATAGGAGCAGGTTTATCAATATTTGAGAGTCCTACAAGAACTGGTGTAATATCTGTGACTGGTAATATGAACAGTCTCAACATAACAAATACTGGAATCGCAACACTTTCTTATACTAATGCCATAAATCTTGTTGTATCAGGTATTACGACAGCATCACAATTTCAAGGAAATTTACTTGGAGATGTTACTGGTAATGTAACAGGAAATGTTTCTGGAACTGCAGGTGGTTTAACAGGGAATCCAGATATTACTGTAAACAATATTAACTCAACTGGAATAAACACTCTCGGTCAATTAACTGCACTAGGTTTTTCAATATCTGGAGTTACAACTTTGACTCAGATAGAGTCAAGCACTATTAATAATACAGGAATAATTACTTCCACTAATGGAATAATTACAATTAACAATTCATTTATGGGTAATTTGAGATCGTTAGGGATATCTACGGTCACATATTTACAGGGAACAAATGGAAACTTTAGTGGTCTTGTCACTGCATCTCAATTTGTGGGTGAAGTTCAAGGTAATATTATAGGAATTTTAACAGGTCGTGCTAATGGTCAATTAGAAGGGGAAGTATTTTCATCAGGTATTAATACATTAGGTTTTGCAAGAATGTCTACCGCATTTGTTTCTGGGGTGGGGACTTTTAATGGTCAAATTGATGGTAATGGAGGTGCAGATATCTCTGGTGGAGAGACAGTATTAAGTTCGTTATCTGTTGCTGACATAACTAGTGATCATATTCTATACTCTGATGGTGGGAGCATAGTTGGTAGTTCAAATTTAATTTTTAATGATTACACTTTAGATGTAAATCAAATTAATTCTGTTGGATTTCTTACTGCAAGTAATTTAGGTGTTGGTAATATAGCAACAACAAGAAACTTTATAGCATGGGGTATAGGTACTGCATATAATAGAGTGGACGTGAGAAGTAATGATGGATCTGCAGGTAGAATTGATTACTATTGTGAAGTAAGTAATCAACACTACACTAGAGTTCAAGCAGCACCACATTCACTTTACTCAGGAAATGTTGTTGCCACACTTCCAGTAAAAAGTGGTGATGTTATCGTAGGTGACACTGCAGGAGCAATAGATCAGAATATTCATACTAGTGGTATTATAACTGCCACAACATTTTCAGGTACTAATCTTACTGTTAATAGTCAATCAACATTTAGTGGTCATTTATTACCTAGTGCACATAACTCCTATGATATTGGATCTGATTCAGTCAGGTGGAGAAATGCATATGTTGCTGATATGCACTTTAGTAATAAAAATGCAGATTCAAACTGTGTGGATGGCACAACTGGCGACTGGACATTACAAGAGGGAGAAAATGATATATTCATGATAAATAATATCACAAAGAAAAAATATAAAATAAATCTCACCGAGGTATAAATAAATTTAAATAGAAAAAAATAGTTTCCAATGTCACGAGCTAGAGAATTAGCAAAGGTCGGAGGTAAAAACCAACAGATTATAGCAGGTCTATCCTCTCACGTTGGAGTTTCCACATTTGCAGAAGACGTTTTCATGTATAGTGACCTTGAAGTCCAAGGCACAACAACATTTTCTGGTGGTACACTTACTCTCGGAAATGCAAACACAGATAATGTTGTATTCGGTGGAGAAGTTGATAGTAATATAATTCCCGATGATGATGGTACATATGATCTAGGATCTTCCTCCAAAGAATGGAAGGATCTTTTTATTGATGGTACAGCACACATCGATACGTTAGACGTTGACGCAAACGCAGGTATAATTGGCGATTTAACTGTAACTGGAACTGCAACTTTCAATACTGCATTAGCAAACAGTAATTTAGCAAACAGTTCAGTATCTTATGGTGGTGTTTCATTATCATTAGGTGGATCAGACTCAACTCCAGCGTTCGATCTTCAAGATGCAACAGGTTATCCAACTTCAAGTTTAACTGGTACTATAACCAATGCTCAGTTAGCAGGTTCTATCGCTAACGATAAACTCGCTGGATCAATCGCAAACGGTAAGTTAGCAAACAGTACAGTATCTTATGGTGGTATAAGTCTAGCGTTAGGTGCTTCAGATGCTACACCAGCATTTGATTTGACTGATGCAACAAATTATCCTACTTCAAGTCTAACAGGCACTATAACCAATACTCAGTTAGCAGGTTCCATAGCAAACGGTAAGTTATCAAACAGTACAGTATCTTATGGTGGCATATCACTATCTCTAGGTGGAAGTGATGCAACTCCAGCATTTGATTTGACTGATGCTACTAACTATCCTACTTCAAGTCTAACAGGCACTATAACCAATACTCAACTCGCTGGATCAATCGCAAACGGTAAGTTATCCAACAGTACAGTATCTTATGGTGGCATATCACTATCACTAGGTGGAAGTGATGCAACTCCAGCATTCGATCTTCAGGATGCTACTAACTATCCTACCTCAAGTCTGAGTGGTACTATAACCAATGCTCAACTAGCAGGTTCTATCGCTAACGATAAACTCGCTGGATCAATCGCAAACGGTAAGTTAGCAAACAGTTCTGTATCTTATGGTGGCATATCACTATCTCTAGGTGGAAGTGATGCAACTCCAGCATTTGATTTGACTGATGCAACAAATTATCCTACTTCAAGTCTAACTGGTACTATAACTAATACTCAGTTGGCAGGTTCTATTGCAAATTCAAAACTTTCCAATAGTTCTATAACAATTGGTTCTGATTCAATCGCTCTTGGCGGTTCACAAACAGATATCAATGGACTCACATCCCTTGATGTTGATAACGTCACAATTGATGGTAACACTGTAACAACATCATCAGGTAATCTTACGATAGACTCAAACGGTGGTACTACAACCATTGCAGACAATGCTGTCATTTCAGGAAACCTAACTGTAAACGGAACGACTACCACAATCAATTCTACTACAATTTCGATTGATGACAAAAACTTCCAAGTTGCAACAGGTTCTGCAGACGATGCTGCTGCTGATGGTGCTGGATTGACAGTTGACTCAGGTGATGGAGATAAGACATTTAACTTTGAAGCAACAGGCGATAACTGGGGTGCTTCTGAAAACTTGAACCTTGCAAGTGGTAAGGTCTATAAGATAAACAATAGTTCAATATTAAGTGCTACTACACTTGGTTCAAGTGTTGTATCATCTTCACTAACAAGTGTTGGCACACTCGGTTCACTTGCAGTTACAAACAACATCACTGTTGGTGGTACTGTTGATGGAAGAGACCTAGCAACAGATGGTTCAAAACTTGACGGAATTGAAGCGTCAGCGACTGCCGATCAGACTGCTGCTGAAATTCGTACATTAGTTGGAAGTGCTAGTGACAGTAACGTGTTTACTGACGCAGATCATTCTAAGTTGGACGGAATTGAAGCGTCAGCGACTGCCGATCAGACAGATGAAGAGATTCAGGACATAGTTGGTGCTATGCTTACAGGTAATACTGAGAGTGGTATTACAGTAACATATCAAGATGCTGATGGTACGATAGATTTCTCTGTTGCAAGTCAAACTGACGAAAACTTCACCACTGCAGATCATTCTAAGTTGGACGGAATTGAATCTGGAGCGACTGCCGATCAAACAGCATCAGAAATCTTAACACTTATCAAGACAGTTGATGGTTCAGGTTCTGGACTAGATGCTGACACACTTGATGGTATCAGTAGTGCTTCGTTCCTAAGATCAGATACTTCTGACACATTCTCAGGTACACTAACAGTTTCTGGTAATATCTTACCTAACGCTAACGGTACTCGTAATTTAGGTGCAGATGGAACAAGATGGGCAAACGTTTATACTTCTGATTTAGACATGTCAAACCAAGCAAAGGGTGGAAACAGTATCGATGGATCGTGGGGTTCATATTTAATAGAAGAAGGTGAAGATGATTTATTCCTAACTAAT
>NHDP01000002.1 GCA_002170595.1 Alphaproteobacteria bacterium TMED62
AATTATTTTTCATCATTTAAATAAATGAATATAGAAAATCATGTTATAAAAATTTATAATACTGGAAATTCCAGTGTATTGAATTATGAAAAAAGTTTATTGGCGGATCCTTTATCTGAAGAAGTTAGAATTAAGCATTTTGCAATTGGACTAAATTTTATTGATATCAATATGAGAAATGGTAATTATTCTATTAAATCATATTCTCCAGATAGTAAGGTGCCATATATATTAGGTGTTGAGGGTTCTGGAAGGATTGAATCATTAGGTAAAAATGTCAATGGGTTGAAAGTAGGAGATAGAGTTGCACACTGTATGAATTTAGGAACATATTCAGAGTTTATGAATGTAAATGCTAATAAACTTTTTACTATTCCTCGAAATATATCATATGAAATTGCTGCTGCATCTACATTAAAAGGATTAACAGCTCATTATCTTATTAAAGAGTTAGGTCAGGTTAAAAAAAATCAAATAGTAGTTGTGCATGCTGCGGCTGGAGGGGTAGGAAGCCTTTTATGTCAATGGGCCCATTTAATAGGTGCTAAAGTAATAGGTGTTGTTAGTACAGATAAAAAAGTAGCTCGAATAAGAAAAATAGGTGCAGATTTTTACATAAATTCTAGAAAACAAAATTTCTCAAATGAGATTATGGAAATAACAGAAGGAAAAGGAGCAGATATTATTTATGATTCAGTAGGAAAAAGTACTTTACAAAGAGGTCTTAGTTGCTTAGCAGATAGAGGAAAATTAGTTAGTTATGGAAATTCAGCTGGACTTCTTGAACCAGTTGATATTAGTGTGCTAAAACCTATATCAGGCTCAATAATATGTGGAGGTTTATTAACATTCATAAAAAATAAACATGAAAGAAAAAACAATGCTGAAGAGTTATTTAATTTAATTACAAAGGGCAAGTTAAAAGTAGACATAAATCAACGTTACAGACTCAAAGATATTTCTTTAGCACATGATGATATTGAATCAAGAATTACTTCTGGCTCAAGTATAATATTACCTTAAATATATTTTATAATCTTTTTAGAAATTTTTATTATTGTATATTTTTTTTTTATAATAATTTTTATACCAATTAGTATAATATATAATACTTTAGTTTATAAATATTATAGCTTATAATTATTTCTTTAAAATAATAAACTGTATTATAAACATGGAGGTATATATGAATTATTTAAAAATTTTCTTTTTTTCAATATTTTTAATTTCTTTTATGTCTAAATCTATTTCTAAAGATTTTGGTACTGAGGAGGAAGCAAAAAATATGTTAAATAGAGCGGTAAATTTAATAAATTATGATAAGGCTTATGCACTAAATATATTTACAGAAAGAACAGGAGGTTTTAATTTTAAAGACTTATATCCATTCTGTGCGGATGATAGTGGTATACTAACTGGCCATCCTTTTAATGTAGGGTTTGATTTACTTGATTTTATAGATAGTGATGGAAAAAATGTTGGTGAAGAGTTTTTGAAAGTAGCAAAAGTTGGTAAAATAAATAAAGTTACTTTTAAAATTACATATCCTTTAGATACCATTAAGAAAAAAGATAAAGAATATATAAAAACTGCATTAGTCACAAAAGTTAGTGATCAAATATGTGCAGTTGGATACCATAATAATTAGAAAGGATAAACTATGAAAATACTTTTAATAACAATATATGCTTTTATATTTGCATTAAATTTAGCTAGTGCAAAGGAGTGTATTTATACTTATGAAACAAAACCTGAAGAAAGTAAATATACTAAACAATTTAGTATTGATACTGACAGAGAAGGCCATTCAGTAAGAATATTTTCTTTAGAAAGTACATATAAAGACAAGAATAAAAATTGTGAAGGACTATCTCTAGTTAAAAGTTATAATTGGGGTTATAGTGACTATATCAATAAAAACGGTCCTGTTAAAGGGCATGTTACTCAGATTTATAGTGACGGTAGCAAAATCTTTATGACTTTTGAGGGAACTAGCCAGAATCCAGGAGGGTCTAAAAATTTTACTAATGTAGGTTTTGTTAAAATAATTAGTGGTACAGGAATATATAAAAATATTTCAGGTTATGGTTTAAACAAAGGCGAATTTAATCCTGAAACAGGTTATTCTAGTTTTCAATTTACTTTAAAATATACTAAATAATTTAATGCTACTAAATTTATGAACGTGATTTAGTAACTGTAAATTATTAAATTACGTTCATGATTTTTACTAAAATCCTTTTAATTTTCCAGCTGACATGTATGCCATTTTTTTGACTAAGATAATTATAATAAATTATTAATTAATTATTTAAAGTTTAGGTTTTTTTAATAAATAAAGTTATAACTTCTAATGATATTGCCGTAAAACAATAAGATTTTTATTAAAACTTAATTAACTTAGTTTTAAGTAATAAATATGTATAAAAATAAGCTCAGTAATAAAATAGTAATAAAAATTGTAAATTAAGTAAAATAATTCTCATAAAATAACTATTTAAAAATAATATATTTCTCTTTGAAAGAAACAAAAAGAAGTAATAGCTAATAACCTGAACTATCTTTCAATAAAACTGTTAGTAATGCAGTGGGACTTATTATTTATCAGCTTTTTAAATAATAATTATATTATACGTAAAATGAAGTTTTAACATTCAGGAAAGATTTTAAAACTAAAAATCTTAAATAATATAACTTATAATATATGCAAAGAAAAATCCTATAAAATAAAAAAGTAACGAAAAAAAGTAAATATAGATACTTATTTTTCTAAGTACATTGCACGTTATTGCTTTTAAGGGGTCAGCAGGGCAGGGTGCATTTCTACTTTTCCATATTAAGAAACCACTAAATCCAATTAAAATACCAGAAGTTAAAAATAATATGTCTTTATTTTTAGATAATACTATTAGAAATGGAAAATTTGATAATAATCCTACTAAAACCGCTCCTGCTCCAATAGCAACAAATAATGCCGGCAGTGCACAACATACAAGTGTACCTAGACTTGTAAAGAGGCCTATGGATGGAAGTATAAGGTTTTTTAACGAAATAGGCTTCATATTAAATGCTTTTATCTATAGTTTCTACACCATATCCAGCATCTTCAAATAACTTTCGAATTACACTATCATCTAGTAAAATATTTTGTTTGAGAAATATTACTACTTTTTGATTATTTAAATCTATTTTAATACCTTTTACTTCTTGTCTTTTCATGAATACTTTTTCTATAGCTTGAGCACAAAAATCACATACCATACCAATAGTAGTAACATTCACTAGATTATCAGTTTTTACCCCACTAGAAAGTATCTCGATAGAGTCAGAAACTTCATGACTTTCATCATTATTGTCATGTGCATATCCGTTGTAAGTAATAAATAAGATTACTAATAATAAATTTAATTTTTTCATATTTTTTCCTAAAATCGTTTAATATAATTTAATAAAATGTTTTTATCTACATCAATACCAGCTTCAAATAAATTAGTAGACTTGAAAAACCTTAAAATTGCCGCAGATTTCAAATTATTATCTCCTGACGACATATAATTTAATTCGTACATTAACCATGTGTGGATCTCTCCATAACTTGCGATATATGGAGCAAATCCAACTCTAGCTTTCTGCAAAAATATATTAGCAATATTTTCTGATTTTATTAATTCTGAAGAATATGACACAAACTTGCTTCTAGTTTCCCAATCTGCAGAAAAATTTAGAGTTGAAACATATTCTTTTTTCTTCTCATTTTTTTTAAAATCAGTATATAAAAATCCTAAGCCAGATTTAAAATAAAAGTTAGCCTGAGATTTCTTAGTATTAATTCTTTTCAATAAATAATTCAAATTTAAATTATTTATCCAGAATTCTTTATCATTCCAATATTCAATATTATAACCTAAAGAATATTTTGAAGATGGTGTATAATGTATAAGAAGTGAATTACTCTGATAGTCATTAAATGACATTAAAGTCAATCCACCTACATAAGACACAGGTCTAGCTTGAACTAAGCTAGTAAAAGTAAATAAAATAATTATAAATTTTAAAGTTATTGCTATTTTCATTAATAATCCTTATTGTAAAAATAAGGTATACCGTAACGTAAAGGTCAATATGCTTATTTCAGAACTGTCAAAAAAATTAAAAATTACTAGACGTGCTATAAGGTACTATGAGGATATAGGTATTATTAAATCTAAGAGAATGAATAATAATTATAGATATTTTGATCAATCAAATATAGATAAGTTAAAATTTCTTGTAAGAGCAAGACATTTAGGATTTTCCTTAGAAGAATGTAAAGAATTAATTGTATTGTTTAAAAATGATAATAGAAAAAGCGAACATGTCAGAAATATTGCAAAAAATAAATTAATTATTATTACTAAGCAGATTGATGAATTAAGTGATTTAAAAGCATCATTAGAGTGGTTAATTAAAAAATGTCCTGGAAATAATAAACCAGACTGTCCTATTATAAGCGAGTTAGCAAAAGACTAGAATAAATATAAGGTAATGTTTAGATTGTTTTTTTTATCTAACCTAACACCTAAGTAGCTTTGCAAAATTCTAGAATTTGTAATAATAGCAAACATCACTACTTTTATAATTAAAAATTATTTTGCTAATAATTAAAAAACTGCTTAATTTTGAAATAAGTATTTTTTATGAAATAAAAGCCCTAATATAATTTTATTTACTATTCTTAAAAAACATGAGGTAATTATTAATTATTCAAAGGCCGTCTTTGGGCACGTATTTGATGAATAAAAGATGATGTTTAATTATAATATCTATAGCTTGAAGAGAAATATCTATTAGTTATAATTTAATTATGAAAATATATTTTCTTTTATTTTATTTTATTATTTTTCATCTTAAAAGTGATGATGATATAAATTATCAAGAAAAATTAGTAATTGCTACAATTAATAAAACTATGAAAAACTTAAAGAATAAACTTCAAATTGCTCTTAAAGATGGAGATATAGTTTCAGCTTTAAAAATATGTAGTGTTGAGGCTCAAGACTTAACAATTCTTAATAGCACTGAAAAAACGTCTATAAAGAGAATAAGTCTTAAATATAGAAATCCTGCAAACAAACCTACTAAGCAAGAAGCACTAATATTAAAGAGTTTTGAGGAAAAACTCCAATCTGGTACTGAATTCAAAGATTTAGTATTTAAGAAAACTACAACTAATTATAAAGAAAAAACATACATTTTTATAAAGGCTATTCCTGTCAAAGAAGTATGTTTAAATTGTCATGGTAGTAATGTTAGTAATAAAGTTCTCAGACAAATAAAAATAAATTATCCTGATGATAAAGCAATTGATTTTAATATAGGAGAAATCAGAGGTGCTTTTTCAGTTAGACATATTTTTAATTAATTAAAGCTTATTCAGGAGGCATTAGACCTAAAATTTATTTAATTGTAATTATGATAAATATTCTTGATTTTGAATTAGTCTAAGATTCTTATTATAACTATATGCAAATTAAAGTTGTTCTATTTATAAACAGATATAGATTATTTTATTATTTTTCTTCGTTGCAAATATTGCTAATAGTTTTGAGAATATAAGAATTACAAACGATAAAAGAAATATAATTACAACATACCAAATATCTGATTCTAAAAATTTATAAATTTTGTTCTAGATGGAACATTTACAGATAATTTAGTAAATTATGGTTATTTCTATATTAATGCATCTGTATATTAACTAACAATTATGATACTGTTTCACGATTATGCTTATTTTTTAACAAAAATGTAGTATTTCAGAAGATCTACGACAAATTTTAAGTAATTTATCTAATGAAAATAATATACAATATTAAATATTTGGAAATTGGAAAATTATTTTTTTATGTAAATAATAGTTTGATACAAGCTCATAAACTTTGATAATACTTAATTAAATATTATATACTAAGAAAATATCATAAGTCTCAAGATTCTAGAAACTTTAATTAATATAATTATTCTACAAACTGTAAAACAATAAGTTGTAGATAATATATGAGAAGATATAATTTAAGTATGAAATTTTTAATATATATAATTTTTTTTCTATTAACTTCTCAATATTTATTTGCAAAAGAATATAGTCTTGAATGGTATGGAGAGTTAAAACATTCACAATCTATAGAATTTCCCAGTAATAATATTTACAAAATAATAAATTCGTATGGATATTGGGAAGATAACAAGGGTAATTATGGAAAACTTAATTGTTTAGGTTGGGTAAAAAATATTAAAAATAATGAAATGCTTGAAGTTAGTTGTGAAGCTTCAGATAATGAAGAAGAAGAATTTTGGTTTATATTAAATAGAAATTCAGAAAAAGGCGCTGGTGTAGGAAAGACTAAATATATTGAAGGAACAGGTAAATATAAAAAGTTTATAGGAAAAATCTGTACATACGCCATAAATTATTCACAAGGTGGATTTTTTTACAAGCAAGTTTGTAATTAAAATTTTAAATTTATATATTATTATAACAAATATTTATAATCATATAGCTTAATTGTTCTTTAATCTCTCTTGATGCAGTACTAATATATTTATCACCAGCAGAGTCAATAACTTCAGTAGTAAGATTTATCAATCCCTTACTCATGATTCAAATATTTTTAATATTAATAGTAACTCCTTCAGATTTTTATTCTGGGTAACATGATTGCCAACCCAAAGTTCTTCGTCTTTATCTTAGCAATAATATCCATTTGATTTCTTTATAAATGCCCGATTAAATGTAATTTAAGCAAATAATTTACTAGTGTGAACTATAAAAACTATACTTACTAATAAAATAGTTGCAGATTTATTTACTTTACTCCTTTTAATGTTGAATAATTAGTATATATTTATTAAACCAATTGGTATAAAAATTTAATTATAATTTCGATTAATAAAATGATAAAAAAATTTAATATAAATGATAATACATTTATAAGATATAAAGTAATTGGAAAAGGAGCTCCAATATTATTGCTGCATACTATTAGAAATAGATTAGAATATTCTTATAAAGTTAGTGACTTATTAAAAAATACATATACACTTTATCTTCTTGAGCTTCCAGGGTTTGGAGAATCACCTATAAATACAAGTACGAGATATGACCAAAAATTTTTTACTAATTGTATAGTGGACTTTATAAAAGAAAATAAACTTAAAAATCTTATTATCGCTGGTGAGTCTATTGGAGCAGTTTTATCTGCAACTACAGCTTTTCAATTGCCAAAAATTGTAAAAAAGATATTTCTATTTAATCCTTATGATTATGACACATATTTTGGTGAAGGTATATCAAGAGCAAATTTATTTGCCAAATTTATATTATTTAATATTAGCTTGCCTTTAGTAGGAAATTTTTTTTCTAGTTTAGAGAATAAAATTATTCTTAAAAATATATTAAGGGGCGGTTTTTTTGATAACAAATGTTTGTCAAATGAATACTTAAATTTATTGTGTTCTTCTATTAAAAAAAATGGATACACATATCATTTTAGAAATGTACTTAAAAATTATAAAGGTTGGTCTGAATCTAAAAGTTTTTACAGTAAACTTAAAATTCAGACTAAACTAATATATGGTGATAAAGATTGGGCCAATGAAATTAATAGAAATGAAACTAAGACTCTATTAGGTTTAGATAATTACAATATTATAAATAATTGTGGACATTTTTCATTTTTAGAAAAGCCAAGAGAAGTAGCAGATATACTTAATAGTTAAAATAAAAATAATTTATTTACAGATTTTCAAGACCAGAGATTTTCTTCACTAAGTAATTTTACTTAATTACCTGATATCAAAATATACAAAATTTGTCATTTTAAATTAATAGCCTTTTATTTATAAACATTATTTTAAAATATTCAGTAATTATACAACTATTGGATATACATAAACAGTGCTTTCAAGTATCTATTTTTTTACTATCTTCTTTTACAAATATTTTATTTTTTAATAAATAATTTACATTTAATCTTTTTTAAATAATATGTGTTTATGAACAAATTATTAAAAATTTTAATGTTAATAACTTTATTTACAAAAACTGCAAATTCTTTTGAACTTATTACAAACTCTCACTTAAAAGTTACACTTAAAACTTATAATTTACCTAATGGCAATAAATTTTCAATTTATGAGGGAGAAGGGACTTGGACTGATAATTATGGTAATTATGGAACAAATACTTGTAGAGGCGTAGTTAAAACTGATGATTTAAATAAAATAGATTTAGAAATAATGTGTGAAGGAATAGATAAAAATGATTTTAAAAATTGGTCTCTGACTAAAAGAGTCTCTGATGATTTTGAACAAGGAGTAGGAGTTAATGAATATATAGATGGTACTGGCGTATGGAAAAGATTAAAGGGATTAAAATGTAAATATGCGACAAGTTATAAAAATAATGTTGGTTTTACTATAGAAAAATGCAAAATAAGTGAAGATCAGCATAAATTTTTATCTAGAAATGAATAAGAGACCTGTATTCATGATAACTGGCACTGGAGTTAGTGCTGTTAAAAAATTTGCTAATTCAGGGTACACCAACAACCAAGATCTGCTTGGTCTTTTGATGTAGAGCTGCGTCTTGATATAGAAAAATGATAATTTATAATTAATATAAAAGTCTTATAATAGCTATTTGTACTCAAATAAAAGTAGCGCTCTATTTGCATCAACTTTTACTGTCATGTGTTTATAAAAGTTCTCATTTTCTTTTCTTCATCGACCTATAATAACTTGTCCTTTTACATAAGCATTTTGGTCTGAATAAATATAAACCTAACTAGTTTTTATTGCATTAATTTTATTAAAAACTCTACTTACTCTCCATGATAATAAACCCACATCTTTTAAACTATTAAAAAACTCAGTTCCTGTTTTTTCTAAAAAACTTAAGTAATATTATAATTCTGGTTCACTTCTCTAGTCTAATATAAGAGTAGAAATTATTTGTGCTTTTTTTTCCGTCATATTTACAAAATTTTATAAATGATAGTTAGTACACTTTTATATTTTTAACATATCAAAAAAAAGTAATTATGTAAGCAATTATAAAAAAAGGGATAATTTTAGTACAATACTTATAAATATTAATGATACTAAAGAAATTTTTTTTCAGATAGTTATAATATTATAAAAGATCATGGATATTTTTTATTTTAAGAAAAGCCAAAAAAAAGTTGCAAGAATACTTGTAGTTTAAATAAATAATAACTTATAAGCATAGGTTTTTAATAACAGAACTTTCGACACAGCAGTAGACTTCCACTGAATTTATTAAAATCTAAATAATTAAGCTAAAGAATTGAATAAATACAAATGACAATTAAGTATTATTATTTAGTTTGTTCATTGCCTCAGCAACATCATTATAAACAGCTTTTGCAGTATCTCTAGAGTTTATTATATCAAGACTGTCACTAAGCTTTATAAAATCTTGCAAAATGTCCCAATCATATATTTGTTTACATACTGGTATAGTAGTAAATATAGCAAAAGAGGAATAAATGTCAGCATAAGAAAAATTGTTGATCATATAAGGATTAAGAGTTGATTTTTTTTCTAATGATTTAAGTCCCATATGAATTTTATCTTTGATCATATCAATATTACCTTC
Source organism: Alphaproteobacteria bacterium TMED62 (assembly GCA_002170595.1). Classification (GTDB taxonomy): domain Bacteria; phylum Pseudomonadota; class Alphaproteobacteria; order TMED109; family TMED109; genus TMED131. Next base: position 9,659 of record NHDP01000002.1, read on the forward strand.
TGGTTTTTTTCCTCCAAAAAAAATAAAAGGATAAAAGTTTCTTGCCTGCAGTTCTATATAAAATTGACATATGTTTATAATCTCTATTGTTTTAGCAAACTCTAAAGGATCTTCAGAAAATAGCTTAATATTAGGAAAGGCTTTATCTAAAAAAGAAAAAATAGCAAGTGTTTCTGATATATATTCTCCTTGATACTCTATTATTGGCAGTGCCCCTATTGCTGACTTTTCGAGAATAGACTTATCATTAGACATACTATACGGAAGAGTTTCTATCCATTCATAGTCTATTTTTTTTTCTTTTAATGCAAATTTAATCATTGAAGAATGATTACTTAAACTTAATCCATAAACTTTTAGCATAAAGGTTTCCTTTCAATTTTATATAGTTAAATATAATTAATTATCTGTGAATATACAATTTTATTAAATATTTTTAAAATTTATTGTTCTTAATACTCCGGTTTCATAAAGATCTCTATAGGCAAACTTTTTAAACGATTTATGAGCTAATAACTTACAAAAAAAAGAATAAGATAATTTGTATTTTTTTTTATTTTTATAAAATATACTTTCTTTTTCCTTTCTTAGATATCTCATTGCTTTAGTTTCATAAAATAAAAATTGACTTAGTTCTGCAAAAAAGCATATATCTGCAATAGTTAAATTATTTGAAACTAAGTATTTTTTTCTATTTTCTTTTAAATTTTTTTCTATGCCATTAAGAAATATAGAATAAGCATTTTCAGCCATATCTATAAGTTGTTTAGAAATTTTTTTATTTGAATATAATGCTAAAGTATAATTTTGAGTTAAAGTAGCAAAAACTAAACATGCATCTAAATAGCTATCAATAAGCGATTTATCAAATGCATTTTTTCCGTATATTTTTCTTTTTTTTCCTAATCTAGCAATAACTCTTAGAATACTATTAGACTCAAAAATGCCTATACTACCTGACATATTAAAAGCAACTGGAACAGTGCCATAAGGATTTAATTTTAAAAATTTTTCTGTTTTAATTAGATTGCCCTTAAATCCTTTTTGTGCTTTTATATTAGAGTTATCAAATAATTTTTTATCTTTTTCTGATAATGGTATTGCATTAAAATCCCACAACCAGTTTTTTAAATTTTTAGGACTATCGCTTCTTAATTCAATATTTACTCCTTGTATGTCAGCTACTACCAGTGCTTTCCATATTCTTGGATTCGGTAAATATGTAAAGATTCTTATTTGATTTTTTTTCATAATATGGATTAAATGAATTATTTATTTAAACTATTAATCATTTTATATAATATACTGTATGGTATTTAATTGAAAGGAATTTTTATGAATAAGAAACCTGTATGTATGATAACTGGTTCAGGAGAAGGAACTGGAGGTTGCACTGCTAAAAAATTTGCAAAATCAGGATACTCAGTTGCTATGTTAGCAAGAACAGAAAGCAGACTCAAAAGATTTGAAAATGAATTTCCTAATTCTAAGGGTTATGTATGTGATGTCGCTGATACACAAAAGCTTATGCAAATCTGTAAAAATATTAAATTAGAGTTGGGTCCCCCTGAAGTTTTGATTCATAATGCTGTAAAAGGAAATTTTGAGACACTTTTGGATGGAAAACCTGAGTGGTTAGAAGAAAATTTTAGAATTAATACAAATTCTTTAATGTATCTTGCTCATGCTTTAATACCTGATATGTTATTAGCAAAAAAAGGTGTTATTATAGTTACGGGAAATACTGCAGCTAAAAGAGGAGTAGCCAATACTCCCTATTTTTCCCCTACTAAAGCAGCACAAAGAATTTTAGCACAGTCATTAGCAAAGGACTTTGGTCCAAAAGGTATTCACGTAGCTTATTTAATTATAGACGCTTTTATAAACACACCATGGACAAGAACTAGAATAGAACAACAGTTTAATAAACCAGATGAGATCTTTGCTCAGCCTAATGATATAGCTGAAGAAATTTATCATATTGCCCAACAACCAAGATCTGCTTGGTCTTTTGATGTAGAGCTACGTCCTGATATAGAAAAATGGTAATTTATAATTAATATAAAAGTCTTACAATAGTTATTTGTGCTCAAATAAAAGTAGTGGACTATTTGAATTAGCTTTTACTGTCATGTGTATATAAAAGCTCACATTTTTTTTCATTGAATTATAATGACTTATCCTTTTACATAAGCATTTTGGTATGAATAAATATAAACCCAATAACATTTGCAAAGTTGGCTAATTTTCAAAACTGAAGATTGATTTACTAGACTATTAAATGACGAGTTAAAGAAGAAATTTCATCATAATAACTAGTAGTTTGTTTTTTTATTTTAAGTAATATATGATCGTGTTAATGAAATATTTTTTTTTTATTTTTTCTCTATTTCACTTGAGTAATTGCTTTTCTGAAGATTACATTATTGAATTTCAAGCAAAAGTAAAAAATTTAATAGAATATAATTTTTCTGAAACAAAAAATTTTAAAAACTATGATTTAGAAGGAACATTTACTGATAGTTATGGTAATATTGGAATATTTGGAGCAGTTATAATTGCAGATATAGAGAACGGTAAGTTAGTAAGGCTTGATTCAACAGCTGAAAATATATACTCAAATAATGAAAGGTTTTATTTCAGGGGAATTAGAGAAAAAAGTGATGTAGATGCTGGTATTGCATATAATACAATAATTGGAACCACAAAAAAACTTAGGCCTTTAATGGGAACTAAGTGCACTACAAGCGTAAGATATTTAAAAGATGCAATATTTGGGATAAACAAATGCAAGCTAAATGACAAATCAAAAAAAATATTAAATAATATTAACTAATTTATAAAATTTTTAAGAATATTTTAAATGCTAGTAATTTAAAAATAAAAGTGGTAATAAAAAAAATAAAATATATGTATCTATTTACATTTTATTAATGTAACACTAATTATCTTTTAATTTTAATTCTAAGGACAAAATGAATAAATTTGATACTTTTGCTTTAAATAAGCAAATAATTAAAGCATTGGACTGTGCTAAAATTATCAAACCAACACCTATACAAAATAAAATAATACCATTAATTATTAAAAAATCTGATGTATTAGGAGTAGCGCAAACTGGAACTGGGAAAACAGCAGCATACTTATTACCAGTATTACATAACATAACTAAATATAGTACTGTATATAAAAAAAAATCATGTAAATCTATAGTGATTGTTCCAACTAGAGAATTGGCAATACAAGTTTTCGATAACTTGAGAAAATTTTCTAAATTTCTTTCCTTGAGAACATGTTTAATTGTTGGAGGCGTTAAACCCGGTCCACAATTAAAATCACTGTTAAAAGGTGTTGATGTATTAATTGGTACTCCCGGAAGAATTATGGACCACGTTAATACACGTGGTCTGATATTAAATCATACAGATACAATAATATTAGATGAAGCAGACCAGTTAATGGATTTAGGTTTTTTACCTGTTATAAAAAAATTATCACATAATTTACCAAAAAAGAGACAAACAATTTTAATAACGGCAACGATGCTAACAAATATAAAAGATCTAGCCATAAAATTTTTAAATAATTATAAAGAAATTAATTTAAGTCCTAAGGCTTTACCAATTTCAAAAATAAAACAAAAAGTAGTAAAAGTAACAAATTCAGATAAACTAGTAAATTTAAAATCAATTATTGATAAAGAGAATATATTTCAAGCGATTATTTTTACAAGAACCAAAAAAAGGGCTGATAATCTAGCTAAGAGTTTAAATAAAAATAAATTTAAAGCTATGTCAATACATGGTGATAAAAGACAATCGCAAAGAATTAGAATTTTAAATGATTTTAAAAATAGTAAATTGAATTTTCTTATAGCTACAGATGTTGCTGCAAGGGGCTTAGATATAGATAATATTATGTTTGTTATTAACTATGATTTACCTACACAGCCAGAAATTTATGTACATAGAATTGGAAGAACCGCAAGAGCCGGAAAAGAAGGTATTGCTATTTCATTATTTGATATAAATGAATTTAAAAAATTAAGAAGTATTGAAAAATTAATAGAAAAAAAATTTAAAGTTGAGATAATTGATTCAGAAAAAAAATTACAAAAATTTTCTGTAGGTAAAAATAATC